>SAUS01000014.1 GCA_004000625.1 Candidatus Cibiobacter qucibialis | reverse complement strand
AGCATTTTGGCAACGCAGATGCCGTGCCGCAGCCGCCGAAGCGGTGCTTAAGCCGCTAGGCGGGAATTGTGCGGTGTTGCCATAGATTGTTATGAAAATCTATTTGGATATCCGCATCAGAATCGTACGCTCAATTTCGGCTGCAACACCCTCCAAATTGAGAAGAACGTCCCGGTTGGAAAACCGCAGAACAAAAATACCAAACGCCTGCAAATAAGCAGTTCGGGCAGCATCTTGCTGCTGCCCCTGCGGTTCGTAATGTTGCGAACCGTCAATTTCAACTGCCAACTGAGCAGAAGCACAATAAAAATCAAGGATATAGGGCCCAACGCTCTTTTGGCGTGTGGATTTGTAGGGGCAGGGACGCAGATATTCATACCATAATTTGCGCTCCGCATCGGTCATATTTTTTGCGCAGAGAACGAACATAGGCAAGATTGTTGGAATTATGCGGCAGGCGCATAGAATGGTACGTCCCCTTCCGGCTTATCATTTAGGCGGCAGTAAGGGAGCCACCCCTCCGACCCGCTTGCGCTCGGCCACCTCCCCTCAAAGGGGAGGCATTACCCCTGCACCAACTTTTCTGCCTCTTCCAGCCCCACAAACACCTTTTCTTCCGCGGCGGTAAAGCCGCGCAGGACCCAGCTTTGCACGGTGACGGCGCGCTGGAATTTGAAGGGCAGGCAGAAATTGAGAACCTCGCTTGGCATGGTGCGGGGCAGGATAACAGCAGTAGGGAACAGCTTGGAATAATCCGTGGTATCCCGCGGGTGGGTTTTGATAAACAGCGGTTCTGTGCAGTATTTCTTGGCAACAGCCGCAAACATGGCGTCCTGGGTGGGCTGATCCATCAGGCCGTCCAGCACAAAGCTGCGGGGCAAAAGCAGGCAGGCACCCTGCACATGCTCCGGCAGGGGGGTGGCCAAAAACACCCGGCGGATGATGGCTTTTTCTTCCTCCGTCAGGCTTTCCAGTAGCTGCGCTTTGGATACCGTTACCAGCTTGTCTACGCCAAAAATGCTGCACCGCGCGGCGTCTTCGCTTTCCACCGTGCGGCAGCAGGGGCTGTCGCCCCAGTAGCGGTAGGGGCCGCGGGGGTTGGTGCGCTGCTCGTCCAGCAGGTGCTGGTCAGGGTCCAACGTGCCGCCAAAGGTATCTTCGCACAGGGTATAAACCCGGCGCTCCCGCTGCAGGTAGCGCCCTAAAGCGCTCCAGTCATTGCTGATGTACACATGCCCCTTGGGCAGCGTAAAATACGGCTTGCGGAACGGGTGGCGCAGGCGGTAAAAGTCGCTTTCGCTGTTCTGTGCGTCCAGCTTTTCCTCGTCCACGATCAAAACAGCGTCCCACAGAACCGGCGCAGCGTCCAGCAATTTAGCGCGCAGGGTTTCGGCTTCCGGCACACAGGTGCTCAGCACAAGGGTGGACTTGCCGGGGCGGCTGCGCAGCGCGCGCACCAGCGCGATTAACACATGATACAGCGTGTGGCAGATGAAAATATCACCCATCGTATCCATTCTCCAACACTTTGACCGGCGGGAAGTGGATGCGGCCCCAGCCCGGTGCCCATTCCGGCATGGTCAAATCGCCGGAGGTTACCTCAAACGCAAACTCGGTCACTGGCTTGTCCAGGCAGACAGCCTGGGTCAGCACGCCGTCAAACACATCCACATAGAAGAAATACTGGCCTTCGCCCAGCAGGCTGGGGTCAAACTCAAACTCGGTGGTATACAGCTTGCCGGGCACGGCGGCGCCCAGGTTGACCGGGTGGGTAATGCCCACGGGGGTCGAATCCCGGAAATGCAGGTTCAGCTTTAAGTGTACCCCGGCAAACGGCTCCGAAACACGCCAGGTAATGCGCACCCGAATTTTTTCGGTGTCCGCAAACACACTGGATTCCTTGCCCACAAAGTCCAGCGTTTCCAGCCGCATCCGCTTGCCTGCACTGGCGTTCATGCGGGAAACATCCATCAGGTCATAGTGGACAACGTTTACATCGGTTGTTTCCATGTAAACCGCAATGGCCTGCTCTACATCGCCGTCAAAAATCACGCGGCCCTGGTCCAGCACCACGCAGCGGGTACACAGCTGGCGGATGGTGCTCATGTTGTGGCTGACATACAAAACCGTGCGGCCTTCCTGCCCGGCAACATCGCTCATTTTGCCAAGGCATTTCTGCTGGAACTTCATATCACCCACGGCCAGAACTTCATCCATTACCATGATCTCGCTGTCCAGATGGGCAGCTACGGCAAAGGCCAGCTTGACAAACATACCGCTGGAATAGCGCTTGACGGGGGTATCAATAAAATCACCGCACTCGGAAAATTCAATGATCTGGTCAATTTTGGAATCGACCTCGGCGCGGGTCATGCCAAGGATGGCACCGTTCATGTAAATGTTTTCGCGGCCGGTCATTTCGTTGTTGAAGCCGGTGCCGACTTCCAGCATGGAAGCCACACGCCCGCGCAGGCGGATTTCGCCTTCGGTAGGGGCGGTAATGCGGGACAGAATTTTGAGCAGGGTGGATTTGCCTGCACCGTTGCGGCCGATAATGCCAAGGGCTTCGCCTTTGTAAACGGTCAGGTCAACACCGTTCAGCGCCATAAAAGTCTTGCCAAACAGGCGGGCATCGGTGCCAATCACGGTGTTGGGGTCCTCTTTGCCGCGTACACGGGCCCACCAGCTTTGCAGGTCATGCGTCAGGGTGCCGCCGCCGATCTGGCCCAGTTTGTATTGCTTTTTCAAGCCCGATACCTGAATGACGGGTACGCGCTGGTTTTGTGCATTCGTCTGGTTTTCCATCTGCGCCCCTCCTTACACGGTATCCATAAAGGTTTTTTCAATGCGGCTGAACAGCACAACGCCCAGCACAAGGGCGGCGGCTGTAAAAAGCAGGCTGTAAATCAGGTTGCCCACTTCCACCGTTCCGGTGCCAAGGGTTCCCATGCGGAACACTTCGATCGGGGCGGTCATGGGGTTCAGGCGCATCAGCATCTGCAAACGGGGAGAATTGTCCAGACTGGACAGCGGATATACAACAGGGGAGATATACATCCACAGCTGTACGCCGAAGCTGACGGCAATGGCAAGGTCACGGTACTTTGTGGTCAGGGCCGAAACGATAATGCCGACCCCAAGGCCCAAAAGCATAACTTCCAGCACTACCAGCGGCACGGCGAACGCCCAGGCTGTCAGGTGTACACCGGACCCGGTCACGGCGAAGTAGACCCAGAACAGAATGTACATGACAAACTGGATAAAGAAGTTGATCAGGCTGGTAAGCACCTGACTGATGGGTGTGGTAAGCCGCGGAAAATATACCTTGCCGAACACCTGACTGTTGGCAACAAAGGTATTGGCGGTTCCGTTGATGCAGGAGGCAAAAAAGGTCCACACCGTGTTGCCGGCCATGTAGAACAAAAAGCTTGGCGTACCGTCCGTAGAAAGCCCGGCAATGCCGCCGAACACCACGTTGAACAGCACCGTGGTGATAAGCGGGTTCAGGATGATCCACAGCGGCCCCAGGATGGTCTGCTTGTACATGACGGTAAAGTTGCGCTTGACGAACATGACGATCAGGTCACGGTAGCGCCACAGTTCTTCCAGGTCCACATCAAACCAGCCGGTGCGCGGCCGAATAACGGTGGTCCATTGCGTATTATCCCCGGCAGGGGTCTGGTTGCGTTGCTCTGCCATAAAAAGCCCTTTCAAAAATAGATATTTCATGGGAATCCCCGATACATACTTATAGACAATTCATTGTACCATAATCCGCGGTAAAAAACAATGTTTGCCCTGTGCAGAAAGCGCTGCCAAAACAAAAACCGCCCTGCAGGCCCGGAACAGGGGATGCAGAACGGTTCAAAGAGTTTATTTTGCGGTCAGCCTGCGCCAGCCGGTGCGCAGCAATGTCCAGCAGCCAAGCAGCAGCAGGGAAAGCAGGATGTCCCATGCAAGGCGGCAGGGTAGTGTGAACAGCAGGCGGTCTTTTTGCCAGATGGCACTGGTAAACACATCCATGTGGTGTACAAAGAACAGCCACAGGCTATGCCGCCCCAAAAAGCTGAGCGCCGGCCGCAAAGTGTTATTGGCGTTCAGTTCACGGCACAGATGGCAGAAGATCCAGATGCCGCATACACTGATGGAAGCGCACAAAATGTAATTGGAGTATGTGCGGGAAGCAAGTTCAATATAAATGCCCTGCTGGCAGCACCATGCCCAGGGGATCAGCATGGCCAGAAAAAGCGGGACCCGGTACCGGTCCAGCAATGCCTGATGCTGACGGAACAGCTGCCCCAATGTGAGGTACATGACAACGACCATTGCAACATCCAGACATTGCGGCAGATACTGCACCTGCCCGATGTACGCGCCGAACAGCATGACAATGAAACTGACGGCAAAATCCCCTTTGGGGAACAAAAGCCCCAACAGCTCCCAGATCAGCTTGCCCCAGAACAGTGCAAACAAAAACCATGGCATGCCGCAGCTGGGAATGCCGTCGGCAGGGTTACCGCTGGCCCAGAACAGGGTGATGGCATTGTAGCGGGCAATATCCCACAGGTTGGTCAGGCTTCTGTCATCAGAAAGGAAAAAGTTCAGCAAAACGTTGAACACCTGTACCACACCCAGCACGGGAACGATCAGTGCAGCAAAGTCTTTTTTGACCCGGCGGGCAAAGCCCTGCCAGGTATCCGGGCGGCGGGCTGTATAACCGGTCAGAAAGAAAAAGGCCGGCATGTGGAACGAAAAAATGAAATTGCGCATCAGGTTGCCATAGGGCAGGGTGTGCCCCACAATAACCAGGATCATGCACAGGCCCTTGGCCGTGTCGATCCAGTCAATGCGCTGGCGCACGGCAGGGCGGGAAGCTGTTGCGACGGGTTGTTGAACAGCAGTCATACGGCAGTCTCCTTCAGTCCGGCATCACTGCTGCTTGGGCGGGTTCTTTTTCTGTTTGTCATTGCAGTGTTCCTGGCAGCTGGCGCAGTTGCCGGTGCAGCCGCCGTGCCAGCCCTTTTCGCTGTTGGCAATAAAACCGATGGCAACGCCGAGCAGAACAAAAATAATAACCAGAACAAGGATACTTTGAAGTGACATGGAAAAAACCTCCCTATGGGTTAAGCGAAAACAAAGTGACAGGTGAATACGCTGCCCTTATGCCAACCCCAGCAAAACCCCTACACAGTGCACGGCAAACGCCACAACCCAGGCAATGCCGCACTGCATCAGTACCACACCCAGTGCAGCCCGGCCACCGCCCAGTTCCCGCTTGACAGCGGCAATGGCTGCAACACAGGGGGTATACAACAGCGTAAAGATCAGGAAAACCAGCGCAGTAAACGGGGTGAACAGCGTGTTCAGCGCGCCGGTATCGCCGCCCAGCAGGACGGTCAGGGTGGAAACAACGCTTTCCTTGGCGGTAAAGCCGGTGATCAACGCAGTGGAAATGCGCCAGTCGCCAAAGCCAAGGGGTTTGAAGATGGGGGTGATCAGGCTGCCAACCAAAGCCAGAAGGCTGGAATCCGGGGTGGCAGCAACATTCAAGCGGGTGTCGAACGTCTGCAGGAACCAGATCACGACGGTTGCAACAAAGATAATTGTAAAGGCACGCTGAATAAAATCACGGGCCTTTTCCCAAATCAGCTGGCCGACGCTTTTGGGCGAAGGCAGGCGGTAGTTGGGCAGCTCCATCACAAAGGGTACCGGTTCACCGCGGAAACAGGTCTGCTTGAGGATCAGCGAATACAGTATACCACACAAAATGCCGAAAAGATAGAGGAAAATCATGACCGGTGCACGCCATACCCGCGGGAAAAACGCGGCGGTGAACAGCGCATAAATGGGCAGCTTGGCGGAACAGCTCATGAACGGGGTCAGCAAAATCGTCATGCGGCGGTCACGCTCACTGGAAAGGGTGCGGGTTGCCATAATGGCGGGAACCGAGCAGCCGAAGCCCACCAGCATGGGCACAAAGCTGCGGCCCGAAAGCCCAATGCGGCGCAGCAGCTTATCCATAACAAAAGCAACACGCGCCATGTAACCGGTGTCTTCCAAAATAGAAAGGAAGAAAAACAAAATAACAATGGTGGGCAAAAAGCTCAGCACGCTGCCGACACCGGCAAAAATGCCGTCGATCACAAGGCTGTGCACCACCGGGTTGATCTGATACGCCGTCAGGGCGCGGTCCACAACGCCGGTAAACCAGTCGATGCCAAGGGTCATCCAGTCCGAAAGGGTGGAGCCCACTACGCCAAAGGTCAGCCAGAAAACAAGCGCCATAATGCCCGCAAAACAGGGCAAGGCAGTGTATTTGCCGGTCAGGATCTTATCAATGGCAACGCTGCGCTTATGCTCCAGGCTTTCGCCCGGCTTCACCACCGTGGCGGAGCATAGCTTTTCAATAAAGGTAAAGCGCATGTCCGCAAGGGCGGCTTCGCGGTCCAGCCCGGTCACGGTTTCCATTTCAGCAATGGCGTGGCCCAGTATGTCTGTTTCGTTGGGGTTCAGCTGCAGGGCTTTTTCAATCAGGGTGTCTCTCTCCACCAGCTTGGTGGCGGCAAAGCGCAGCGGCAGCCCGGCGGCAGCGGCATGGTCCTCAATCAAATGTCCGACAGAATGGATGCAGCGATGCACCGCGCCCCTGGGGTCTGCTGGGTCACTGCCTGCCGTGCAGAAGTCGATGCGGCCCGGCAGCTCCCGGTAGCGCGCCACATGGACGGCGTGTTCGATCAGCTCATCAATGCCCTCGTTTTTTGCGGCAGAAATGGGAACAACCGGAATGCCCAGCGTTTCTTCCAGCTGGTTTACCATGATGGTGCCGCCGTTGGCGCGCACTTCGTCCATCATGTTCAGCGCCAGAACCATGGGGGTATCCAGCTCCATCAGCTGCATGGTCAGGTACAGGTTGCGCTCAATGTTGGAAGCATCCACAATGTTGATAATGCCGGACGGGTGCTCGCTCAGGATAAAATCCCGCGTGACAATCTCCTCGTTGGAGTAAGGGGACAGGGAATAAATGCCCGGCAGGTCCGTTACGGTGGCTTCCTTGTGGTTGCGGATCACGCCGTCCTTGCGGTCCACCGTAACGCCGGGAAAGTTGCCCACATGCTGGTTGGAGCCGGTCAGCTGGTTGAACAGCGTGGTTTTGCCGCAGTTCTGATTGCCGGCCAGGGCAAAGGTCAGCGGTGCACCGGCGGCAATGGGGGCGCCGGCTTTGCGCTCGTGGTAGCTGGCGGCTTTGTCCAGCTCGCCAACGCCGGGGTGGGCTACCACCTTGTGGCGCTCTTCGCTGGGGGCGGCGCGGTCCGTTGCGTGCACGCTGTCAATTTCAATTTTCTGCGCATCGGCCAGGCGCAGGGTCAGCTCATAACCACGCAGCTCCACTTCAATGGGGTCCCCCATGGGGGCCGTTTTGCGCAGCGTTACCTCGGTGCCGGGGGTCAGCCCCATATCCAGCAGGTGGTGGCGCAGCTCGCCCTCACCGCCTACCACGCGGATGATTGCATCCTGCCCAATGTGCAGGTCACCTAATGTCAGCATATTGATTCCTCTTTTTTGTACGGCAAGGTAATGCAAGCCGGTTTATTTCGACTGAATGGCATGAATTTCGCTCATGAACGCGTAAAGTTTACCACGTTTAACTTACGGCGTCAATATATCAGGAAAAACTGTGAAATGCAGGCTTGAAAAATGCACAATTTCTGGTGGGGAAGGCAGCCATCTTGCCGCAAAATGCTGAATTCAATATTTATACATTGACTTTGAATATTTATGTATTATACTAGAATTTATCCTGATGCAGCTCCGGAAAGAGGGAAAGTTCCGCCGCTGCGCTAGGGTGTATCTGAAAAGTCGAAAGCATCGCCTATTTCTACAAACGCAGCCGGATTTTGCGTTAAAAAGCCTTGGAATCCACAAAGGATTCCGGCGGCTCTTTGCCTTAAGGCAGCACCGCACAATTCCCGCCTGACGGCTTAAGCACCGCTCCGGCGGCTGCGGCACGGCATCTGCGTTGCCAAAATGCTCGATAAGACATCCAGTATTATCTGCGCTTTTGGCTTAGCATCTGCCGCACCTCGCTCGCCGTATCGGCACTTAGAATTATGCGGTATTGCCTTAAATCCTGCTTGTGTTTGCGAAATGTCCGTCATTTTCCTTGTTTTCAGATACGCCTTGAAAATCAGAGAACCATGAACAAAGAAGGTATATTGTAATGAAAAAAGCATTGTCTTTGATGACTGCCGCTGCCTTGGTTCTGAGCCTGGCTGCCTGCGGTTCCACCGCTTCTTCTGCTGCATCTTCCGAAGCCGTTTCCAGCGATGCTGCATCTTCCGAGGCTGCTTCCTCTGAAGCAGCCAGCGAGACTGAAACTGCTGAGCTGTCCACCGTTGAGCCGGGCAAGCTGATCATGTCCACCAACGCAGCCTTCCCCCCGTACGAGATGACCACCGATTCCGGCGAATTTGAGGGCATCGACATTGAGACCGCACAGGCTATTGCTGACAAGCTGGGCCTGGAGCTGCAGATCGATGATATGGACTTTGACGCTGCACTGCTGGCTGTACAGCAGGGCAAGTCCGATATGGTTATGGCTGGCGTTACCGTTACCGACGAGCGCCAGAACGTGATGGACTTCACCGATTCTTACGCAACCGGCATCCAGTCCATCATCGTCAAGGAAGATTCCGATATTGCCAGCGTGGATGACCTGGCTGGCAAGAAAATCGGCACCCAGCGCGGTACCACCGGCTACCTGTACTGCTCTGACGACTTTGGCGATGAGAACGTTGTTGCTTACGACGACGGCCTGACTGCTGTGCAGATGCTGAACAACGGCCAGGTTGACTGCGTTGTTATTGATAATGCTCCCGCTAAGGAATTTATTGCTGCCAACCCCGGCCTGAAGCTGCTGGACACCGCTTACGTGGAAGAAAGCTACGCAATCGGCATTGGTAAGGGCAACACCGAACTGAAGGATGCCATCAACACCGCTCTGGAAGAGCTGAAGGCTGACGGCACCCTGCAGGCTATCGTGGACAAGTACATCACTGCTGAATAAAGCAGCTTTTTCACAAGTGCCACAGGGAGGTGGCCCGCAGGGGCGCCTCCCTTTTGTTGGCAAGACCGTAAAATAAACGCCCGGTGCCCTGGTGCCGGAACACAGGAAAGGTGTGGAATGCGGATGGCCGCACAATACGAAATGCTGACCCAGCTGGCGAAAGCTGGTACAAAGCTGGATTTCGGGCAGGATCTGTTCGTCAAATTCTACCAGGCATTTATTGCCTCAAACCGCTGGCAGCAATACCTCAAAGGGGTCATCCCCACGCTGTATGTAACGGCAATTGCTTTGACGATCGGCGTGGTGCTGGGCAGCGTGGTTGCCCTGGTGCGTGTTGCGCATGACCAGCAGCGCCGCGGCCACCACGACCCGGCTCTTGCCGTTGCCAACGCTGTATGCAAGCTATACGCCACTGTGATCCGCGGCACCCCCATGATGGTGCAGATGCTGATTATGAGCATGGTTATCTTTGCCAACAGCCGCAACTTTACCATGGTCGGCGCGCTGGCACTGGGCATTAACTCCGGTGCGTATGTTTCGGAGATCATCCGCGGCGGTCTGATGGCCGTTGACCCCGGCCAGATGGAAGCCGGCCGCAGCCTGGGCCTGAACTACATGACAACCATGGTGCTGATCGTGATTCCGCAGGCCATCCGCTCGGTGCTGCCTGCCCTGGGCAATGAGTTCATCGTCCTTCTCAAGGATACCTCGCTCATCACCGTTATTGGCGGTAAGGAGCTGCTGTACGCTGCACAGGGCATCATGAACCGTACTTACGAGCCGATGTTCCCGTTGTTCGGCGTGGCGCTGATGTATCTGATTCTGGTTATGATCTTTACCTGGCTGCTTGGCAAACTGGAAGGGAGGCTGGCGAAGAGTGATCGTCGTTAAGGACTTAAAAAAGAACTATAACGGTCTGGATGTGCTCAAGGGCATTGACCTGACCATCAATAAGGGCGATGTTGTCTGCCTGGTTGGGCCTTCCGGCTGCGGCAAGTCCACTTTTCTGCGCTGCCTGACCCGCCTGGAAGAACCGGACGGCGGCACGGTTATGCTGGACGGCAAAGAGATCACCGAACGCGACATTGATGCCACCCGCGCCCAGATGGGCATGGTGTTCCAGCATTTTAACCTGTTCCCCCACCTGACGGTGAAAAAGAACATCACGCTGGCTCCGGTGCGCCTGGGCCGTATGAGCCAGGCTGCTGCCGACAAGCAGGCCATGGAGCTGCTGGAGCGCATTGGCCTGGCCGATAAGGCGGATGTTTACCCCAACATGCTTTCCGGCGGCCAGAAACAGCGCATTGCCATTGTGCGTGCACTGGCCATGAACCCTGAAGTGCTGTTGTTTGACGAGCCCACCAGCGCGCTGGACCCCGAAATGGTAGGCGAAGTTCTGGAACTGATGAAAGAACTGGCCCGCGATGGCATGACCATGGTGGTGGTGACCCACGAAATGGGTTTTGCCCGCGAGGTTGCCAACCGTGTGATCTTTATTGATGAGGGGGTTATCAAGGTCGATAAGCCCCCGCAGGAGTTCTTTGAGGATCCCGACAATCCGCGCCTGAAAGCGTTTTTGTCCAAGGTACTGTAAATCAAACTTTTGTCCGCCCCGTTTAGAATGGTGAGAGCTGTTCTGGATGGGGCGGATTTTTTTAGTTAGGCGGGAGGAGGGAGGAGCTTTCGGCGGCAATTAGAAATTAGTAGTTAGTAATTAGGAATTGGAGGTGGGACGGGGGGCTTTTTAATGAATAAAGAATAATGGTGGTGGGCCGCGGCGCGGAACCCTGCCGCACTGCGAACTTTTGCACCAAAATTCCAGACTCCAAACCGATCCCCCGCAAAACCAAAGGCATGCGGACCCTCGTATCTACCGAGAATACGCATGCCTATTTCTTAGGGTGTATCTGAAAAGTCGAAAATTTAGTCTATTTCTACAAACACAGCGGGATTTTGCGAAATATCCGTTATTTTCTTTGTTTTCAGATACACCTTAGCTTATGTGATTTATGCGATACCCATTAAAGTCTTTCGCCAAGGCCTTTTTCAAAAAGGCCGGAAAACTCCCGTAAGGAATCACTCCAGTTCGAAATCCCCCGGCAGCAGCAGGTCCAGCGCGGCATCAGCATCCGCGACCAGGCGCTTGGACTGGTTCAGGATGGCTTTTTCCAGCGTGTTACGGGCCATGCGTCCGTTGCCATTTTCGGCGGCGTTCTCTGACTGGCGGCGGTCGAAGAATGCCACCAACGGCATCGCACAGGCATCGTCCAGGCGGTACCCCTTGCTTTTGGCAATGCTCTGGGTGATCGCCAAAAGCTCAGCGCCTGTGTAATCCGGGAATTCAATCTGGTTCGGGAAGCGGCTGGCCAGGCCGGAGTTCGCCGTCAGGAACAGCGCCATCTCCTTGCTGTACCCGGCCAGGATCACCACCAGGTCATCGCGGTGGTCCTCAATACCCTTTACCAGGGTGTCAATGGCTTCCAGCCCAAAGCTGTCCTCGCCGCCGCGGTACAGGCTGTATGCTTCATCAATGAACAGCACGCCGCCCAAAGCGCTCTGGATCACCTGGTTGGTCAGCGGGGCCGTGTGGCCGACATAGCGGCCCACCAGGTCGGCACGGGTCACTTCCACCAGCTGGCCGCCGCGCAGTGCGCCGATGGCTTTCAGATACTTGGCCAGAATGCGGGCAATCGTGGTTTTGCCGGTGCCGGGGTTGCCGGTAAAAATCATGTGCATGTTCACATCGGCAACTTTCAGGCCCTGGGCCTTGCGCTTTTGCTGGGCCTGCACGTTCTGGGCAATGCCGCGCACAAAATCCTTTACTTCGTCAAGGCCCACAATGGCATCTAGCTCCGCTTCCACGGCATCCACATCGCCGCGGTACTGGCGGGGCAGCAGGGCCAGCAGGTCAAACGGTTCACCGCTGCCAATGGCGGCCATCAGGCGGCTGCCGTCCACCGTCAATTTGGCGGGCGTTCCGGCGGTAGGAATGTCGTCCGCATCCAGAACGTACTCTGCAAAGGCGCGGTAGATGCTGTCGACATAATCGCGCATGGCGGTCATGCCGCTAGTTTTGCCGTACTGCGCGGCAACCAGGTCCCGCACATCGCTGCCCATGGCAAGCACAAGGCCGCACTGAGCCTTGACCCGCTGGGCCAGGTGGTTCAGCTCCCGCGCGGCAATGGCGGCCAGGCTTTCGGGGGTGAACGCCTGGGTGCGGCAGATGTCCCCCTCCAGCGCGTCCACGAACCGCGCGCCGAACTTGTCCGCCAGGGCGGTTTCGTCCCGGTTGGAGAAAAATACAAAATACTTGCCGGCAGCCTGCAATTCGCCGATCGCGCCGGGGGCCAGGGCGGTGCCCACATCCACCAGAATGCCGCGCTGCAATACATAGCGGCTGGTCAGCGGCAGAGTGCCGTCAATGGCCAGCGTTGCCAGCATGTTCAGGTAATTGGATGCACAGCTTTCGTAATGGTCAAAGGCCAGAACCTCGGCGTCAGACTGCAAGGCGGCATACAGGTCCTGCAAAAACAGCTTTTCCTGTGCGGGGCCGGGGTACAGGGCCAGATCCATCATTTCAATCAGGGCGCTGTGCAAAAGTCCGCGGCCTGCCATCTCGTCCACAATGCAGGTCAGGGCATAGTGCCGCCCGGTACCGGTGGGGCCGCACAGCAGCATGCTACCGCGGGCATGGGCGGTATCGGCGGTGCCCATCACAAAGGGGCGGCGGAACGCCTTGACCACCTGCCCCACAAAGGCATCCTGCCCTAGCACCTGCTGGCGCACCCGGTCGGCCAGGCCATTAAAGTTTTCCGGGCCGGCTTTTACCGGTTCTGCTGCGGGGGCAGGCTGTGCGGTTTTGCCGCCCAGCAGGCCGTCCTGGCGCAGGCTTTGGGTCAGCTCGCTGCTCATGCGGCGCACACTGTCCGCGGTGGCGGCGCCGGCGCGCTGCACGGCGTTCAGGGCGTCCGCGGCAGATTTCTGACGTTTTTGGCTTTCGGCCAAAGCGTCCAGCTGGGCCTGCATGGCGTTCAGGCTGTTTTGCGCGGCATCGCGGTCCTGTTTGGTAGCGCTGTGGCGGCCTGTACCGGTCACACTGCGCACCCAGGCATCGTATTGATCTTCCAGGCTCATGGCTTTGCCCTCCGTTATATCAGTCGGCTTTTTTCACGGTAATTTTATAAAAGTTTTTGGTACTGCACCCGGCGCGGCCGCCGCCCGCACACGCGCAGGCGCATGCACAGCTGGAAACACAGGCACACGCACACGCGCAGCTGGAATGGTTGGAGTGATCCGAACCGCCGCTGCGCCGCCCGGCACCACCGCCGCGGGTCTTTCCGCCCCCGGCCTTGAAGTTTGCGGGTGGGGGAACGCGATGGTAGCCTTCTGGCGGGGGCAGATTACGGGCAACATGGATATGGGTGTGCCCGTTGGAATACCAGTACCAGTCGTCGGGGTCATCCTCGCCAAAACCACCGTTCCAGATCCCGTTTGTGCGGGAAACGGAAACCGTGATCAGAGCAATCACGATAATGACCAGAAGGAGCACGAAGAAGAAAACCAGTACCTGGTCACTGTCGTCATAATACATTTCGCTGTCCGTTGCGGCAGCATCGGGGGAGTAGTTTTGTGCTGTATGGGCGGGAACGCTGACATGCACCGTGGCGCTTTCGCCATGGTCCAGCGGGCCAAAGTTCCACACAAGATAGTTGCCGTCCTGGCTGTCGTTATCGGCCTGGATACCGTCCAGCGCCACCCAGCGGATGGTCAGCTCATCCACACACAAATCATCGAACCAGCCGGGGGTAAAGCTGTAGTCGGCGTTGCCGTCCTCGTTCAGCAAAAACAGATGGGACTGGTGTACCTGGAACGCAAAGTGTACGCTGCTCTGTGCGCCGATGGTGGCGGCAATATCCGGCGGGAAGTAGGCGTTGATAAAATCAACCTTGGCAAAGGAACCGCCGTCATCCACGGAACTTACGTTAAGAACTGTATCCGGCGTCAGGTTGACCAGGCTGTCGTTGTGGCTGTTGGGCAGGCCGATGCGCACCCAGGTCAGCGGTTCATCCAGGCTGCCGCCGATCACGTTCCAGTCCAGCTCATAGGTGATATCGGCGGAGCCATCAGCGCGGGTGTCCACTGTTACGGTATAGTGGGTGATCTCATCCATGTCGCCGTCATCCGCATGGGCGGGCAGGGCGGCGGCAACAAACAGCAGCAGAACGGCCAGCATAGCCCACAGCTGCGCGGCAAAGCGTAAAACGGATTGTTTCATCACAAACCTCCCTGTGCGGGAACGGTTGTGCCAAGCTGGCAGATGTGTTCCATTTTCGCACTTTCTTCCCGCACACGGCGGCAGGCGGGGGCATTCCAGATCTTGTGCCAGGGGTCATGCAGGATGTTGCCCAGGCCAGCGCCCTCCCGCAGCCAGCTCTGGCAGGGCAGAACGGTGCCGTCCGGCGCAACGGCCATGTTGGAAAGGCAGGCCCCGCAGCTGGGCACCTGGGTAAAGCCAAGGTCCAACAGTACCGCATCCGGCAGCCAGCCGGGGCTGGTAAAGTTGATCTCCATGTGGTTTTGTTCAGCATAGGCCATCGCGGGGCGCAGCACGGCGGTCAGTGCTTCCGGCGTTAAGCGGGTGGCCTTGCTGGGGTCGGTTTCGGCCCCGCCGGTGGGAATTAGCCCGCTGCAGGTGGCATAGCGCACGCCAAGAGAGTTGGCCAGCGCCAGCGTTGCGGTGTAATCCTGGTTCAGGCTGCACAGCGGGGTGTTGATGCTGACATTCAGCCCCGCCTCCACCGCATTGCGGATGCCGCTGATGGTGTCCGCATAGCCGGGGGCACCCACCAGCGTGTTATGGATAGCTTCATCCGCCGAATATAGGGTGACCTGCACGCTGTCCAGGCTGGCGTCCGCCAGTTCCCGGCAAAGGGCGCTGGTCAGCATGCGGCCGTTGGTGTTCAGCCGGGTAACAAACCACTGTGCGGCATGCACCAGGCTGACCAGGTCATTGCGCATGGTGGGTTCGCCGCCGGTAAAGGTCAGCTGTGGAATGCCCGCCGCGCGGCATTTTTGGATAACAGCCAGCCATTGGTCGGTATCCAGCTCTTTCACCGCGCCAAGGGGCTGGTTGGCGGCGTAACAGTGCAGGCATTTCTGGTTGCAGTGCCAGGCACCGTCCTTTTCCATGGAGCTTACCATCAGGTCCATACGGTGGGGGGCTGCCATATAGCGGGCGTAAGCGCCCAGGTCCATCGGCTGCACATGCACGGGCGGTTCCTGCCCGGCGGTCAGCGCGCGGAAGGAGGTCAGCATGGCATTCAAATCCGCGCGGATCTGGTCGGGAGCCGTTTTCGGGTAAACAGCAGCGGCGGTTTCCACAGCCTGGGCGGCAATGCCGGCCCACTGGTCCTCGGTGATCTCCTTGCCCTCAAAAGGCTGCAGGGCGTCCATCAGCCCTGCCAGCAGAATGGCCCAGGAAACGCTGAGAGGCAAAATATCCTGCCCGTTCAAAAGTGCAACAAACGGCACATTGTACCGTGCTTTTTTGCAAGGGAGCAGGTGAATGCGCAGCACACCGGGGCCCTCCGGGTCCAGGGTGACATGGCGCACAACGCTTAGGTGCTGGTGCAGATAAGAGGACTCTGCACGCGATAAAAACATCATCTAAAACACTCCAAAACAGATTTAGCGGCCGAACACATAAAAGCAGTGCCGCTGCAGTGGTTGACTATTAAATAATTCTCCCAAATGTGTTAAGGCAACACCGCACAATTCCCGCCTTGCGGCTTAAGCACCGCTCCGGCAGCTGCGGCACGGCATCTGCGTTGCCAAAATGCTCGATAAGACATCCAGTATTATCTGCGCTTTTGGCTTGGCATCTGCCGCACCTCGCTCGCCGTATCGGCACTTAGAATTATGCGGTATTGCCATAAAAATAGTACAAAGAGATAATTCTGTCCCATTATACCATGTTAAGCAGGTGAATACAATCTACAACCCCAAAAACCTGACGATGCAAAAACAAAACCCCAGGCAAGCCAACGGCGCTGCCTGGGGGAAATGTACTGTAATACCAGAGAGAAAGCAGGCTGCGGTTCAGCCGCGCTTCATGCGGCCCAGCAGCAAATAATACCCCGCCCAGTCCAGCTTGCCGAACAGGGGGCTCTGCGTGCGCGCAGCTTCGGACAACATCCATAGCAGACGCAAGCTGTTCCAGCGGCAGGGCAGGTAATAGGGGCTATAACAGTGCTCATGGCGCATTGTATCCAGCAGGCTTTTCAGCCATGGACTTTGCAGCGCGGTGCGGGCTTTGGCGCGGCGTGCGGGCATGGCATCGGGATCCCGCCGCAAAATGTCTGCGGCACCCTCCGCCAAAACCTGCAATTCCGCGCGGTGCAGCGGCAGCATATCCTGCGGCGGGCAGGCAGCAACGGTGCAGGCGGCGTTCAGCTTGGCAAAATGCTTGGGCCAAATTTCGCAGTAATTGGCGTGGTACTTGGTGGAAAGGGTGCCGGTGCGGCTGCAATCGTAAAAGGTCAGGGCGCTTTCCAGCACAAGGTAGCTGAAATCCGGCTGGCAGCGCCCCAGCAGAGCCAGATAATCCAGCACAAACTGCAAATCTTCGCCAAGGGTATAAGCCTGGTCAAAGGCAAGCTGCCGGGCGTATGTGCGCCGGTAAAGCTTGTTCCACGGCATGGCGATCAGGCAGTCCAGGTGCAGGCGGGCCAGGTCGCTCTGTTGGGCCGGGTGGGCTGCTGTGGTTACAGGGGTGGTATCGTCCGGCTGCATGGTGTAGTGCCAGAGCACAAAAGCGTTGGGGGCAGCGGCCTGTGCCGCAAGGGCGGCGGCCAAAGCGCCGGGGCGCAGGGCATCGTCACTGTCCAAAAATACAATATACTCACCGGTGGCGGCCCGTAGCCCGGCATTGCGCGCGCCGGAAACCCCGCGTTCCCTGCGGTGCAGTACCATCACACGGGGATCCTTTGCTGCGTAAGCGTCACAAATTTCGCCGCTGCGGTCTGGACTTTGATCGTCCACCAAGATCAGCCGCAGCCCGCCCGGCAGCTGCTGGGTCAGCACACTTTCGATGCAGCGGGGCAGGGTAGCTTCCGCCTTGTATACCGGAACGATCACACAGATGACGGGCTGTTCCATAGGTGACCTCCAAAATCGTACACAATGCGTACAAAATCATCATAAAAGCGTGCAGAAGAATAGCGCTGTGCCGTCTTTGCACCGGCGGTGCTCATCTGGGCGCGCAGATCCGGGTGTTCATACAGCATGCGGATGGCAAAGCTCAGCTGCCCGGCTACATTGCCGTCACGGTCCACCAGCACGGCCTGGCTGCCATCCAGATATTCCGGCATACCGCCGCTGCGGGTGGCAAGCACCGGTCGGCCGCAGCCCATGGCTTCCACCGCCACAAGCCCGGCGGCTTCCTCCACCAAGGTGGGCACGCAGACAAGGTCCGCCAGGCGGTAATATTCCGGCATCGAATCATTGGGCACATAGCCAGTAAAGCGCACCCGGTCGCCAAGGGTCTCGGCCTGCTGTTCCAACTTGCGCAAAAACGGGCTTTGCTGGGTACGGCCAAAAAACGGGCTGCCCACAATCAGCAGCTTGATGCGCGGGTCATGGATATTCTCCATTGCTTCCAACAGCTTGTGGATGCCCTTATCCGGCTCCAGGCGGCCGCAGAACAGTACAACAAAATCTTCCGGCGCAAAGCCGAGGGAAGCCCGCAGCGCAGCATCCGCCGGGCCGGGCACAAAGCGGGCAGTATCAATGCAGTTGTGCAGGATGTAGGCATGCTTGCGGTCCAGCTCGCTGGTTTTGAGGTAATCATCGCGGATAAACTCGCTCAGGGCCAGAATACCGCCGTAAATGGCGTCCATCTCATGGCTGCAGCTGGTCTGGCCGTGCAGGTGGGCCAGGCAACGCCGCTTGCCGAACATTTTGCTGATGGCGCTGCACTGGGTCAGGGTGCCGCCCTCCGCCACAATCAGGTCCGGCGTGGGCAGCTCCAGTGCAAGGGAAAGCTGAACCTTTTGATACCACGGGTCATACGGGGCGGCAACGCCAAAGCAGCGCTCCAGAAACACCATGGGGTAATACCGGCGCACGCCGCGGGGCTTGGCAACGTACAGCATTTTGGTGTGCTGCAGCCCTTGTGCCTGGGCGGCGGCTTCCGGGTCCGGGATGCTGGCGCACAGCAGGTCCAGCTTGCCCGCCCGTTCATTTTCACGGATCAGATGGGTGACAAGGGTTTCCACCGCGCCGCCCTGCACGGCAGGAACCGGCAGTTCCGGCGGCGGAACCAGCAAAATGCGCGGTTTGCGCGGTGTATTCGGCGAGCGCAGCGGCAAAATGGACAACCCCTTTTTTCGTTGGTTTGAAAGTTTGGTGTGGACGGAGGAATAGTTAGGAGTTAGGAGGTTAATTAGAAATTAGGAATTGGAGATGTTTTGGGGGATGTGCGGAACAGATAAAATATCTGTAGGGCGCGATGCCCTCATCGCGCCGGGGAGAAACGCAAAATGGTTATCGCAAACCTAAAAATTATTTGTAGGAGACGATGCTTGCATCGTCCCGTGGCCGTTTGTCCCATATACAATCCTTGGAAAAACGCTATGACATTATCCAATCCCTATTTTTATTCTTATATTCTATTATATTAAAGTTTTTTCGCCGAAGCCTTTTTTTCAAAAAAGGCTGGAAAGAAAGGCTGGAAAGCTCCCGTAAACAATCACTTTGCAGGGCAAAGGCTTTCGGCGGGCATCATGGCCCAGCGGGCGGCGGAAAGCTTTTCGGTCATCTTCATGTGGCGGCAGTTGGGCAGGTAGCTGATCAGCCCCTGCATCAGAAACTGCTCCTTGCTGATGGCCTTGACCAGCTGCGGCTCCGGGTTCTGGCGTACCTTGGCGCACAGGAAAAGATACCGCCGCCAACAGGCAGCATAAGCCGAATCAATCACCGAACGGTCCGCGCCGTTCTCGACATAAAAGCGGTACCGGTCAGCCAGGCCGTCCACCGCGTCAAATGCGCCGGGTTTCAGGCTGGTGCGCATAATACTGCCGGAACGCAGGCGGTAATTGTACAAAACATCCGGCAGGCACACCACTTTATCGCACCGCCAGAACAGCCGGTGCGCCACAAAATCATCCTCGTGCAGACGGCCCTCCGGGTAATGCAGCAGCTTCCACACCTCGGCGCGGTAAAGCTTGTTCCATGCAACGGTGTAATAAGTGCCGTTGGGGGCATAAAAATCATTCAGCAGATCCTTGCCGCGGAACACACCTTCCTGCGTGGGCGGGGTGAACACCGGCTCCGGCAGGGGCTTGCCGTTCTCCTGTACGTCCTCCACTGCGCAGATCGCCATGTAGGCGTCGTGCGCTTCGCAGGCTTCGTACATCTTTTTCAGGTACGCCGGGCGCACCACATCGTCGCTGTCAATAAAGGCATAATAGCGGCCGCGGGCCATATCAATGCCGGTGTTGCGCGCGCCGGAAAGCCCCTGGTTCTCCTGGTGCACCACTTTAATGCGGTTGTCCCGCTTGGCAAGGCGGTCACACAAAGCGCCGCTGCCATCCGTTGCGCCGTCATCGATCAGCAGCACTTCGATCGTGCCGTAGCTGGCCGGGAAATCCTGGTCCAGAATGCTCTGCACGCACTCTTCCAGCCAGGGCTCTGCGTTGTAAATGGGAACGATCACACTAACTGCAATATGTTCCATCTTGTTTTTCCCCCTCATTCCTCAGTCCGTTTTGCTGCCATGCAGCTTGCCGCGGGCGTGTGCCAGCGTGTAGGTCAGCCCCGGTGCGGCGCAGAACAGCACAGCGCGCGCTTTTTCGGCACCGGGCACATGCGGGCAGCGCAGGATGTCCGGCAAAATGCTGTCCAGATGCTTTTTGTGCTTCAAAAATTCCGGTTTCAGCTTTGCCATGGCTCCGGCCTCGCTGGCCTGGCACCAGAACAGGTAAAACACCTTCCAGTACCATGCCACGGCCCATTCATAATAACCTTTATATTCGGTTTTGTTCGGCTGCGCGGCAAACCAGCCCAGCCAGTTCCAGTACATTTTCAAATCATCCAGCCGCCGCGGCGGAAACAGCACCTCGGTCATCTGGCCGCCGCGCCGCCGGTAGTGGTACAGCACGCGCGGCACACAGTAAACATACTCGCCGTCATACACGCGGTGCAGCTCGCTGGCGTCATCGCCAAAGAACATGGTTTCGTCAAAATGCACGCCTTTATCGCGGAACAGGCGGATGTCAAACAGCTTGTTCCAGCACAGCAGCCCGTAAAAGCCGCCGGTTTTAAAGGTATCCAGCAGCAGCTCCATGGCCATGTGCCGCCCGGCAATGTTGATGTTGACCCCGGCCCCCGGCACGGGCTTTTCCTGTTCGTCCACCGCGTCGGCATTGCAGGAGGCAATGCGCACATCATTTTCGCGGATGGCATTCAAAAGTGTTTCGTAGAGATCCGGATCCACCAGGTCGTCCGAATCCACAAAGCCGATGTAATCCCCGCGGGCATTGTCCAGCCCAACGTTCAAAGCGGAGGCCGGGCCGCCGTTTTCCTTGTGGAACACCCGGATGCGCGGGTCGGTTTTGGCAAGCTCATCACACAGCTCGCCGCAGCCGTTGGGGCTGCCATCCTCCACCAGCAACAGCTCAAAGTCCGTAAAGCTCTGGGCCAGAATGCTGCGCACCGTGCGGGGAATGTAATCCTTGGCGTCATATACAGTTGTCACAATGGAAATGGTCGGGTTCGGCATGCAAAACGTTCCTCTCATAAAAAGCGGTTTTTCAGCTGGGTATAAGCGGCCAATAGCCAGGCGCTGTGCAAAAATACCCCCAGCCGGTAGGGCAGCGCCAGCAGGCGGTTGGGGTCCGCAGTCAGGCGGGCGCGCAGGGCCGCGCGGGCATCAGCATCCTGCAAAATGCGGGCAAACAGCTGCCGCCGCTGGGCAAACGGCATGCGGCCGGGGCAGCCGGTCAGCAGCCCATATTGATTTAACGCGGCACGCACCCGGCTTATTTGCACCAGGCGGTCAATTTCTGGTGCAGGCAGCTTGGCATCCGTCAAGAATGCTTCCAGCACGGGGCGGGTCACAGCCTCGGCGTCCAGCAAATCCCCCCGCAGGGAGCGGGACAGACTGCCCGCAAGCATATCATTCTGATTATAGTATACACCTGCAAGGCAATAAATGGCAGAGTTTTTTTGTAAAAAAAGCAAAAACCGCAAATATTGAAGATTAAACAAAACATCTTCATTGATTTTTAAGCGTGGGTCAAACCGCAGCTTGTTCCGGCGGATCACATCCAGCCGGAACAGCTTGGGGTAGGGGGCGGCGAGGTAGCCGCTTTCAAACAGCAGCGGGTCCAGCGCATCCCCCAGCGCGGCGGGGCCGGCATAGCAGCCGGGGGCCAGCGGATTGGGGGCAGGGCCGCTGGCGCGCACCATGCCGTACAAAATCAGGCCCGGCTGCGCATCAAATGCAGCGGGCAGCGCCTGCCACAGCCCCGGTAGCAGGGTATCGTCCGCATCCACAAACAGCACCCACTCGGCACCGCTGCGGCACAGTGTATCCAACCCCGCGTTGCGCGCGGCGGATGCCCCGCCGTTGGGCTGGTGCAGTGCGGTAACGCGGGGGTCCTGGGCGGCAAGGGCATCACACAACGCGCCGGTGCCGTCCGGGCTGCCGTCCTCCACCAGCACCAGCTGCAAATTGTCCGGTGCACCCTGCAGCACGCTTTCAACCGTCTGGCGCAGCGTGTGCTCGGCCTTATAGCAGGGGATCACCCCCCCAATGGCGGGCAGGCTCACAGTGTTCCCTCCCTTTGCAGGACTTTGCGGTAAATTTCAATCATCTGTGCGGTGTTTTTGGCCGCGTCATGGGTCACCCGGGCGCGGATCTGCGCGGCGGTGCCCAGCGCCGTGCCGTGGTCCGGCAGGGCAAGCACCTGTAAAATGGCCGCGCTCAGGGCGGCATCATCCCCGGCGGCACCGTACAGCATCCCCTGCACGCCGCTTTGCAGCATATCCGGGATGCCGCCTGCCGCGCTGGCCACGCAGGGCAGGCCCAGCAGCATGGCTTCGCCCAGACTGTTGGGGCTGTTCTCGCTGTAAGACGGCAACAGGAAGAGATCGGCATCCAGGTAAGCCTGCCGCATGGCGGCGGCATCCAGCGGGCCGGTGTACTGCACATGGTCCGCCAGCCCCAGGCGGTGGATCAGCTGTTTGCACCAGGTCTGGTAGGGGAACATCCAGTCAATCACCGGGCGCAGCAGCGGCCCTTTGTCCAGCGGGGGCCAGCCCGCCACCCGCAGCACCGCGCCGGGGTACTGCGCCAGCACGGCGGGCAGCGCTTTGAGCACGGTATGCAGGTTTTTGAGCGGGTAGTTGCCCTGGCTGAGCAGCAGCACCGGCGCTTCGCCAAAGGTGCGGGGGTGCCACACCGGTGGGGTGTAAAACTCCGGGCGCAGCGTTTCGTTGCAGGGGTAATAACTGGCCTGCGGGGCCAGCTTTTGAACGGCGGAACGATCAAAGCTGGTGCGCCCGGTCACATGGCGGGCGTTGGCCAGCACGGCGGCTTCGCTCTGGGCAAGGGTGTCAAAACGGGCCTGGTTCACGTCCAGCAGCCCGCCCGGCACATGGCGGTCAATCAAATGCTGCGCCGCGCAGGAGTGCAGCAGCCGTGCTGGCACGCCGTCATTCAAGTGCAGGGCACAGTCAACCATCACGCCCTGGATGCCAACCAGCACCGGTATCCCCGCCGCCTGGGCCGCCTGCTGTATGGTGCGGGCGGCAGCGTACTCGGTGCCCCAGATATGGACAAGATCCGGGGCAATCTTTTTGAGCAGGGCAGAAAAGTTTTCCACACTTCCGGTGGGAACCAGTGCAAAACTTACGCCGTTTTTGCTGCAAACGGTTAAAGTTTCCGCGCGGGCATCCACGCTGGCAACGGTAATGGCCGGGGCGTCCGGTGCGGCGGTCATGCCGCCCAGCGCGCCGGAAAGCCAACCCCCGCCGATCTCTTTTGCCTGCAAACCGCAGGCATCTGCGGCAGCAGGGATGGTGATGCTGACAAGCCAGAGTACCTTCACATTAGCCACCTCACAAATTCAGCCGCAACCGCCTGCGGCACCAGCTCAGGGAAGAGGTCACACACTTCCCCAAAGGGCAGCTGTTTACCGCACACTTCACCCAGCCAGCGGTGCAGAATATCCGCAGCATCAGCCTGGCCTTGGTGCAGCACCAGCGCCAGCGGATAGCGGGCCAGATAGGGCAGGGCAGGGTCGTTTTCAATCACGCAGAGGTGCAAAACTGGCTTGCCCGCAGCAAAGTAGTCAAACAGTTTGCTGGGCAGCTGGTTGTCTACCGCGTTGCCAAGGTTCAAAAGAACATCGGCCTGTGCCTGCATGGTGCGGGCGGTTTCGGCGGGCACGGGGCCGGGCTGTTCAAACTGTTCGCCCAATACAGCCTTGGTCTGGGCGGCGTCCGCGGCAAAGTATTGCCAGCCGCCGCCTGCCATCGTCAGGGTCCAGCCACTGGCCGGGCCCAGGGCGCGGAAAAGTTCCAGCGCAAAGCTCGGCTCCCGCAGGCCGGGATACAAAGAACCGCAGAACACGCAGCGCTTTTTGCTGTCTGCTGCATGGTTCGGCACTGCCGCCGGGGGCACCAGACTGGGGAAATCCAGCACATGAACTTTTTCCGCCGCCGCGGCCAGCGGGGCGCCGGGGGCGTAATCCCCAACGGCCTGCCGGGTGATAAAGGCGGCGGCCAGATGGTTCAGCAGCTCCAGCTCCCGCGGGTAGCCGCCGGGGGCCTGATAATCCCGGTTGGAAGCATAGGGGTCCAGCTGCCAGATGGCCTTTTTGGCCTGCACCTGCGCGGTTTCCAGCGCAAGCGCGGCGCGGTAGGGCGCACAAACAGCGCAGATCACCTCAAAATGGAACGCAGCATCCAGCTTTTCCAGCTCCCGGCGGGTATCCACCACCCGGCGCGGGGCGTGCAGCACCAGCTGGCGGAACGCCGCCGCCACCGCCGTGGGGTGGCAGCAAAGCCGCGCCAGCCGCACCGGAATGGGCGAACCGCCACTGCGGCCATTTTCCAGCGCGGCGTTCATCAGGCGCTCGTCCGCAAAGGCAAGGCAGTGCACGGTGCAGCCGGGCAGCTCCGGCTGGGGATGCAGGCCGTCCCATAGTTCCAGCAGGTGTACGGTGTGCCCGGCAGCACAAAGCACCCCTGCCAAACGCTGTGCCATCAGCACATTGGCAGAGGTTGGGTTTTCCACACTATCCAGTATAAATAAAATACGCATGGTGTTTATCCTGTGCAAAAGGAGTCAGCGCCGGTCTTTTAACATGGTACGGCACACTTTGCGCCACAGCACCGGGCAGTTGATGGTTGCCCACGCCGCCGCGCGGATGGCAAGCGGCAGCCGCGGGTTGCGGCCAAGGTTAGGGTCCTGCAGCCCGGCGCGGATGCCCACCCCCAGCTCGTTGATCTGCACGCGGTAGGCGGCGGCATCGTCCCGCCGCAAAATCATGCTGGCAAGGTAGACCAGCTTTTCGTAATAAAAGGCGTTGGCGCTCTGCTGGATGGCCGGGCTGGCATGCTCGCGGATGAACACGGCGGCCTGGCGCTGCTGGTCAATGCTTTCCGGCGGCAGGGCACGGTGGCTGGCCGAAGCCGCGTGCTGCCGGTAATGGTAGCCTGCAAAATCCACATAGGCACAGCCGTCTGCCGCGCTGAAAATCTGCCAGTTGGCCACAAGGTCTTCGTTGTAGGCAAGGCCGTTGTCCATGATCTCGGCGGTGATCAGCTCGTGGGCGTACAGCTTGTTCCACAGCCCAAAGTCCACCCGGTGGTCATGCAGCAGGGCATCCAGATGGGCGGGCGGCTGAAACACCGTGGTCTGGCTGGGCGGCGGGCTTTCCGGAGGAATATCCTCGGTAAAGCAGTCATACCGGCAGCAGGCAATCTGGCAGCGGGTGGTTTGGGCAGCGCGGTACAGCGCATCCAAAAACTGCTTGTGGTAGCAGTCGTCCGCATCACAAAAGGCAAACCACCGGGCGTTCAGGTTCAGCCCCGCGCGCACCCCGGCAGCGCGGGCGGCGGCAACACCGCTCTGGCGCTGGTGGATCACAACAAACCGGGCGTCCCGGCTTTCCCACGCGGCGGCAAGCTCGGCGCTTTCATCGGTGGAACCGTCATCCACCACAAAACAGGCGAAATCGCCAAAGGTCTGCGCAGCCAGGGATGCCAGACACTGCTGCAAAAACGCAGCGCCGTTATGTACCGGCACCACCACGGCAATGGCAGGGCCTTTGAACTGGGGCTCGGTTTCACTCATGGCTGCACCTCCTTTGTATATTTCTGCGTCTGCTCCAGGTAAAATTTTTGCAGGATGCCCGCGCTGGTGTGTACATCAAATCCGGCGGCAATAGCTTTGGCCTGGGCGTTGGGGTCACGGGTCAGGTCCGCCGCGGCAATGGAATCAGCCCAGGCGGTTTCATTCTGCAAGGGCAGGTAGTGGATGTTGCCGGCAAACGCCGCGCCGGGGTCCACCGTATCGGCCACAAAGCAGGGCAGGCCGGCGGCCTGGGCTTCCACCAGCACAACGGGCAGTCCCTCAAACAAACTGGGCAGCAAAAATACATCCATGGCGTGGTACAGCGCGGCCATATCCTTGCGCACCCCGGCAAAAATTACCCGGTCGCTCAGGTTAAGCTCCTGGGCAAGGGCACGGGTGGAATCAACCAGCTCGCCGGTGCCGATCAGCACCAGCCGGGCGTTGGGCATGCGGCGGCTGACCCTGGCAAAAATGCGCAGCAGCCCGGCATGGTTTTTCTGCTCACAAAAACGGCCCACATGGCCAAACAGAATTTCGCCTTCCTGCACGCCAAGCTCAGCGCGCAGGAAGGCGCGGGCGGCGGGATCGTGGAGGGCGAACACATCGGTCATAATGCCGTTGGGCAGCACGGTGAACGGGTGTTTGCCGTACAGCATCTCCCCGGCGCGCTGGCTGCAGGCAAAGCGGTGGGTCAGGTCGTGGTCAAAGCGGGAACTCATCAGCCGGTCCAGCTGGCCCACCAGGTTGTGCTCATAGGCAGTGTTGTGGCTGTGGCCTGCCCGCACCGGAACCCCGCAGCGGCGAGCCACGGCATTATAAAACATGCCAAAGCCGCTGTAATGCCCGTGGATGACCTTGTATTCCGGGTGCGCGGTAAAAAAGGCGCGCAGGTCATGCAGGTATTTCGGGATATTATTGTCCTGCCGCACCGTCAGCTTGGTAATGTGCCCGCCCAGGGCTTCAATTTCAGCATCATAAAAGCAGGGCTTATCATAGTGGTACAAAAAGTCAAACTGTACCTGGCTGCGGTCCACGGCACGGTAGACATTCATGACAAAGGTTTCCATGCCGCCGGCGTCCATGGCGGGCATGATTTGTAATACGCGGATCGGCGGCAAAGTGCGCCCCTCCTTTTGCGGCTTGCCGGGGGAACATCCACCCGGCAGCGTTTGGCATTATTCCTGTTCCAGCGCTGCCTTGCAGTTCAGCAGTTCGGCCTTTGCATCGTCCGAAAGCACCGGGTATTCGTGGCAGCTCTTCTGCAAAGCATCCAGTACAATCTCGCTGACCAGGTAGCGGGTGTACCATTTCTGGTCAGCCGGGATGGCATACCACGGGCTGTGCTTGGTAGCGGTTGCGGTGATGACTTCATCAAAGGTATCCAGATATTCGTCAAAACGCATCCGCTCTTTCAGGTCGGAGCAGGAGAACTTCCAGTTCTTTTCCGGGCGGTCAATGCGCTCTAAAAAGCGCTTTTTCTGTTCGTCCTTGGAAACGTGCAGAAAGATTTTGACCACGCGGTAGCTGTTCTCGTACAGGTATTCTTCATAGCTGCGGATCTGGCGGTAGCGCTTTTCAAAAAAGTCCTTCTTGCTGTCTTCCAGCACGCGCGGGGCCATCTGGTAGGTCTTTTGCAGGTCGTGGACCTGCACCACCAGAACGTCCTCGTAATAGCTGCGGTTGAAAATGGCAATGCTGCCGCGGGGCGGCAGAGCTTTGTTCACCCGCCACAAAAAGTCGTGGTGCAGTTCCTCGCTGGTGGGCTGCTTGAAGCTGGTTACCTGTACACCCTGGGGGTTCAGGCCGCCCATCACATGCTTTACGGTGCTGTCCTTCCCGGCGGCATCCAGCGCCTGCAGAATGATCACAAGGCCCTCGCGCCCATCGGCGTAAAAGGCGTCCTGCAGGGCGGCCATCTTTTCCAGGTTTTCGGCAGTTTTGGCCAGGATATCTTCTTTCTTTACATGGTCATCGTTGCTGTCGCAGGGCAGCTTGCGCAGCGCGCATGGGTGGGAACCATCAAACAAATAGCGGTCAGCCTTCATCCGGGCGGCCTCCTTTCTGCAAAAGGACAAAATTACACTCTTTCAGTATACCCGTTTTGGCCCCCATGTGCAACCGCAAGATGCAAAAAAGGCATTGCAGACGCGCGGCCCGCAATGCCTTTTTTCATAATTACAAAACAAAATCAGAACGTCAGGTTGCCGAACTCGGAAAGCTTCAGCTGTTCGTTGTGCTGCTCGGCCCAGTTGATGCTCCACGGGCTGCCGAACAGCAGCAGGTGGTTGCCCTTCAGGTCCTCAATGCAGCGGGTGTCGCTGGTCAGGTCCAGTGTTTTGGGGTCCAGCTCGTCCGGGTCGTTCATGATCCAGCGCAGGTGCTCATACGGCAGGGTCTGCATACGGATGTCAACGTTATATTCGTTGCGCAGGCGGTATTCCAGCACTTCCAGCTGCAGCACGCCGACCACGCCGACGATAACTTCCTCCATACCGGAGCCAAGGTCGCGGAAAATCTGGATCGCGCCTTCCTGTGCGATCTGCTCCATGCCTTTCACAAACTGCTTGCGCTTCATCGTGTCCACCTGGGTCACGCGGGCAAAATGTTCCGGTGCAAAGGTGGGGATGCCCGCAAACTGCACATGCTGCTTGCCGGTGCACAGCGTATCACCAATGGAGAAGATGCCCGGATCAAACAGACCGATGATATCGCCGGCATAGGCTTCGTCCACGATGGCGCGGTCGTCAGCCATCAGGCTGGTGCCGGTAGCAAGCTTGATGTTCTTGCCCTCCTGCACATGGAATGCTTCCATGCCGCGCTCAAACTTGCCGGAGCAGATGCGCAAAAACGCAATGCGGTCGCGGTGATTCTTGTTCATGTTGGCCTGGATTTTGAACACAAAGCCGCTGAACTGCTCGCTGCAGGGATCCACCACATCGCCGGTGGGGGCATCCTTGCGGGGCAGTGGCGGCGGGGTCAGGCGCAGGAACTCTTTCAGGAAAGGTTCCACGCCAAAGTTGGTCAGCGCGGAGCCAAAGAATACGGGGCTCAGCTGGCCGTGCTGCACAGCGTCCAGGTCAAACTCTTCGGCGGCGCCATCCAGCAGCTCAATGTCGTCAGCCAGCTTCTGGTGGTTGGCCGCGCCGATCAATTCGTCCATTTCGGGTGCGCCCAGCTCGGCGGTGATCTCGTCCACCATCTTCACGCCGTTGGCGCGGCCATCGCTTTCAAAAGCCAGCACCTTGCGGGTGCCGCGGTCAAACACGCCCTTGAACTCTTTGCCGCAGCCGATGGGCCAGTTCATCGGGTAGGTTTTGATGCCCAGGATCGTCTCAATGTTTTCCATCAGTTCAAACGGGTCGCGGGCTTCGCGGTCCATCTTGTTGATGAAGGTGAAAATGGGGATATGGCGCAGGGTGCAGACCTTGAACAGCTTGATGGTCTGGGCCTCAACACCCTTGGCGGCGTCGATGACCATGACGGCGGAATCCGCCGCCATCAAGGTACGGTAGGTATCCTCGGAGAAGTCCTGGTGGCCGGGGGTATCCAGAATGTTGATGCACTTGCCCTGATAGTTGAACTGTAAAACAGAGGAGGTAACAGAGATACCGCGCTGTTTTTCAATATCCATCCAGTCAGAAACGGCATGTTTGGCGCTCTGCTTGCCCTTGACGGAACCGGCGGTCTGGATGGCTCCCCCGTACAGCAGCAGCTTTTCGGTCAATGTGGTTTTGCCGGCGTCCGGGTGCGAAATGATCGCAAACGTCCGGCGGCGCTCGATTTCTTCACGCAAAGTTGCCATGAAAGTCAATACTCCTTTATTCCATTGCAATGTGACTTTTTACGGTTGTCTGCTTCCGTCACATGGGGAACACTCCTCTATCACTCTGGTTTTCAGGCGGCACCTGAACTATTACAAGAAATGTTACAAGACATACCTTTTTATTTTACTATGATTTTTAAGGGATTGCAACGCCTGATACCGGATTTTTGGCCGGTAAGGGGAGAAAAAAGCAAAATTTGATAGAAAATGCGTGGTGGGGGGCCATCATCCCGCCGGGGGAGAAAGGCAAATGTTTGACTGTACGCCACAGATTCTAAGGCAATACCGCATAATTCTAAGTGCCGATACGGCGAGCGAGGTGCGGCAGATGCCAAGCCAAAAGCGCAGATAATACTGGATGTCTTATCGAGCATTTTGGCAACGCAGATGCCGTGCCGCAGCTGCCGGAGCGGTGCTTAAGCCGCAAGGCGGGAATTATGCAGTATTGCCCTAAAAAATTTGTGCTGTCCCCTGCAAAATAAAATCAAAGAGCGAACATACTCGTCAGGACTTACTTATTCGCCTCCGCATGGGCGGTGGCTTCCGCCACATACCCTTCGGCATTTTTTCGGTTGGCTTCCACCAGGGCGGGGCTGGCGGCTTCACGCACCTTGGCGGGCACACCCATGGCCACCATGCCGTCCGGGATCACGGTGTTTTCCAGCACCAGCGCCCCGGCGGCCACCACGGCATTTTTGCCCACCACGGCGCCGTTCATCACCGTGGCGTGCATACCGATCAAAGCGCCGTCCCCCACCGTACAGCCATGCACCACTGCACTGTGGCCGATGGATACATTTTTGCCGATCGTTACCCCCAGGTTTGGCCCGGTGTGCAGCACGGCGTTGTCCTGGATATTGCTGTTTTTGCCAATGCGGATGGCGCCGGTATCTCCGCGCACCACCGCGCCGTACCACACGCTGCTGCCAGCGGCCAGCACAACATCCCCGGCCAGGGTGGCGTTGGGGGCCACAAAGGCTGCACTGCCAACATCCGGCGTTTTGCCGTATACTGTGATAACTGCCATAATTTTACCTCCCTGCCCGGAATAATTCTACCGCCGGGCACTGTTAGTTAAATTGAAAAACAGGCCTGTGTTTGTTATACTTTTACTATATTTATATTACGTTGCTTCAGGAAAAGCAATCAGGGGGAAACAAATATGATAAAAATGGTTTGCAGCGATCTGGACGGCACCCTGCTGCAATATGGGAAAAAGCTCATTGAGGGCGAAATTTTTGATGAGATCCGCGCTTTGCATGACCGTGGTATCCTGTTCTGCCCGGCCAGCGGGCGGCAGTATACCAGCCTGCGCAAACTGTTCGCCCCTGTGGCAGACGATTGCATCTACCTGTGCGAGAACGGCGCGGTTGTCTACCGCGGTGGCAAAGTAATCGCCAAAACGCCGATGCCCCGCGCCCTGGCAGAAGAAATCGCCTGGGATTTCTGGAACAACACCGAGGACTTAGGCGAAGTGATGCTTTCCGGCGAAAACATGTCCTACCTGATGGAGCGCGGGCACGGCGTGGTGGACCGCATCAAGTTCATTGGCAACAATTATACGGTCATCACAGACCCCGCCCAGATCCCGGAGGATATCGTCAAGGTGTCCGTCTATTTGGTGGACGGCGTGGAGCCGTTTGTGGAGCGCTTTGTGCCCAAATGGCAGCAGGCCAACTGCGCCGTGGCGGGACCCAAGTGGATCGATACCACCGTGGCCAACAAGGGGATTGGCGTACAGAGCATCTGCCGTGTGCTGGGCATTGACCCGGCGGATGTGATGGCCTTTGGCGATAACTATAATGATGTTGCCATGCTGGATTTGGTAGGTCACCCTTACATTATGTCCACCGCTGCAGCGGAGCTGCGCCGGCGCTATGCAAACCATACCCCCCGGCCGGAGGATACCCTGCGTGCCTTCCTGGCCAGGCAGGAAAACTGAAACTGAGTGAATCCACAATATTGTTAAAAACATTTTGTTGATTTTGTGAAAGCTTACAAAAAACGACAGGGTGGAATGCAATGTTTGCATTGACTTTGCTCAACATTGCTGGTATAATCAAATTGTTAAATTCTCCACAGGTTTGTTGAAAAGCTGTGGAACAGAGAGGAAGACGCATCTATGAAGCAGTTTGATTATACCATTCAGGAAGCAGTTGGCATCCATGCCCGTCCGGCCGGTTTGCTGGTCAAAGAGGTCAAAAAGTATAAGAGCACTGTTACCGTCATCAAGGGCGATAAATCCAGCAACGCGCTGAAACTGATGGCTTTGATGGGTATGGGCGTTAAGTGCGGCGATACCGTTACCGTTACCGTGGAAGGCGAGGACGAGGATACCGCAGCACCGGCACTGGAAGCTTTCTTCAAAGAGCATTTGTAATTGAATCCTTTTGTTTGCGGCACCTGCCCCAGCAAGGCCCTTACCCGGCGCTGGGGCAGGCAGCCGCATTTTGTTTTCTGCTGCATTTGGTTGTATAAAATAACCAGTCAGGATCCCATTGAACACCAAAGAAAGGACGCTTGTTATGATCAGTATTCAGGGCAAGGGCGTATCTTCCGGCGTTGGCGTTGGCCCGCTTTATTTCTATCACCGCACCAAAACCGAGATCCCCCGCTATACCGTGACCGATCCCGATGCCGAGTGGCACCGTTTCAAGGGCGCGCAGACCGCCGCCATTGAGCAGCTGGGCGAACTGGCCGAAAAGGCCCGCGCCGAAGCCGGCGATGAAGCCGCCATGCTGTTTGAGACCCACCAGATGATGGCCGAGGATCTCGATTACGAGGAAGCCATCTCCGACCATATCAACAATGAAAAGATGAACGCCGAAGCCGCGATTTCGGATACCGCAGTTCAGTTCGCCGCTATGTTTGAATCCATGGACGATTCCTACATGCAGGCCCGTGCGGCAGATGTGCGCGATGTATCGGATCGCATCCTGGGGATCCTGTCCGGTGCAGTGCAGGGCGGTATTGCTTCGGATGTGCCGGTGCTGCTGGCTGCGGACGACCTGGCACCTTCGGAAACTGTGCAGCTGGATAAATCCAAGATTTTGGGCTTCATCACTGCGGGCGGTTCCGGTTCCAGCCACACGGCCATTCTGGCCCGCACCATGGGCATTCCCGCCATTGTGGGCGTGGGCGATGCCCTGAAGCCGGAGTATGAGGGCCGCTCCTGCATTATTGACGGCGCTACCGGCAATGTGGTGATCGACCCGGACGATATGACCCGTGATTACCTGCTGAAAAAGCGGGAAGAGCAGCTGCGCCTGCAGCGCCTGCTGGAGACCCTGAAAGGCCAGCCCAATGTGACCAAGGATGGCAAGAGCATCCGCATTTACTGCAACATTGGCTCCCCGGACGACGTACATGCCGTGCAGGTCAACGATGGCGGCGGCATCGGCCTGTTCCGCAGCGAGTTCCTGTACCTGAACAGCCCGGATTACCCCACCGAGGACCAGCAGTTTGAAGCCTACAAAAAGGTTCTTGCCGATATGGGCGGCAAGGAAGTTATCATTCGCACGCTGGATATCGGCGCGGACAAGCAGATCGGCTACTTTAACCTGCCCAAAGAGGATAACCCGGCTATGGGCATGCGCGCTCTGCGTATCTGTCTGACCCGCCCGGAAATCTTCAAGACCCAGCTGCGTGCCCTTTACCGTGCTTCCGCGTTCGGCAAGCTGGGCATCATGTTCCCCATGGTGACCAGCGTGTGGGAAGTGCGCGAAGCCAAAAAGTACTGCGAGGAAGTCAAGCGCGACCTGAAAGCTGAGGGCATTCCCTTTGCGGAGGATGTGCAGGTCGGCATCATGATCGAAACCCCGGCAGCGGCCATCATGAGTGACCGTCTGGCCAAGGAAGTGGATTTCTTCAGCTGCGGCACCAATGACCTGACCCAGTATACCCTGGCCTGTGACCGCCAGAACAATGATCTGGGACGTTTTTATGACCCGCACAACCCGGCAGTGCTGCGCCTGTTGAAGATGGTGACGGAGAATGCCCACAAGAACGGCATTTGGGTTGGTATCTGCGGCGAGCTTGGCGCGGACCTGACCCTGACCGAAACCTTCCTGGCGATCGGTGTGGATGAGCTGTCCGTCAGCCCGCGCGCGGTGCTGCCCCTGCGCAATGCCGTGCGCATGACCGATACCCGCGAAAGCGCACCCCGCCTGCTGGCCGCCATCGATGCCGAGTTCCCGGAAACGCTGTGAGGGGCTTTACGGAGGATTTGTGTTCCTTCTTTGAAAAGAAGGAACCGAAGAAACTTTAGGCAACACCGCATAATTCTAAGTGCCGATACGGCGAGCGAGGTGCGGCAGATGCCAAGCCAAAAGCGCAGATAATACTGGATGTCTTATCGAGCATTTTGGCAACGCAGATGCCGTGCCGCAGCTGCCGGAGCGGTGCTTAAGCCGCAAGGCGGGAATTGTGCGGTATTGCCTTTAGTATAATAGAACACAAAAGATAAATAAAGGCGCATCACACAAAACCATCGTGTGGTGCGCCTTTTTGATGTTGGCTTTATAGAAATTGGTACAAGTTGAAAAACAATCTGTAAGGAACGGTCTAGACCGTTCCTTACAGAGCATTTTATAATGTGTTGCAAACCAACAAAGCATCTGTAGGGCGGGGTGCCCTCACCCCGCCGCGGAGGAACCATGCCTATCGCGGTAAACGCTGCAATTTATTTGTAGGGGACGATGCTTGCATCGTCCCGCGGAGTGTGTAACGGTAAAAATCTACCGCGCACCATTACCCCATCACCCGAATTACCCCCAGCACCAACAAATGCACCGGGTAAAACAGATAGAAAAACCACTGCGAAAATTTCTTTCCCCGCGCCGCCCGCTGGCCATTGTACAGATACAAGATCACAAACCCGGATGCAGCGATCCCTGCCATGCTGCCGCAGGCCATCAACAAACACTGTGCGGTGGGGTAAAGCCACACGCTGCTGGTGTAATTCAGCCAGCCAAACAGCGCGGCAGAAAGCGCAAAACTGAACCGCAGTCGTTTTTGGTCCTGGCCGGACCAGCGGAAGAGCAGGGTGAACACCGGGGCCAGCAGCGCCCAGTCACAAAACAACGAACCAAAAATCAGCAGTACGATCAGCACGCCGCGCAAAAAACGGTTCCGGATGGTTTCGATACACAACAAGATGCAAAAACACAGGAACAGCGTGAACATCATGTTGAAATCCTGAAATTCCAGAATGCCGTTTTGGGCAAACGCCATCGAGAACGGCACCTGTGAAACCACACCGAACCCGAACAGCCGTAAGGCATACTGTTTGCGGCTGTGGGTGTACCGGAAGCCCTCTACCAGAAAATAGCACATGGTAATGGCGGTAAAGTAGCCGATATCCACCAGCACCTCGTACCAGAGGGTGCCTGGCACCAGAAAAATATTGGCGATGTGGTTCAGCAGCATGGCGGTCATCGCGATGTATTTGATCACATCGCGGTTCAGCACCCGCCAGCCGGGGCTTTGTGTTTGCTGTTGCAGCATTGGCAGCACTTCCTTTTTTGGGGCTTCACAGCGGCAGCGGTTATTTTTCCCGCTTAATGACAAAGCAGGGCAGGGGAGCGGTATCGGCCCAGTTGGCAAATTCGCAGATCAGCACGGTATAATCGGCCAGCGGCAGGCTGCGGAAAAACTCCGCCGCAGCCTTTTTCTCCGCATTGCCGATCACCTTGCCGCTGTACAGCACCGCGGCAAGCACGCCGCCGGGCTTCAGGGCGTCCAGCCCGGCCTGCAGCGCGGGCAGGGTGGAATCTGCCGTGGAGTGTACATCGTGCGCGGCACCTGGCAGCCAGCCAAAGTTGAACATCACGCAGTCCGCACTGCCCGGCGGGGCAAAGCGCAGCAGCTCCCGATGGTCGCAGCATTCCGCGCGGCCAATGGCAGCCATGCCGTTGGCGGCCAGCAGCGCATTGGTGTTGGCCGCGGCCTGAGGCTGGATATCCAGCCCGATCACCCTGCCATTTTCCCCGGCAACGCTGCATAAAAATAGGGTATCGTGCCCGTTGCCGCAGGTGGCATCCAGATACAGTCCGCCCGGTGCCAGTGTGCTGCGCAAAAAGCGGTGGGTCAGCTCCACTGCCGTCAGGTCCGGCACGCGGCGGCGCACCAGCAGCCCGCCGCGCGGCACAAAACCGAACTTTGCCGCCAGCGCCTGCGCAGCGGTATTGCCGGCATCCGGCAGTGGCGCGGTGAATTCGCTGGGGGCAGTCCGGTCAAAGCCGCCGTTCTGGCGCAAAACCTCCCGCAGCAGATAGCTTCCGTACCCGCGGCTCTGCCATTCCGGGGCAATTTCCAACGCTTCAAAACAATCGGCACAGGTAACGGCATGGCCGATGCAGCCTTTCTCTTTATATAACGAATAGACACAGCGGTTTTGTGCGTCCAGTGCCGTTTTTTCAATCCGCATGGGCAAGCTCCCCCTAATGTTTCAGTCTGCAACTGATTGTACGGCATGGGGCGGATAAAGTCAAACCACAGTCCAAACTGACCGGATTTTTGGAGATTTCACATTTCTTTCACGCAGTCGCGAAACTGTTTTCACAATTAGCGGTTATACTGTAGGCACAAGGTTGAGGGAAGCAAGAAAGACAAAGCAAAAGTTTCCGCCAGACTGTGTATCACCGCCCGGCGGCCCCCAAGCGCCGTGCGGCAGAACAAAGGAGAGATTTTTCATGAGTGAATATGATTATTCGGGTCTTTATAATAATGGCGGCCCGCAGAATAATAACGGGCAGCCAGCGGGCACTCAGCCGGAACAGCCCCAGGCAGAGCAGTCCGGTTACCCCAATGTGGGCAGCAGCGGAGTGAACACCGCCAACACCGCACAGACAGATTATTCTAATTATTCCAGCCAACAGAACAGCAGCTATAACCCCCAGGGCCCCGCTGCAGGCAATGGCGGCAACGGTGGCAACGGCAATAACGGCGGCTACAATGGCTACAGCTATTCCAGCAACCCACAGCCCCCGCAGAACGAGCCCAAAAAGAGCCACGGCGGCAAAAAGGTTTTGCTGCGTGTGGCGGCCTGCATCGGTGTGGTAGCCCTTGGCTTTGGCGGTGGTCTGGCAGGAACTGTGATTGCCAGCCGCACCGGCTTGACCGGCGGCCAGGTTGTGGTCCAGCAGGTCCAGCGTGATACCAACACGGATTCTGTATCCCAGGGCAGCACCAACGGCACCAACCTGTCGATTCAGGATGTTGCCGCGCTGGTACAGCCCAGCGTTGTGGCCATCACCACCGAGCAGATGGTCAGCACCAACACCTGGTTTGGCGGCAGCTATGTGCAGAGCGGTGCAGGCTCCGGCGTGATCATCTCGCAGGATGGTTACATTGTGACCTGTGCCCATGTGGTTTCCGGCGCAAATAACATCACGGTACAGCTGGCAGACGGAACAGAGTATACCGCAACGGTCGTTGGCCAGGATTCTACTTCGGACGTTGCAGTCCTGAAAATCGAAGCCACCGGTCTGACTCCGGCTGTGATTGGCGACAGCGACAGCCTGGCTGTTGGCGAAACCACCATTGCCGTTGGCAACCCGCTGGGTACCCTGAGCAACACCGTTACCAATGGTATTGTCAGCGCCTTGAACCGTGAAGTTACCGTTCAGGGCAACGATATGAACCTGATCCAGACCAGCGCTTCCATCAGCCCGGGCAACTCCGGCGGCGGCCTGTTCAATGCAAACGGTGAGCTGATCGGTATTGTCAACGCCAAGAGCAGCTCCAGCGATGCAGAGGGGCTTGGCTTTGCAATCCCCATCAATACCGCCATGGAAATGGCAAAACAGATGATCGAAAAGGGTTATGTTGCCCGCCCGGCCATGGGTGTTACGGTCATCACCATCAATGATGCCCAGACTGCTATGCAGTACGGCGTCAGCAACTATGGTGTGTATATCTACCAGATCGCATCCGGCAGCGGTGCCGAAAAAGGCGGCCTGAAGCTGGGTGACCGCATCATCTCCATTGATGATGTGGCAGTCTCCAGTGCATCCGATGTACAGAAGTATTGCCAGAGCAAGGAAGTTGGCGATACCGTTACCCTGCAGGTAGAGCGTGATGGCAAGGTCATCAGCTGCGAAGTGACCCTGGGCGAAAGCACCCAGTCCACCGCAACGGCTGAAAGCGGGAACTAAGTTCTTTACGGGAGTTTTTTGTCCCTTCTTTGAAAAGAAGGGACCGAAGAAACTTTAGGCAATACCGCATAATTCTAAGTGCCGATACGGCGAGCGAGGTGCGGCAGATGCCAAGCCAAAAGCGCAGATAATACTTTGTGTATTATCGAGCATTTTGGCAACGCAGATGCCGTGCCGCAGCTGCCGGAGCGGTGCTTAAGCCGCAAGGCGGGAATTGTGCGGTGCTGCCTTTAGTATAGCAAAACAGAAAAAATAAAATTAAGGCGCATCACACAGGGATTGTGTGGTGCGCCTTAATTTTATTTTATGTGATAATATGATGAAAGTTTCTGCTTCCTTCTTTTCAAAGAAGGAACAAAATCCCCCGTAAGAACCTCACATATCATGATTCTCAATCAGCTTGCGGCCCATCAGAACGCCCATGACGGAGGCCATCATCAGGCCGCGGGTCCATCCGGAGGAATCGCCCAGGCAGTGCAGGCCGGAAATGTTCGTTTCCAGGTCGGTGTCCATCTTGACCTTGTTGGAATAGAACTTCAGCTCCGGGCTGTACAGCAGGGTTTCCGGTGCGGCAAAGCCGGGGGCAACATGGTCCACCATCTTGATGAACTCAATAATGCTCACCATGGCGCGGTACGGCATGGCGGCGGTAATGTCGCCCGCAACGGCATCTTTCAGGGTAGGGCGCACATTGGAATGTGCCAGCTCCTTGGCCCAAGTGCGCTTGCCGTCCAGAATATCACCGTAGCGCTGTACCAGAATGTGCCCGGCACCCAGCATGTTGGTCAGTTCGCCAACCTTCTGGGCATAGGCAATGGGCTGGTTGAACGGCTCGGTAAAGTTGTGGCTGACCAGAATGGCCAGGTTGGTGTTGCCGGATTTCAGATCCTTGTAGCTGTGACCGTTGACGACCGCCAGGTCATTGTCATAGTTTTCCTGCGCGACAAAGCCGCCGGGGTTCTGGCAGAAGGTGCGGACCTTGTTCTTCCACGGGTTGGGGTAACCGATCAGCTTGCCTTCGTACAGAACCTTGTTGATGGTCTCCATGATCTCGTTGCGGCACTCCACACGCACACCAATATCAACGGTGCCGGGCTTGTGGGCAATGTTGTGCTCGGCGCACAGCTTTTCCAGCCAATCTGCACCGCGGCGGCCGGTGGCAATCACAACCTGGTCGGCGCGCAGCTCGCGGCGCTCACCCTTTTCGGTGATCACAACGCCCTTGCACTCGCTGCCTTCCAGCAGAATGTTGTCACATTCGGTGTTGAACAGCATCTCCACACCGCGGGCCAGCAGATAGTTCTGGATGTTCAGGTACAGCTGCTGGGCTTTTTCGGTTCCAAGGTGGCGGATGGGGCAGTCCACCAGTTGCAGGCCGGCCTGGATGGCGCGCTTGCGGATCTCCTTGATCTCGCTGCCTTCGTAAACACCTTCCACATGCGGGTCAGCGCCAAATTCCAGATAGATCTTGTCAGTGTAGTTGATCAGCTCCTGGGCAAAATCCTCACCGATCAGCTCCGGCAGCTCGCCGCCAACCTGATAGGAGAGGGACAGCTTGCCGTCCGAGAACGCACCGGCACCGGAAAAGCCGGTGGTGATGGCGCAGGTGGGCTTGCAGTTCACGCAGTGGCCGGTTTTATCTTTGGGGCAGTGGCGCTTTTCTACCGGTTTGCCCTTTTCAATCAGGCAGATGCGCGGGCCGGTAGTTTTGCTGCTTTTGCGCAGCAGTTCCAGTGCGGTAAAAATACCGGCCGGGCCGGCGCCAACGATAATCAGATCATAATTGTTCATGTAGGGTAATTGCTCCTTAAATTTACAAATAAGCGCCGTTTCAGCGCAGGGTAACATCAGGTTGCGGCATCCGCTGTGGGCTCTTGGTCGGGTTCCGGTGGTTCGGTGGTCAGCTCCGGGGCTGGCACATCGGGCAGGTCCGTTTCGGCAGATTCTTCTGCAGCGGGTTCAGGCGGGGCAGGGGAGGGGGCTTCGGGGGATGGCTCCGGTGCGGCAGCGGTTTCCATTTCCGCCTTGGCAGCATCCAGCCTGTCCAGCGCATGGAACTCCATCGCAATATAAATGGTGCAGCACAGGTTCAAAATGCCCTCTGCCAGTAAAAAGATGCCGGACAGCAGCAAAAGATCCACGTTGCGGTTGTTCAGCAGCTGAGAACACGCCAGCAATGCCCCGCACAACAGCGAAACAACGCTGAGCAGCAGCACCACCCACCACTTTTGCCCCTTGCGCTTGGCAAGGGCAAAGGAAGACTGTGCGCGCACCACGCCATCCACCAGCAGCATCAGGCCAAACAGCAGCGGCAACAGCCATTCAAAGGTCATGGCACTTTGTACGGTACACAATAGCGCCCACATGCCCAGCGCAATGGTGGGCAGGCTGAGAAGCAGGCTGACGGCGGCTCGGATGCTGCCGTTATCTTTCTTAAAATAACCGTACAGGCTTTGCAGCCCGCACAAAACCACCAACAAGCCCAGCGCAATGCAGAACACATCGGCAACCGCCTGCGGGGCAAGCAGCAACAGCAGGCCAAGCAGAATGTACAGCACACTGAACACCAGCATGCCCGGTTTGATATGGCGCAGCATACAAACCCCTCCTTATACAGCGGCAGCCGTTTTCTGGCCGGCTTCCATTGGCAGCAAAATGTCGCGGTGGCACTTGCGCATAAACACAGCGCACAGCGTAACGGCAACCAGCTCTGCAATGGGAAAAGCAAACCACACGGCGTTTACGTTACCGGTGCGGCTCAGCAGCCAGGCGGCAGGCACCAGCACAACCAGCTGGCGGATCACCGAAACCAACAGCGCCAGCGTGCCGCGCCCCAGCGCTTGAAACACGGAGGAAGAAATTACGTTGAACCCCGCCATCGGAAAATGGATGGCAATAATGCGCAAGGCCAGAATACCCATGGCCAGCATGGTGGGGCTGGCGTTGAACACACCCAGCAGCACCTGTGGGAAAACTTCGGCCAGAATCAGGCCGCACAGCATAATGCACTCGGCAAAGCAGACAGCCAGTTTGATGGTTTGGGTAATGCGCTTGGGCTGACGGGCACCGTAATTGTAGCCGATAATGGGCACCATGCCGTTGTTAATGCCAAAAATAGGCATGAATACAAAGCTTTGCAGCTTGAAGTAAACACCAAACACCGCAACGGCGGTGCTGGAAAAGGCAATCAGGATGTTGTTCATCGCAAAGGTCATCACGCTGCCAATGGCGTTCATGGCAATGGAGGGGATGCCCACCGCGTAAATGCGCTTGATGGTGGACCCCGCCGGGCGGAAGCCTTTCAGCGTTAGGTTGATGTCCTTATTGCACAGCAGGTTCATCGTCAGCCCGGCAGCTGCGCCGATCCACTGCCCGGCTACGGTAGCCACAGCAGCACCGGCTGCTTCCATGCGGGGCATGCCGAACAGACCGAAGATGAAGATGGGATCCAGCGCAATGTTGACCAAAGCGCCAATCAGCTGGCTGGCCATGGCGAACGCACTGCGCCCGGTGGAGACCAGTAGTTTTTCCAGCATGCACTGCAGGAACAAGCCCATGCACCATAACGTGCAGATGGAAAGATAATCGGCACCGTACTGCATGATCTGGGCATCGGTGGTCTGGGACGCAATGAACGCCCGCGCGCCCAAAATGCCGAACACCAGAAAGGCGATGCCGCCGCAGAACGCTAAGAACAGGCCGTTCATCGCCGCGCGGCTGGCCTCGGCCCGGTTGCCCTCACCCAAACAGCGGGAAAGATAGGCGTTTACACCAACAGCAGTGCCCACGGCAAAGGCAATCATTAGGTTCTGGATGGGGAACGCCAGCGAAACGGCGGAAAGCGCCGCTTCGTTCACATGACTGACAAAGATGCTGTCCACAATGTTATAAAGTGCCTGAACCAGCATCGAAATCATCATAGGTACTGAACACGAAAGGAGCAGCGGGCCTATCGGCGCGCTGCCCATTCGGGATGCAGAGTATTTCTGTACGGAATCACTCATTCCTGATTAGCTGCCTCCATTGCTTTTGCAGCCTGAACAATCAGCTGGGCACAGGCATCCTGGCCAATTGCTGCATTCAGGCAAAGATCATAGTTTTTCGCTTCGCCCCAGCGGTTTTCAGTATAGTAGTTGTAATAGCTTGCGCGGGCGCGGTCATGCTTGGCCAGATGGGTCTCCCATAGGCGATCGGGCATATCCTTGGCATCGGGGCGCACTTTGGCGTTGGCCACACGGATATCAATGGGGGCAAACACAAAGGTGCGCAGCACATTGGGGCGGTCGCGCAGAACATAGTCACCACAACGGCCCAAAATCACACAGGAGCCCTGGGAAGCAACTTCCTTGATGACATTGGACTGCAAAATGTACACCTGGTCCGCCAGGGGCATGGTGTTGCCCATCATGTAAAGGCTGTAGATCAGGCTGCCGCTGCGCTGGGTCTCGCTGGCGGCAATGGCTTCTTCCGTCAGGCCGCTCTTTTTTGCGGCGATGGTGATCAGCTCCTTGTTGTACAGGGGAATCCCCAAAAGATCAGCAACTTTCTGGGCAATCTCGCTGCCGCCGGATGCATATTCACGCGCCATCGTAATAACCAGGGGTTCCTTCATTGTCTCCACCTCACAAATAATAATAGTGATGGACATAATAGTCCTACTATAATAAGTATAAACGCTGGTGGAACAAAACGCAAGAGCAAGGTTAAACAAAACAAAACGGTGCCGTTGGGGCAAACTGCATAGCAAAACCGGGCAGTATTTTTGCCCGCTTTGTGCATAAATCCAATCTGTCCGCGCAACACTAATGGCATACACAACACGAACGGTGCGGTTAAAAATTCCGGGCGGCAGGTTTTGCGCCCGGTGTTTTGGCCGTACGGCAAGCAAAGGACGGGGGAAGATGAACAGCATTAAAGCATTTTTGAAGGCAAAAGGGTTATATCTTGTCTGCCTTGCGCTGGTGTTTGCGGCAACCATTACCGGAATTGCCGCCATCCGCAGCGTGGTGCGCGGGGTGGAGGACCTGACCCGCATCCAAAAGCAGGCCCTGGAGGAGGGAACAGACGTATGGGATTCACCGGATGCCGCCGTAAACCAGCCCGCACAGGATGTGCCTGTGGCGACAGCGCAGCCATCGCCCGCGCCGTCAGCTGCGGGGTCTGCATCGTCATCCTTGCAGCAGGGGGCTGGGCAGTCTGGCAGCGCCTCCGGCGGGACTGGCAGCTCTGCTGCTTCGTCCGCGCAGCAGGGAACCTTGCCGCACGCTGGCTGGAACGGTAAAGTCAGCCAGGCGTTCAGCGGGAATACGCTGGTGTATAACCCCACCCTGGGGGACTGGCGCACCCACAACGGCACGGATTATACCGCCGAACAGGTAACGGCGGTGGCCGCCGGTACCGTGACCGCCATTGCGGATGACGCTCTGTGGGGCCGCGTGGTGGAAGTGACCGACGCGCAGGATCGTGTGTGGCGCTACTGCGGGCTGGAAGAAGTTGCCGTGACCCAGCGCGAAAAAGTAACCGCCGGAACCCGCCTTGGCACCACAGGCAACGTGCCCGCCGAATCCCAGCAGGGCAGCCACCTGCACCTGGAATGCCGCAAAGCCGGCACCTGCCTGGACCCGGAAAAGAATTAACACAGGCAATGCCGCTGCACCGTGGATGGTGCGGCGGCATTGCTCTGCCATGAATTCGGACAAGCTCTTAAAAAATATCCTGCTTGCCAGCAAATCCCGTTGACAAATACACGAAACATGTGTATTCTTATGGTAAAGATATCTTACAATGTCTTATTTTATAAATTTTCTTACAACTCATTCCATACAGAAAGGAGCCCGCCATGACACGCCAGCGTGCCTTGATTTTGGAAATTTTACAGCACAGCCCCAAACATCTGACGGCGGACGAAATTTTTGCCATTGCCAGGGAGAAGATGCCCGGCATTGCCCGCGGCACCGTGTACCGCAACTTAAAGCTGATGGAACAGGCCAGGGAAATTGCCCGGCTGGAAATGCCGGATGGCCCCGACCGGTTTGATAAAACCTCCAACCCGCACGGCCATTTGTACTGTGATTGCTGCGGCAGCCTGCAGGACCTGCCGGTGATCGGCCTGGTGCGCGAAATTGAAAATGCCATTGGAACCGAAGTGCGTTCCTACCAGCTGACCATCCATTACATCTGCCCTGAATGCCGCGAAAAACAGGCTGAACTTTAACAGCGGAGAAATACGCCACAAACTGTGCTTCCCTGATTATATTTAGGGCAACACCGCACAATTCCCGCCTTACGGCTTAAGCACCGCTCCGGCGGCTGCGGCACGGCATCTGCGTTGCCAAAATGCTCGATAATGTCGGGTTGCGGTAC
>SAUS01000113.1 GCA_004000625.1 Candidatus Cibiobacter qucibialis | reverse complement strand
CTGCCGCACCTCGCTCGCCGTATCGGCACTTAGAATTATGCGGTATTGCCCTAAACACAGTATAAGAAGAAACGGAGTGCCAGCCCCATGCCAAACCTGACGGACCTTTCCACCATTCGTGATGTGTGCGCACGGCACGACTTTGCACTTTCCAAGGGGTTCGGCCAAAACTTTATCATCAACCCCGGCATCTGCCCCCGCATTGCGGAAGCCGCCGGCATTGGCCCCGGCTGGGGTGCGCTGGAAGTCGGCCCCGGCATCGGTGTGCTGACAGAACAGCTGTGCAAACGCGCGGATAAGGTGGTTTCGATCGAAGTGGACAAGCGCCTGCCGCCGATCCTGGCCGAGACAATGGCCGAGTACGAGAACTTTAAGCTGGTGCTGGAAGATGTGCTGAAAGTGGACCTGCGCACCCTACTGGCGGAAGAATTTGGTGATAAGCCCGTTGCCGTCTGCGCCAATCTGCCGTATTACATCACCAGCCCCATTCTGATGCGCTTATTGGAAGAAAAACTGCCCATCCGCAACATTACCGTCATGGTGCAGAAAGAGGCTGCACAGCGCCTGTGTGCCGCCCCTGGCACGCGTGAGGCGGGGGCAATCAGCTATGCGGTGGCTTATTACGCCAAACCCAAGCTGCTGTTTACTGTGCAGCCGGGCAGCTTTTACCCTGCCCCCAAAGTGACCAGCGCGGTCATCCAGCTGGATGTCCACACCACACCGCCTGTTACCCCGCCCAACGGGGACGAAGCCGGGCTGTTCCGCCTGATCCGGGCAGCATTTTCTCAGCGGCGCAAGACCGCGGCCAATGCCGTGGCGAACGGCCTGGGCATCTCCAAAGCTAAAGTGAACGCTGCATTGCAGGCCGCCGGGTTGGATATCCGCCTGCGCCCGGAGCAGCTGACGCTGGAAGATTACTGCGCGCTGCAGGCCGCCCTGGCCGCGGCAGAATAAGCGCCGTTCGGAGCGCTACTGCCCCATAATTCGGCATTGACAAGGTGCCGCAACATGTGCTAGAATACTTAGGTATTCCTAAGGTATATCTGAAAACAAAGAAAATGACGGATATTCCGCAAACACAAGCAGGATCTAAGGCTCTTTAACGCAAAATCCGGCTACGTTTGTAGAAATAGACGATATTTTCGACTTTTCAGATACAACCTAAGGATTTCTTAGCCGTGCTGGCGTAGCTCAATTGGCAGAGCAGCTGATTTGTAATCAGCAGGTTGCAGGTTCGATTCCTGTCGCCAGCTCCAAAATATCCCGGCAGTTTTATAACTGCCGGGATATTTTTGTATCAATCCTATATTTTGTAGCACAAAAAGGTAAAAAGTACCCCCGGCACAGGGTCAGCCCTGAGCCGGGGGGGCGGTATATTCAGGAAAATGAGATGGACTGAATGGCAAATACGAGAAGCAGATCTTAGCCCATATTGAGCAAGTTGCTCTTCATAGTTTTCAGCTCTTTTTCCAACTGGTCTTTTTCTTTGGTGTATGCCTGGTAGTCCTGCATCTGCTCCATCACGGCGGGGTCGCTGGCAGTCAGGTAGCCGCTGGTTATGGAGGTGGTGGTGCTGAACTTTTTCTGCTGGCCGTTAAAGTCGATCACCAGGAACTGATCCGTAGAGGGCAGTACCTTGCCCACGCCGAACATCTTGTGGGTTACTTCACAGCCGGTCAGGTCGGGCAGGGCGGTGGGGCTTGCCAGCAGCTCCTGCAATTTCTGCTCCTTTTCGGCGATCTGCATGCACAGGTCGGCGCGCTCGGCTTTCTGTTTCACGGCCTTGGTGCGTTCCTTGGCGGTTGCCGTGCGGGAAAAGCCCTTGGGGTAATAGCCGTTTACATAGGCGCTGTGCATGATATCATACACCAGCAGATGCAGCTGGTCATTGATGCCGTGCATGGTGTTTTTCAGCCGCTCGGTGTGCAGGCGGGTCAGCTCATCGTATTTGGTCAGCTCGTTCAGCAGGTCATCGCACATGGCGTAATATTGGGTCAGGTTAAAGGCCGCGCCGGTGCCAAAGTCTTCGTCATAGCCGAAATAGGCGGCCCAGGCTTTGGCTTCGGCGGGAACAAAGAAGTAGTTATCCTCCGGCTCCAGCAGGCTCAGGTACAGCGCGGCGCTGCCGGCCGTCTGAGTGAACTTGGCCATGCGCGGCAGGCAACGGCGGAAACGGCCGTTGACCTGGTCGGCAAACATTTCCACGCGGCCCTGGCGTTTTTTCAGGTCACCGTCATCATCATTGAACAGCCAGCGAAAACACTCGCGCACAAGCTCAACTTCCGTGGGGCGCATCATCAGGGCCTGCATGCCGCCAATGGGCTGCAGGGCGGGCGTGTCCATCACGGCACGGGCCTGCTGTGTGGCCTGGGCAAACATGGCGGGAAAATCCACCGCGTCGATATCCCAGTTTGTGCCAAAGCAGTTGATGGCTTCCCAAACGCCATTTTCTGCGGTTTCGCCATCGGTCAGGCTGCGGATATACGGGGCAAGGATCGTGTTCAAAGTTTCAGTGTTCAAGCTCAAAACGTGATACCCTCCAATGAATTACAATGAATTGCCGCCGCCCGCCGCAAAGGTTTTTATTGGGCGACAACCTTTTTGTTATACGAAAAAATCAGGGCTTTCGTCAAGGCATCGCGGAGCAAAAAAGGATGAAAAAAGGCACCGGCGGTGAAAGCAGGTACACCGCCGGTGCTGAAAAATAAAACAGGGATAAGTAAGATATAGACAGGGAAGAACGCCGCCTTGCAAAAGGCAGGCCGCCGAATGGCTCAGGGATGGAAAACGCCAATGGTGGGGTTGATAAAATCAACGATGAGCAAAAACGAGATGACAGCCAGCATGCCGATCAGGCAGAAAAACATGCGGCGCAGCCAGCGGTTTTTATCGGTAAGGATATCCCGGTACTGCTTGTCTTTGCTCTCAAGCTCCCGCATGTACTGTTGACGGGTGGCGTCCAGGGTTTTGGCATAATAGTTCTGTATGGAAAGCAGCAGCTGCATCACGTTGGAATCCAGCAACTGGCCGTTTTCGCTCTCCAACTTTTGTAGGCCGGTGATCGCATCCAGCGAGCCATCCATGGCGGCAACGATCGCGGCGACATCACGGAAGCTGGGATTCTCGGTCTGGCCGCTCAAAATGCGGTTTACGGTGCTGAGGGGCACCCCGCTTGCACTGGAGATTTGCTGCAGGGTCAGGTTTTGTTCGGATTTCATATTTTTCAACGTTTCCACAATAGATTCTTGCATGAACCTCCTCCATTTCCCAAATCTGGGAAAGCCTAAAAGGGCGTTTCTCAGATTTGATGATTTACAATTCCGGCAGCCTCTGCTACAATTCACATAATGTTTCCATAAGGCGATGGGGAAACAGGAAAGACCCCACCGCTGCCAGGGGCAACGTGATCCCCCGGCAGGAAGCATCCCGAAATGCGCCGCAAAACATGCCACTATTTTAATATGACTTTTATAATTTGTCAAGAATTGTAAGAACTGTTAAAAAATGGATGTCTGCGGTATGGTGGGGAAACTGTTTGGGCTGTGGAAGGGGGCCGAGAACGATTTACCAGTATCTTGCGGTGGAACAAACCCTGTTCAGCTGTGAACTTGGCCGCTATACTGCTTTTGGAATTGCGGCCCAAAAGCGGGTACCGGATGGCTGGCGGCAGATTGCATTTGTCCCAGATATTTGCACCAATGCCCAACAGGCACGGCGCCTGGCGCAGCTGTGCACACAGGGGCAGCTGGAACCCATCCATTTGATGGATGTAATTGAAGATTTTGTGGCAGACCCTTGTTCCTGGCCATAGAGGGCCTGGCTTGCCGCAGAAATGTTAAAATCCCCCGGATCGTATAGAATCCGAGGGATTACGTTTTTATTTTGGGCGACTGATTCGTTTGGAGAAGGGGGATGCCTTTGAGGCAAAACGGACCGCAGGGACAGCTCTCAGGCGGAGATGGCCGACCTGCAAAGCACTTTGGGCATATTCTCCCAAAGCCGTAACAGCTTGTCCGGGCATCAAGAAGGTCGCCCACTGCAAATATTACAGCAGCTGCACACCAGCGCGCTCGCACACGGCTTTGGTCTCGGCATCCCACAGGCTGACCTGCACTTCACCGATGTGGGCCTTGCCCAGCAGCAACATGCACAGGCGGCTCTGGCCAATGCCGCCGCCCATCGTCAGGGGCAGCTTGCCTTCCAGCAGCATTTTGTGGAACGGCAGTTCCGCACGCTCCGGGCAGCCTGCGGCTTCCAGCTGGCGGGTCATGGCGGCCGGGTCCACACGGATGCCCATGCTGGAAAGCTCCAGTGCACAGCCCAGCGCTTTGTGCCAGAACAGAATATCGCAGTTCAGCGTCCAGTCATCATAGTCAGGGGCACGGCCATCGTGGCGGATGCCGCTTTTCAGCTGGCCGCCGATCTGCATGATGCAGACGGTGCCATGGGCGCGGGTAAAGGCGTTTTCGCGCTCTTTGGGGGTCAGGTCGGGGTACAGGTCTTCCAGCTCCTGGGTGGTGATAAAGGTCGGCTCACGGGTCAGGCGGATGGCTTTCAGCTCCGGGAACTTCCAGCGCAGCTCGTCCGCAGTGGAGCAAACGGCATCCACAATATCGCGCACGGTTTCCTGCAAAAAGGGCAGGGTGCGGTCCTTCGCGGTGATGACCTTCTCCCAGTCCCACTGGTCTACATAAATGCTGTGCAGGTTGTCAAGCTCTTCGTCGCGGCGGATGGCGTTCATGTCGGTCACAAGGCCCTGGCCGGGGCGGAACCCATACTCAGCAAGGGCATAGCGCTTCCATTTGGCCAGGCTGTGCACAACTTCAGCGCGCTCATCCAGGCAGGGTACATCAAAGCTGACGGGGCGCTCCACGCCGTTCAGATCATCGTTCAGGCCGCTGCCGTTCAAAACAAACAGCGGGGCGGTAACGCGCTTCAGGTGCAGGGCGGCACACAGCTTTTCCTGAAAGATGGTTTTGATGATGCCGATGGCCCGCTGGGTATCGTACAGGCCCAAAAGATCATGATAGTTTTTGGGAATGGACGTTTTGGACATAAATATTCCTCTTTTCCTCTCTACTTGCAGGGCAGCGTATGACTGCACCTTGAGCCGGAACGCCAGGCTGTGACAAATTCCGGCAAATTATACCGCATTTATTATAATCCCTGCGTCCGTCTGCGTCAAACAAAATTCGCTGATGACGTACAGGATATACAGCAAAACGAAACATAACGGCCCGCACTGCATTTGCAGCCGGGCCATTTGATATTTAGGGCAATACCGCATAATTCTAAGTGCCGATACGGCGAGCGAGGTGCGGCAGCTGCTAAG
>SAUS01000112.1 GCA_004000625.1 Candidatus Cibiobacter qucibialis | reverse complement strand
TGGCTTAGCAGCTGCCGCACCTCGCTCGCCGTATCGGCACTTAGAATTATGCGGTATTGCCTTACTTTTTCTGGCCGTAATAGGCGTTGGGGCCGTGCTTGCGCATAAAATGCTTGTCCAGCACATGCTGGGGGGCGGGCTCCGCGTTGGGGTTGATCTGGCAGGTCAGCAGGGCCATCTTGGCCACTTCTTCCAGCACAACGGCGTGGTAAACAGCCTGGGCGGCATCCTTGCCCCAGGTAAAGGGGCCATGGCTGGCGCACAGAACGCCGGGCACATGCACCGGGTCAATGCCGCGGGTGCGGAAAGTTTCAATAATCACCTTGCCGGTGTTTTTCTCGTAATCTTCCTCGATCTCTTCGGGGGTCAGCTCACGGGCACAGGGCACCGGGCCGTAAAAATAGTCTGCATGGGTGGTGCCAAACGCCGGGATATCCCGCCGGGCCTGGGCCCATGCCACGGCGTGGGTGCTGTGGGTATGCACCACACCGCCCAGCGCGGGGAATGCCTTGTACAGTTCCAGATGGGTCTTGGTATCGCTGCTGGGGTTCAGGTCACCTTCCACCTGATTGCCGTTCAGATCCATGACCACCAGCATATCAGGGGTCAGTTCATCGTACTCCACGCCGGACGGCTTGATGACGAACAGCCCTTTTTCCCGGTCAATGCCGGACACATTGCCCCATGTGTAAGTAACAAGGCTGCGGCGAGGCAGTTCCATATTGGCTTCGTATACCTGTTGTTTCAGTTCTTCCAGCATAATTGTTCCCTCACATTGTTTCAACGGCGGTGCGCTCGGCGCACAGTGCCTTTTTGTATTCTTTCAGGAATGCGGCAAACCCGGCTTCATCAGCGGCATCCGGGTTCAGGGTGGTGCTGGCGGCACCGGCGAACACGCGGTTCTGCAGGTAGTTTGCCAGCGTTTCGCCATCGGCGTGCTCCACACGGTAAGCAGCCAGCAGGGCCATGCCGTAAGGGCCGCCCTCGCCTGCGGTTTCGGTGCAGGTCACAGCGGTGTGGGCGGCAGCGGCCAGGTAGCGCTGGGCCACGCCGGGGGTCTTGAACAGGCCGCCGTGGCCCAGCAGGGTATCCAGCGTCACATGTTCTTCGTTCAGGATATCCAACCCGATGGCCAGCGTGGCAAACGCGGAGTAAATGTTGGCGCGCATCAGGTTTGCCAGGCTGAAATCACTTTCCGGCCCACGCAGCAGCATGGGGCGGCCTGCATCAAAGTGGGTCACGCCCTCGCCGGAGTAATAGTTCACGGGGATCACACCGCCGCAGTCCGGTGCCCCCTGCAAAGAAAGGTTGAACAGCTTGGTAAACAGCTCACCCTTGTTCACTTTTGCACCGCAGAGTTCGGCGTTCTGGGCCAGCAGCTCCACCCAGGCGTTCAGGTCGCTGGTGCAGTTGTTGCAGTGCACCATGGCAACAGGGTCGCCTGCGGGGGTGGTAACCATATCAATTTCGGGGTAAACTTTGCTCAGGGCCTTTTCCAGCACAACCATGGCAAAAATGCTGGTGCCGGCGCTGACATTGCCGGTGCGGGGCGCCACGCTGTTGGTGGCGGCCATGCCGGTTCCGGCATCGCCCTCCGGCGGGCAGAGCGGAATACCGGCCTGCAAATTGCCGGCGGGGTCCAACAGGCGGGCACCGGCTTCGGTCAGGGTGCCGGCGTCCGCACCGGCGGGCAGAACCTCCGGCAGCAGCGCGTTCAGGTCCACGGCATAGCCCTTGGCGGCGGCCATGGTGTTGAACTTTTGCAGCATGGCGGCGTCATAACCGCCGGTGGTGCTATCAATGGGGAACATGCCGCTGGCATCGCCAACGCCCAGCACTTTATGGCCGGTCAGCTGCCAGTGCACATAGCCTGCCAGCGTGGTAAAAAAGTCCAGCTTGGACAGATGCTCTTCTTTGTTCAGCATAGCCTGGTACAGGTGGGCAATGCTCCAGCGCTGGGGGATGTTGAAGCCGAACGCCGCAGTCAGCTCCTCGGCCGCTGCGCCGGTGATGGTGTTGCGCCAGGTGCGGAACGGCACCAACAGTTCGCCGTTGGCATCAAAGGCCAGGTAGCCGTGCATCATGGCGGAAATGCCAATGCAGCCCACCTTGGTCAGGGTGCAGCCGTATTTTTGCTGTACATCGGCGGCAAGGGCGGCGTAAGCACTTTGCAGGCCCTGCCAGACCTGTTCCAGTGGGTAGGTCCAGATGCCGTTGTGCAGCTGGTTTTCCCAGGTATAATCCCCCTGTGCCAGCGGGGTATGCTCCGGGCCGATCAGCACTGCCTTGATGCGGGTAGAGCCGAATTCGATGCCGAGAGCTGTCTTTTCCGGTACAAAGTTGGACATATTGCAGGACTCCTTTTTGGCAAGCGGAATGCCGTATTCTTATTTGTTAGTATAGCAAAGCGCGCCCCGGAAAGATAGACCGCTTTGTTTAAATTTCTGGACTTTTGTTCAGGAATGCTGCATTTTAGTTATTTGAACAAATTCCCCCGTGCGGCTTTGTAAGGTCTGCACAGGGGGATGGATTACAGCATGATAACCAATGCGGTTGTGATCAAAACGATACTGGCAATGATGGAAACCGAATTGATCGCACTGGCAAGGCCGAAGTCACTGCCCATCTGCGCGGTAAAAGGCGGGTTGGCGCTGGCCACCGGGGCCAAAAATACGATCACAAGTGCCTGGCGGTATTCCAGCGGGAGCGGCAGGATAAAATAGGCTGCCAATGCTAACGCAATGCCGATGATGTACCGCACGCCCAGAATTTTAATGATATCCCCGATCTGGGACGGGTCGCCGTTCAGGTGGAACCCCACGCCGATCATCAGCATGGCCATAAAGGCGTTGGCATTGCCCACAATGCCCGCAAACTCCACAACCGGGGCGGGCAGGCTCAGGTGCAGAAGCCCCAGGATCGTCATAAAGATATAGGTCATCAGCGGGATGCTGTGCACAAGGTTATTCAAAATCGGCTTGATGCGGAACTTTCCATCGCCGGATTTGACAATGCTGGCAATGCTGTAAGCCCCGCCCAGGCAGATCATGCTGTTGCCGCAGTCAAACAGGCTGACGGCGATAACGCCCACCGGGCCAAGGAAGCCCTGGGCAAAAGGCATGGCAAAGTTGCCGATGTTGCAGCCGGAGGCATTAAGCATGGCAAACGCCTGGCGCTCCCTCCCCTGGGGGAGATACATAACCGAGCCAACGATCATCATCAGCACGCCGAAGCCGAAGCCCATCAGGGTGAGCAACAGCATGGAGGTCTGCATCTCCCGCCCGGAAAAGTTTGTCACGATCGCCGCCGTCAGGGTGATCTTGATCACAATTTTGCTGAGCACATGGAAGTCGCTCTCCTTAAAGAATCCGACCCGGCGCAGCGCCCAGCCCAACAGAATGATGCCGATAAAACACCCGGCATGCGTAAGAATTTCTACCACGGTTTCCCCTTCTTTGTCCTTAGGCAACACCGCACAATTCCCGCCTTGCGGCTTAAGCACCGCTCCGGCAGCTGCGGCACGGCATCTGCGTTGCCAAAATACTCGATAATACACAAAGTATTATCTGCGCTTTTGGCTTGGCATCTGCCGCACCTCGCTCGCCGTATCGGCACTTAGAATTATGCGGTATTGCCCTTAAAGTTACATGATATCCTTTTATTTGTTTATATCATACTTTGTACATGTCGGCAAGTAATTCTGCGTCCAAACCGCATAATTTTTTTGCGGCAGCCCAGTTGTATTTACGGCAGCAAACGATTATTCTATAAGTACCATAAACCATATCATTTTCTGCGTGCCGGATTCTCCGGTATGCAGCATACAGAAAGGACTTGCATTCTAATATGGCTTGTACAACAATTCTGGTTGGCAGAAAAGCTTCTTATGATGGCTCTACCATGATTGCCCGCAATGACGATTCCGGTTCCGGGCATTTCACCCCCAAAAAGTTCGTGGTCGTTCCCCCGCAGGAGCACCCGGCCGTGTACCGGTCGGTACTTTCCCATGTGGAAGTGGAGCTGCCCGGCAGCCCGATGCGGATGACCGCAATGCCCAACGCCGTGGAGGGCAAGGGCATCTGGGCCGCAGGCGGCGTGAACGAGGCCGGTGTCGGCATGACCGCCACCGAGACCATCACTTCCAACCCCCGCGTTCTGGGGGCTGACCCGCTGGTGGAGTATATCCCCGCCAAGGACGGTCAGCCAGAAGTTCCCGGCGGCATTGGCGAGGAGGACATTGTTTATCTGGTACTGCCTTACATCCACACTGCGCGCGAGGGCGTGCTGCGGCTGGGCAAGCTGCTGGAAAAATACGGCACTTACGAGATGAACGGCATTGCGTTCCAGGACGTACACGAAATCTGGTGGCTGGAGACCATCGGCGGGCACCACTGGATCGCTAAGCGCGTTCCGGACGATGCCTATGTGGTGATGCCCAACCAACTTGGCATTGACCAGTTTGATCTGGAAGACGCACTTGGCGCCAAAAAGAACCACCTTTGCTCCGCCGACCTGGATGATTTTATCGAGAACAACCATCTGGATCTTTCCTGGAACGGGGTACTGAACCCGCGGGACGCCTTTGGCAGCCACGATGATTCTGACCATGTGTACAACACGCCGCGTGCCTGGTTCATGCTGCGCTATCTGAACCCCCACAGCAAGAAGTGGGACGGCCCCAACGCCGACTACACACCCCGCAGTGATGACCTGCCGTGGTGCATGGTACCGGAAAAGAAGATCACGCCGGAGGATGTCAAATACGTATTATCCTCCCACTATCAGGGCACACTGTATGACCCGTATGGCAGCAGCCAGTCGGACCAGAAGGGCGCATTCCGCTCCATCGGCATCAACCGCAACGACTTTATGGCCCTGATCCAGATGCGCCCCGACCAGCCGGAAGATTCCCGCGTTTTGGAATGGATCGCCTTTGCTTCCAACGCGTTCAATGTGATGGTGCCGTTCTATGCCAATGTAACCACCACCCCTGCGTATCTTTCCAACACTACGGGCGCGGTTTCCACCGACAACTTCTATTGGAACAGCCGGATGATCGCCGCCATGGCCGATGCTGCCTACAGCAAATCGGTGTTCCATATTGAGCGCTACCAGCTGGCGGCGGCTTCCGCCGGGCATGCGAACATCAATACTTACGATGCCAAGCTGCGCCGTGAACAGGATGCTTCCGCCCGCGCCGCTCTGCGCGAGCAGGCCAACGAAGCCATGGCCGATACCATCCGCGGCCTGGCCGCCGACACACTGGACAAAGTGCTGTATGAGCTGAGCTGCCAGATGAAAAACTGCTACTCCCGCTCGGATGCGTAAAACCGCATAAGTGTAAAGGCAATACCGCATAATTCTAAGTGCCGATACGGCGAGTGAGGTGCGGCAGCTGCTAGGCCAAAAGCGCCAATAATACTGGATGCTGCAAAGGTGAGCGCCGCCAGTGGCGGAAACAGCGAACCGAAGCAGG
>SAUS01000111.1 GCA_004000625.1 Candidatus Cibiobacter qucibialis | reverse complement strand
CACGATGCGGGTACCGCAACCCGACATTATCGAGCATTTTGGCAACGCAGATGCCGTGCCGTAGCTGCCGGAGCGGTGCTTGAGCCGTTAGGCGGGAATTGTGCGGTATTGCCTAAAAACAACAGGCACAACCTTACGCGCCGCAATGCGGCAAAAGGCTGTGCCTGTTATTTTATGCGTGGTTACAGGTCGTCCTGGTCCTGGGTCGGCATTTCGTCCGCCTGGTCGGGAACGCCGGTCCAGCTGCCAAGCGGGTCGTTGTGGCTGGCAAGGTTTTCGTCGTCAATGGTCTGCCGGTCCTGGTGGGCATCAGCAGGGGTATAAGGTTCCTGGGCGCTGCGAAGCACCGGGTTGACAATGCCGGGCTCCGGCAAAAAGTCGCTGTTCCGCGTCAGGTCGGTCCAAAATTCGGGGTCTTCACTTTCCGCGCCGCGTGGGCCGTAAGGGCGATGAAGCATGGGCAAACACTCCTTTGTTTTGCGTTGGGTTTAAGCTGCGTTCCGGCGGCCTAAACTGTAATTACAGTATGCGGCAAAGGAGTATGTTTTATGCGGATACGGTTATTTTTCAGCGCGTTGGCGCTTACCCTGCTGCTGTTGCTGCCCATGATTGGGCTGGTGGAGTATTTTGCCATGCAGCGCCAGATGCAGGAGCGCGTGCGCCGCGCCAATGCGGCGGGCACGGCAGTGCAGGTAGACCCGGCGTCCCGCTATATGGGCAGCCTGTTGTTGGCGGTGCAGAAAGAGGAACCCGAATTTATCCTGCTGCGCATGGATGCCCCTGCCGCCACGCTGACTCTGTGCGGCTTGCCCGGCAACATGCAGCTTGCCGCCCCCAGCGGCACCACAACGCTGGCCGCAGCTTATCTGGCGGCTGGCCCGGCACGGGCAGCTCAGCTGCTGGGGGATACCCTTGGTACCGCCCCGCAACACTACCTTGCGGCCACGCCCAGCTGCTATGCCAGCTTTTGGGAGCAGGGCACCACCGTGCGGCTGGACATGGCCGCGTTGCAGGAGGATACAGACCCCCACCAGAACTTTGTGGCAGAAATCGAGGCTGCCACTGCCGAAACCGCTCTGCGTGATTTGGGGGCAGAGCAGACTGATGCCGGAGCAGCCCGGCTGTTGGCAGCTTACACCGCGGCCTTATTCCGCCAAAACCCCCAGCAGCTTGCCGCCCTGCCAGGCCAGGCACGGCAGGCCAGTGCCCGCATTTTAACGGATTTGCAGGCGCAGGACTGGAACACGCTGGAAAGTGTATTCAACTATTTCAGCACCGTCCCCGCGCTGGTAGTGGAAACCGCCCTGCCCAGCTTCACCAGCCGCCCCGAAGGGGAGCTTGCCCTGACGGAAAACGGGCAGCAGACGGTGCAGGAGGTGCTGAGGATGGGGGCAGGGGAATAACGCCGCAAATTGCCCGGTAGGGCGGGGTCACCTGACCCCGCCGTAGCCTGGCTGTATTGCCCGTGCAAAATTTATGATGTGCGAATAAATTATTTGTAGGGGTCGGCGTCCCCGGACGGGCCTACATTGTATCGTGCCTATTAAATGATGGAGTGTGACATTTGCCGCCACGCCCGGCCCAACGCGGCCGCCGCGGCGGGAATGTCCTCCGCCTGCAGGCCGGAATAGCCCGCCACCACAGTATCGGGGCGGCAATGAGCGGCATCCTGCATATAATATTCGCTCAAGCCTTTCAGCCGCACCCCTTGTTTGGCCGCGGCCTGCACCATGGCCTGTTCGCCGCCCGCGCCCGGTAATGTGAGCAAAAAATGCAGACCGGAGTGTGCCCCCGCCAGCGTCAAATCCGGGTCCAGCCCGGCGTGAAGGGCGGCGGCAAAGGCTTCCATCCGGCGCTTGTAGGTCAGGCGCATCCGGGCAATATGGCGGGCAAAATAACCATTGGCCATGAACTCACACAGTGTTTGCTGCTCATATCGGCTGACGGTGTTGGCGTACATGGAAAAATCGCTCTGGTAGCGTTCCAGTAGCCCCTGCGGCAGCACCATGCAGGCAATGCGCATGCCGGGGGCAAGGCTTTTGGAAAAGGTGGTCAGGTACACCACCGGCCCGTTGGCGCCGGACATGCCCTGTAAGCTGGGCAGTGGGCGGGTGGCAAAGCGGAACTCTGAGTCATAGTCATCTTCTAGGATAAAGCGCCCCGGTTTGGCGGCGGCCCAGGCTAACAGCTGCGCGCGCCGGGGGGCCGGCATGGTAACGCCGGTGGGAAAGTGGTGGCTGGGGGTAACATAGCACAGGTTGGCTCCGCTTTGCTCCAGCGCGCGGATCGGCAGACCGCTTTCGTCAATTTCCACCGGTACGCAGGGGATGCCGTTGTTTTCCAGTACGGCGCGGGTGCGGCTGTAGCCGGGGTTTTCCACCGCGGCGGTGCTGCCCGCAAACAGGTGTGCCAGGCAGCCCAGCAGGTACTCCACCCCGGCCCCGACCACGACCTGATCCGCTGTGCAGTCCACGCCGCGGTATTCGCCAAGGTAGGCGGCAATCTGGGCGCGCAGGTTTTCATCCCCCTGCATATCACCCCGCTGCAGCAGCTCCGGCCGCTGGTACATCAGTTCCTTTTGGATGCGCCCCCAGCTGCGGGCAGGAAAGAGGGAAGTATCTACACTGCCGGTTGACAAATCGTATAAAATATCGTCTTGATTGCTGACTGTATTTTTTGGCGTGGCTTTTGGGGCGGGAACCACGCTGTGCTGCGGGCGGGTGTGCAGCATGCCGCCGGTTTCCTGAACAAAAAAGCCGCTGCGGGGCCGGGTGACGGCCAGCCCTTCCGCCGCAAGCATCTGGTAGGCAGTATCCACCGTGTTGGTGCTGATGCCAAGCTGGGCCGCCATGGTGCGCCGCCCCGGCAAAGCCTTGCCCGGCTGCAAGGCACCGGAGCGGATATCATGCGCAAGTGCGTTATAGAGCTGCTCATACAGCGGCATTTTTTCTTCAGGATGCAGTTCAATCATGGCGCTTCCCCCTTACGTTTTATAATCTGGCACCATAAAAAATAAATTTACTGGCCATTTATATCATGCCAGATAAGATTATAATAGAGCATATCCCAAGCGGTTTCCTTTGTCAAGTAAATAGACTACAAAGGAACGGGGAAAATAGCAAAATGAGGGGAAGTATCATCAATGTCTACTGCTGTTATGTGGCTCCTGCTGTTCGTTGTTGTGGCGCTCGGTATCCTGATCGCTGCACTCAGCAAAACCAAATTCACCACCCAAAAAATTGCAACCATCGGTATTATGGCTGCGCTCAGCTTTGTTGCGTATGAGTTTTTCCGCATTCCCAACGTGTTGGGCACCGGTTCTTCTTTCCACCTGGGCAACACCTTTACCGCACTGACCGCCCTGATGCTGGACGGCGTTTCCGGTGGCCTGGCTGGTGCCATCGGCCTTGCTTTGGCCGATATCATGGCCGGTGATCCGGGCTATGCCATCACCACCTTTATCCTTAAATTCATCATCGGCATTGTCTGCGGCGTGTTTGCTCACAAGGTGTTCAAGCTGCAGGATCTCAGCGCAGCGGACGGCGTTAAGTATTACGTTGCCGTTATCGGCTCTGCATTCAGTGGCCTGCTGGTCAATGTGTTCACCGACCCGTTCCTGGGCTACTTCCGTAACCGCTATATCTTTGGTCAAGAGGCTGACCTGGCTTCCACCATGGCCAAAATCACCAGCGGCGTTACCCTGATCAACTCTCTGCTGTCCACCGTGTGCGCTGTGGTGCTGTTCCTGGCGCTGGTGCCCGCTCTGCGCAAAGCAAACCTGCTGCCCGCAGCCGATAAACCAGAATAAGCGCAGCCATGGAAAATAAGCGATAAAATATATTACCTGAATGGCACCTGCCGCAAATGGCAGGTGCCATTTTTGTGCAAAATATGAAAAAAACGGAAACCACTGGTGCTGAAGCGCAAAATGGTGTAAAATAGAACTTATGTATTGAGGTCAGAAAATACAAGGGCATTACACCCCTGATAGATACCAGGCAACCCTGCCAGGAACGGAAAGGAAATATCATGGCAAAACAAACGACCCGTGCCGGGATGGATGTAAAAGAAAAAATGTATCTGGTGTTGGTGCTGTGCTTTGCAGCGGTGCTCATCACCGTGGGGGGAGCGTTCTTTATTGTGCGCGGCTTGGGCAGCACCACACGGCAGAATGATAACACAGCGGATTCCGCCGCCACCCAGGAACCCCTTGTGGCGGACAGCAGCTATGATAAAAACCAGAATACGATCGATACCAACAAGTACAGCTCCACCATTCTGGAAGAAAGCGCCGATGCGGGCCAGAGCTATGTGGACGAAACACTCTTCCTTGGCGATTCCAACACCGCCCGCATGTACCGCATTTTCAATTATTGCAGTTATGATAATGCCATTGGCTCGGTGGGTATGTCCGGCAAATCCCTGGCAACGTATGCCTGCGTGCAGTTCCAGGGCTACAGCGGCTACAAGACGATGCCGGAAGCGGTTGCCCTGATGCAGCCCCACCGCGTGATCCTGACCTTTGGCACCAACGATTTAAGCTCCAGCTACAGCGCTTCCAGCTTTGCCAGCGATTACGCCAAGGGCATCAAGGCTGTGCAGGATGCTTACCCCAGTGTGGATATCATTGTGAACGCTATTCCGCCGCTGGGCCAGCAGCATTCCAACCAGAACCTGACCCAGACCCAGGTAGATGAATACAACAAAGCCCTGGTGCAGATGTGCCAGGATAACGGCTGGAAGTTCCTGAACAGCGCCGAGGTGCTGAAGGACAGCTCCACTGGCTATGCCAAAAGCGGCTATGTGCTGAGCAGTGATGGTATCCACCTGACCGAGCAGGCTATGGATGCGCTGTTTACTTACATCCGCACCCACAGTTACATTACCGAGGATACCCGCCCGGCCCTGACCGCCGTGCCTACCCATACGGGGGATAAGGATGTTTCGGTTGCGAGCAACATTGTGTCCAGCACCCCCGCTGCCATAGCGCCCAAAACCACTGAAGCTCCCGATGAAGATTCCAGCGACAGCAGTTCTTCCAATGGACCCGACTGGGCAGACGGCACCAGCGGCAGCTATGCCACCGCGACCCCGGACCCGGAATACACCTATTGGAGTGAGATCATCGCCCCCACCTGCACGGAGCAGGGCTACACCTACTACCACTGCAATGAGGATTCCAGCAAGGATTATAAGAGCGAGTATGTGAATGCCCTGGGGCATGACTTCCAGAACGGCTACTGCACTCGCTGCGGCGCACAGGACCCCAATGCTGCAACGCAGGAACCGACCCAGGAACCGACCCAGGAACCCACCGCAACGGAAGCTCCGGCCCCTGATGCGCCCGCAGATTCCGGCACCAGCGGATCGGGAGATACCCCCGACTGGGCATCCGAAAACAGCGATAGCACCCCCGAAGCATAGTGCCGGAAAAACAAAGGCAATACCGCATAATTCTAAGTGCCGATACGGCGAGCGAGGTGCGGCAGATGCC
>SAUS01000110.1 GCA_004000625.1 Candidatus Cibiobacter qucibialis | reverse complement strand
ACGATGCGGGTACCGCAACCCGACATTATCGAGCATTTTGGCAACGCAGATGCCGTGCCGCAGCCGCCGGAGCGGTGCTTAATCCGTAAGGCGGGAATTATGCGGTATTGCCTTAGGACCCCGAGGGAGAAGTACGGTACTTTGGCACTCCGGCCACCGTTGCCAGTCCATTATATCCCACTGCCTTTTACAATGTAATGTGCGGTACCTTTGGTCAGTACTGTAACTCCTAACTCCTCCCTCCTACCTCCTAACTTAATGTTTTTGGCCGCCCGCATGGTTTGTGCAGTAAATCGAACGCCGGAGCAAAACAACCGTTCCGCCGCTGGATTTATTGCTCAAAGCATGGGGCTGCCTGAACCGCATATTCCCACCAGGTATCAAAAATTATATCAGAAGGAGAATTACTATGGCACTGGAATTTGCATCCCGTAAGGCAACTTTCCCCAACTACCGCAAGTTTGAAACAACTTTTGCCGGCCGCCCGTTTGTGGTGGAAACCGGCAAGCTCTGCGGCCTTGCCAATGGCAGCGCAATGATCCGCTATGGCGAAACCTGCGTGCTGTGCAATGTTACCATGAGCGAAAAGCCGCGTGAAGGGGTGGATTTCTTCCCCCTGAGCGTGGAATTTGAAGAAAAGCTGTACGCCGCCGGCCGTATTCCCGGCTCCTTTATGCGCCGCGAAGGCCGCCCCGGCGAACACGCCATCCTGTCCTCCCGCGTGGTTGACCGCCCCATCCGCCCGCTGTTCCCCAAGGATATGCGCAACGATGTCTGCGTGACCATGACTGTGATGAGCCTTGACCCGGACTGCTCCCCTGAGATTGCCGGTATGAACGGCGCGTCTCTCGCCATTGCCATGTCGGATATCCCCTGGAATGGCCCCATCGGCGGCGTGGCAGTCGGCTATGTGGACGGCGAGATTGTGCTGAACCCCACCAAGGAGCAGCGCGAGCGCTCTGACCTGGCCCTGACCCTGGCTGCCAGCATGGAAAAGATCGTCATGATTGAAGCCGGCGCCAACGAAGTGACCGAAGAGGTCATGATGGACGCCATCAAGGCTGGCCATGAGGAAATCAAAAAGCTGCTCACCTTTATGAACGGCATTGTTGCAGAGATCGGCAAGCCGAAGAAGAGCTTTACCCCGGTGGAACTGGACCACGCTCTGTTGGCGGATGTGTACGCCAAGCACCTGGAAGATGTCAAGGCTGCCATGAACACCGACGACAAAAACGTCCGCGATGCCGCCATGCTGCCCATCATGGATGCGATTGCCCAGGAACACCCCGAACTGAACGCCGCCGACCTGGATCTGATCAGCTATAAGCTGCAGAAAAAAGTTGTGCGCACCTGGCTGCTGGAAGAAGGCAAGCGTGTTGACGGCCGCGGCATCAATGAGATCCGCCCGCTGGCCGCCGAAGTCGGTGTGCTGCCCCGTGTGCATGGCTCCGGCCTGTTCACCCGCGGCCAGACCCAGGCCCTGACCATCTGCACCTTGGGCTCCACCAAAGATGCCCAGATGATGGACGACCTGTCCGACACCCCGCTCAAGCGCTACATCCATCACTATAACATGCCGCCGTACTCCACCGGCGAAGCCCGCGCACCCCGCAGCCCCGGCCGCCGCGAGATCGGCCACGGCAACCTGGCGGAGCGTGCCCTGATCCCCGTGCTGCCCAGCATGGAAGAGTTCCCGTACACCATCCGTACCGTTTCTGAAATCATGAGCTCCAACGGCTCCACCTCTCAGGCTTCTATTTGCGCTTCCACCCTGGCCCTGATGGATGCTGGTGTGCCCATCAAGGCACCGGTTGCCGGTATCTCCTGCGGCCTGATCACCGATGGCGACCCGCTGCACGGCGGCCGCTGGATGACCATGCTGGATATCCAGGGCGTGGAGGACTTCCACGGCGATATGGACTTTAAGGTTGGCGGCACCCGCCGCGGTATTACCGCTATCCAGATGGATATTAAGGTGGACGGCCTGACCTATGATATTGTGGCCGAAGCACTGGAAAAGTGCCGCAAGGGCCGCCTGTTCATCCTGGACGAGATCATCAAGCCCTGCATTGCCGAGCCGCGCGCAGAGCTTTCCAAGTATGCACCCAAGATGTTCAGCATGCAAATCCCCGTTGACAAGATCAAGGACGTCATCGGTAAGGGCGGCAAGGTCATTCAGGAAATGTGCGCCAACTTCAACTGCAAGATCGACATTGAGGAGGACGGCCACGTCTTTATCTCCGCTGTGGATCAGGACGACGCCAAGCGCGCGATTTCCACCATCAAGACCATTGTGGAAGATCCCGAAGTGGGCGCTATCTACAAGGGCCGCGTGACCCGCCTGATGAACTTTGGCGCATTTGTTGAGATTGCCCCGGGCAAGGAAGGTCTGGTTCACATCTCCAAGCTGGACGACCACCGTGTAGAGCATGTGGAAGATGTTGTTGCCGTGGGCGATCCCATCATCGTTATGGTAACCGACATCGACCAGCAGGGTCGCATCAACCTGTCCCGCAAGGATGCCCTGGCCGCCATCGCCAAAAAGCGCGCGGAACAGCAGCAGTAAAGTTACGGGAGTTTTGTTCCTTCTTTGAAAAGAAGGGAACTGAAGAAACTTTAATAGAATAAAAACAGGCAGTGCCGCTCCCGGAAAGGGGAGAAGGACACTGCCTGTTTTGGTATTGGTTAAAAAAGAAAGTGGGTACTTGAGCAGAAAAACAGCGCAGAATCAAAAGATTCTGCGCTGTTTTTATATGGAGCGGGTGAAGGGAGTCGAACCCTCGTCCCCAGCTTGGAAGGCTGATGTACTAGCCGTTGTACGACACCCGCATTGAATACTTAATCATTTTACCGCACGGGTGCCGGTTTGTCAATAGCGGATTGCCGGTTTTTAGCTGCTCCGGCCTGATCCGGCGTGTTTTCACTCAGCGTTTTTACCGCCGAGCAAAAGAACCAGAAATTCCCTCAAAACTCTTTGCGCTGATAAATTTGTACGCTCAAGGCCCAGCTGCCAAGGTAGAGCAGCAGCACGGCCGCGCAGGGCAGCAACAAAAGCACTGGCTGCGCGGTGAGGGCATTGCCCAAAGCGTCCAGCTGGGAAATGACGGAAGAACGCTGCAGATAGGGCAGATGCTCCATGGCAAAAATTATGAGGAAAACACCAAAGAATGCGACCAGGTACACCCAGGTGCGGGCACGCACCGCGCCGAATTTGTAGGAAAACGGCATGTTGACGGCAAACAGCAGCAGGGAAAACGCGGCAATGAGCAGAATCGAGAATGCCGCTTCCAACACATCTGTGTATTGGCCGGTAAGGAAAATCCCCACCGCGGCGCAAACGCTGCCAAACAGGGTGAACAGCAGCCCCAGCAGGTACTTGCAGCCAACAACCTGCCCCGGTGTGACCGGCAGGGTGCGGGCATAGGTATCCCAGTGGGCGTAATCATCAAAATTCATGGTGCTGGATGCGTAAACGCCGCACACGGCAACCAGCGCATAACACAGGTAATCCATATGCAGGCAGACCGCCATGCCAAGATAAAGCACAACCATAATAAGGAAATTTTTCTTGTAGCTGTTCACCAAAATGGCCCAGTCTTTGCACAAAAGACCTTTCATGGTTAACCCTCCTTGCTGGTCAGGCGCATAATGTCATCAATGCTGGCGGCATCGCATACCTCACCGGGCAATGCGCGCAGGACGCTGACCCGCGGGTGTACCAGGCTTTCGCAGCCGGCGGCGGTGCGGCAGGTGGCGGCGATCCACTCCGGCGGCAGGCGGTCAAGGTCCTGCTGGCTGCACCGCAGAATGCCGTATTCTTCCATCAGGTCATCCTTGTTTTTGGCAAACAGCAGCTGCCCGTGGTGCAGGTAGGCAATGGTATCGGCGATCTGTTCCAGGTCGGTGGTAATGTGGCTGCTCAACAGCACGCTGTGGCGCTCATCCTGGATAAAATCAAGCAGGATATCCAAAATCTCGCTGCGGGCGGCGGGGTCCAGCCCGGAGGTAGCTTCGTCCAGCACCAGCAGCCCCGGCCGATGGGCCAAAGCGCTGGCAAGGTTCAGCTTCATCCGCATGCCGCGGCTGAGTTCTTTGATGCTCTTTTTCGGCGGCAGGTGGAACTGCTCCAGCAGAGCGGTGAAATAACCGGCATCCCACGCTGGGCCAAATATGCCGCGCAGGCTGGCACCAACCTGTGCGGGGGTCAGCGATTCATAAAAATAGGCATCCTCAAACACAACGCCAATTTTCGCGCGCACGGCGGCATCATCTGGGGTGGCGCTCAGCAGCTCCACAGTGCCGGCATCCGGGCGGTTTACACCGGTCAGCAGTTTGAGCAGGGTGGTTTTGCCCGCGCCGTTTTCACCAATCAGGCCAACAATGCTCCCGGCGGGAATTTCCAGGTTCAGCGGGCCAAGGGTAAAACCGTGGTAATGTTTTGCCACACCATGCAGTGCGGCGGCCAAAGGTTCAGCCATCATGATTCCTCCCACAAAAGGTCAAGGGTTTCGCGCACTTCGTCTTTGGTAATGCCGCCGCGCCGCGCGGCATCAATGGCGTGCTGCAGGTGCTCTTCCATCTGTTTTAAGCTTTCCTCCCGGTGTAGGGCCGGGTTTTGCGGCGCAACAAAGCTGCCGCGCCCCGGCATGGTGGTAATAAAACCATCGGCCTCCAGGTCCTCATATGCGCGCTTGGTGGTGATCACGCTGATGCGCAGCTCCTTCGCCAACAGGCGGATGCTGGGCAGTGCATCGCCCTGCTGCAATTCGCCGTTCAAAATTTTGGCTTTGATCTGCCGGGTGATCTGCGCGTAAATGGGTTCCTGGCCGGAATTGGAGATATACAGCTCCATGCCGTGTTCCTCCTTGCAATCTGAACTGTTCATATGCTATATATACAGTATATACGCAATATACACAGCTGTCAACAGGTAAAATAAAAAAATCCCCGCCCATATTCAGGACAGGGATGGGAAAAGGCAGGAACAGGCAGTCAGGTTTCCGCCGCCGGTTCTTCCTCCGGTTCGCTCACCGGCAGGCCGCGGTGTTCCACCGGGGTGGAAAACACGATCTGCGTGCGGGTACGGCCAAACTGCTGCAGATGGTTGATAAAGGTATCCAACTCCTGCGTGGTGCCAAACAGCACTTCAATCAGCATGCTGTAATCGCCAGTCACGCAGTTGCACTCCACAACATTGCCGCAGCTTTGGATGTAGGGGTAAAACTCCGGCTTGAGCTTGGGGTCCATATCCAGGTTGATGAACGCCTTGACCAGCTGCCCTAGCTTGAGAGGGGCAACCTGCGCCTGATAGCCGGTCAGTACGCCGTCTTTTTCCAGTTTGGCAATGCGGGCCGAAACCGCAGGGGAGGACAAAAACACCCGGTCGGCAATTTCTTTCAGCGGGGCGCGTGCGTTTGTTTGCAGAATATCAATGATTTTGCGGTCAATGCGGTCCATACCATTCACCTCTATTATAAGTAAAAAAGGGAACAATGCAGCCGCCAACAAGGGCGGACGACATTGTCCCCATAAATTACTTAAAATTCTAACACAAAAAACGGAAAAGGTAAAGTGGATTGCAAAATTTTATAAGGCAACACCGCACAATTCCCGCCTTGCGGCTTAAGCACCGCTCCGGCAGCTGC
>SAUS01000013.1 GCA_004000625.1 Candidatus Cibiobacter qucibialis | reverse complement strand
AGCATCTGCCGCACCTCGCTCGCCGTATCGGCACTTAGAATTATGCGGTATTGCCCAAAAATATTTCCAAAACAAATATCCCCTGCAGACGCAGAATCACTTCCGCATCCGCAGGGGATATTGTTTTAGGTTATTTGTACAGCATTGCTGAACGCTTTGCGCTTAGCGCAGGACCAGTTTGCCGTTTTCGGCGTCCACGGTCAGGGTATCGCCGGGCACATGGTTGCCGCCGATGATCTCTTTTGCGATCATGGTTTCCACGTTGGCCTGGATATACCGCTTCAGCGGGCGGGCACCATAGATGGGGTCATAGCCGTCATCCACAATCACGTTCTTGGCTGCATCGGTCACAACCAGCTTCAGCTGCTTGTCAGCCAGGCGGCTGCGCAGGTCAGCCAACATCAGATCCACAATGCCGCCAATCTCATCCTTGGTCAGGCTCTTGTAGTAGACAATATCGTCCAGACGGTTCAGGAACTCCGGGCGGAACTGGCGCTTGAGCAGCAGGTCGATCTTGTCACGCGCTTCGGCGGACAGTTCGTTCTTGCCGTTGGCACGGTTCTTTTCCAGGTCTTCCAGAATGATGTCAGAGCCAAGGTTGGAGGTCAGGATGATGATGGTGTTCTTAAAGTCCACGGTACGGCCCTGGCTGTCGGTAATACGGCCATCGTCAAGGACTTGCAGCAGAATGTTGAACACATCCGGGTGGGCTTTTTCCACCTCATCAAACAGCACAACGCTGTAGGGATGGCGGCGCACAGCCTCAGTCAGCTGACCACCCTCCTCATAACCCACATATCCCGGAGGCGCACCGATCAGACGAGACACACTGAATTTCTCCATGTATTCCGTCATATCGATACGAACCATGTTCTTTTCATCGTCAAACAGGGCCTGGGCCAGCGCTTTGGCCAGCTCGGTCTTGCCAACGCCCGTGGGGCCAAGGAACAAAAAGCTGCCAATGGGGCGGTTCGGGTTTGCAATGCCGGCGCGGGAGCGCAGGATAGCGTCCGAAACCTTCTGCACGGCTTCGTCCTGGCCGATCACGCGCTGATGCAGCACTTCGGGCAGGCGGAGCAGCTTTTCGCGCTCGCCCTCCACCAGCTTCTCCACAGGGATGCCGGTCCAGCGGGCCACAATGCGGCTGATCTCTTCGGCCGTCACGCGGTCACGCAGCAGGCTTTGCTCCTTCTTGTCGGCAGCAATCTTTTCTTCAGCTTCCAGCTGGCGCTGCAGGTCGGGCAGTTTGCCGTATTGCAGCTGACCAGCCTTGGCGTAATCGCCGTTGCGGGTTGCCTTTTCAATTTCGGCCTTGGTGGTTTCTACCTCGGCGCGCAGGCTCTGCACCTTATTGATGGCGTTCTTCTCGTTCTCCCACTGAGCTTTCTTGGAATTGAAGGAATCGCGCAGTTCGGCCATTTCTTTTTCGATGGCGGCAAGGCGCTGCTTGGACATTTCATCGGTTTCTTTCTGCAAAGAAGCCTGCTCGATCTGCAGCTGGGTGATCTTATGGTTCAGGTCATCCAGCTCTGCGGGCATGGAGTCCAGCTCGGTCTTGACCATTGCGCAGGCTTCATCCACCAGGTCGATGGCTTTATCCGGCAGGAAACGGTCGGTAATATAACGGTTAGACAGCGTTGCTGCCGCAATCAAAGCGCCATCCTGAATTTTAACGCCATGGTACACCTCATAGCGCTCTTTCAGGCCACGCAGGATGGAGATGGTATCCTCCACCGTGGGCTCCTGCACCATAACGGGCTGGAAACGGCGTTCCAGAGCGGGGTCTTTCTCGATATACTGGCGGTACTCGTCCAGGGTGGTGGCGCCAATGCAGTGCAGCTCACCGCGGGCCAGCATCGGCTTTAAGATGTTGCCGGCATCCATTGCGCCGTCGGTTTTACCGGCGCCCACAATGGTGTGCAGCTCATCAATGAACAGGATGATCTTGCCTTCGCTCTTTTTAACTTCGTTCAGAACGCTCTTCAAACGTTCCTCAAACTCGCCGCGGTACTTAGCACCGGCGACCAGAGCGCCCATATCCAGGCTGAACACGGTGCGGTCTTTCAGGTTTTCGGGCACATCGCCGCGCACGATACGCTGGGCAAGGCCCTCAGCGATAGCCGTTTTGCCAACGCCAGCTTCACCGATCAGCACAGGATTGTTCTTGCGCTTACGGGACAGGATGCGGATAACATTGCGGATCTCGGAATCACGGCCAATGACGGGGTCCAGCTTGTTGGCACGGGCGGCTTCCACCAGATCCTGGCCATATTTTTTCAGGGCGTCATAGGTAGATTCGGGGTTATCAGTGGTCACGCGCTGGTTGCCGCGCACGGCGGACAACACCTGCATGAACTTTTCCGGTGTGATGCCAAACTGCTTGAACAGCTCGCCAGCCACGCGGCCGGGGCGCTGCAGCATGCCCATAAAGACATGCTCCACGCTGATATATTCATCCTTCATCTGCTGGGCCTGCTTTTCAGCGGCGGTCAGGGCCTGGTCCAGCTCATTGGAGATATAGACTTTATCGGGGTCACGGCCGGAACCCGTCACATGCGGCAGCTGGGAAACTTTTTCCGCTGCGGCAGTTTCAAAGGTACCGGGGTCAACGTTCATCTTGGTCAGCAGCTGGGGGATCAGGCCGTCCTGCTGCTGGGTCAGGGCCACCAGCATGTGCTCCTGTTCCAACGCCTGGTTGGAATATTCAATTGCCAAACGCTGGGCAGCCTGCAGGGCTTCCATCGTTTTTTGGGTAAATTGGTTGGTATTCATATCGCAAACCTCCTTTATCGGCAACGATAATGGTTTTCTATCTATTAGCAGCGAACCGGTTCAAGTGCTGCTTCGTGCCCGGCGGCTTGATATTCTTGCAGGTTCAAGGGCGTTATGCGGAAGCATTATCTTTATTAGCACTCTATCTGTTCGACTGCTAATATTGTAACACATAGCCAACCGTTGTCAATAGGGTAAATTGAAAAAGATTTATGAACTGTCAAAAAGTTTCCTGCTTTTTCGGGCGTTTTCCATCTTGCAAGATTTTGGATACAAGTATACAGTAGAATTAGAAAGTGAAGAAGCACAAAAAGCCAAAACGACAAAGGATCCGCCCATGAAACCTATTTTGATTGTGGATGACGAAGCGCCCATCCGTGCGCTGATCCGCCTGACGCTGGAGCGCGCGGGCTACACCTGTGACGAAGCTGCCACCGGCACCGAGGCCGCCGATAAAATTGAAGCAAACACCTATGATCTGGCCCTGCTGGACATTATGCTGCCCGGCCCCGATGGGTACGAGCTGCTGGACTACCTGCGCAGCGTGCAGACCCCGGTGATTTTTTTGACTGCCAAAGCCGCGGTGGCGGACCGTGTGCGTGGGCTGCACCTGGGCGCGGATGATTACATTACCAAGCCGTTCGAACCCACCGAGCTTGTGGCACGGGTGGAAGCGGTGCTGCGCCGCTGTGGTAAAGCCCAGGGTACTCTTGCTGCTTTTGATGTGGTGCTGGACCCGGCTGCCCGCCGGGTAACGCGCAGCGGCACCCCGCTGCACCTGACCCCGCGGGAATTTGACCTGCTGGAAGTATTGCTGCGCAACCGCGGCATTGTGCTGTACCGCGAAGTGCTCTATGAGCGCGTGTGGGGGCTGGATGCCGAGTATGACAGCCGCACGCTGGATCTGCACATCCAGCGGCTGCGCAAAAAGCTGGGCTGGAAGAACGAGATCCGCACCGTATTCCGTGTGGGCTATGTGCTGGAGCGCGGGGAATGAGCGCCGCTTTGCCTATCCTTTTATATAAATTATATAGAGCAGGAGTTTTGCCATGAAGTTTGCCCATAAGCTGACCCTTGCCCTGCTGGTGGTGCTGGCAGTTGTGCTTTCGCTGTGCAACACGGTGCTGATCGGGCAGCAGTTCCGGCAGGAGCTGCACACCGCGCAGGAAACGTTATCTGCAGACTGGCAGCGGGAAAGCCGCGCCATGCAGCGCACCTTGGTCACACCCGGCAGCGGCAGCCTGGCCGCACGGGCGGGCAGCTATTTGCAGGCCATCACCGAGCAGAACAGCCTTGCCTGCGCCGCTTACAGTGTGGATGGAACCTCCCTGTATTATGCCCTGCCCACCGCGGTTCCCTTATCCGAAGTGGAAGCCCTGCTTGCCCAGGACGGCGAGCCGCGCATGGTGCTGGCGAACAACCATACCCTGCTGTGCGCCGGAACGGTCGTTCTGCCGGAACGCTGCATCACCTTGGTCATTGCGCAGGATGCCGCCCCCGTGTGGCAGGCGCGGCAGGCCCGCACCCGAAATGCACTGATCGTAGAACTTTTGGCCATGGTGCTGGCCGGGGGCCTGGTTCTGCTGCTCTGCCGCCGCATGACCCGCCCGCTGGAGCAGCTGGAGCAGGCCAGCCGCCAGATTGCCGCCGGGGCCTACAGCCAGCGCACGGCCATCCATGGCAGTGACGAAATTGCCAGTTTAAGCCGCAGCTTTGACGAGATGGCCCAGGCGGTGGAGGGCACCGTGCAGACCTTGCAGCAGAACGCCCGCCAGAAAGATGATTTTGTGGCCGCGTTTACCCACGAGCTGAAAACCCCGATGACGAGCATCCTCGGCTTTGCCGATATCCTGCGCAGCGGCGAGGTGAGCCCCGCCACCCGCCGCACCGCCGCTGATTATATCTACCACGAAAGCAAGCGGTTGGAAGCGTTGAGCGGGAACCTGTTGGCTTTGATGGGGCTGGAACAACAGCCCCCGCAGCTGGAAGCCGTACCCCTGGGCCGTGTGCTGCAAAGCCTGCGCCGCGCCCTGCCCCAGGGCAGCCCGGTGCCCACCCTACCCCGCAGTGACGCCGTGGTGCTGGCCCAGCCGGAACTGTTGTGCGATATGCTGTACAACCTGATCCAGAATGCCCGCAAAGCCACCCCGGCGGATGGCAAAGTGGAAGTGCTGCTGGACGAAACACCCACCCGGCTGACCATCCGCGTACAGGATACCGGCTGCGGCATTCCGCCGCAGGAACTGGCCCGCGTTACCGAGCCGTTTTATATGGTAGATAAATCCCGTGCACGGGAGCAGGGCGGCAGCGGCATGGGGCTTGCCCTGTGCGCCAGAATTGCCGCCTTGCACGGCACAACGCTGCAATTTGCAAGTGTGCCCAGCCAGGGAACCACGGTCAGCTTCTGCCTGCAAAAAGCGGGCAGCCAACCGGAGGTAGAGCCATGAGGGAAAGGAAAATGTTTTTTCCGCCTGCACTGCGGTTGGCTGCTGTGGCTATTGCACTTTCTGCAGCGGCTTTGGCCCTGCCGCTGCCGGTTTTTGCCGTGCTGGACCGTGCCGCCGGGCACAGCATTGCGGTGCAGCAGGATGCTGAAGCGTTAAGCCCCGCCGGGCGCAGCTGTGCTGCCGCACGGGAGCTTTACTGCTGGCGTATGACCTGGCAAAATACATCCCGCACCATGGTGGAGCCTGATTCAACTCCAGCCAGCACTGCCCCCACCCTTGCCGCGGTGCAGCAGCTGCAGGCGGCCGGGGTACTGCCTGCCAGCATGGCGGATGTGCTTCTTTCCGCCATGCAGCAAACAGACAGTTGTACTACCTACACTGACGATACCGGCCAGAGCGAATATGTTTTTACATCCGATGAGATCCATGTCACCCTCACCCTGACAGCCAGCGGCCTGCCCGTTGGGTTTACGGTGGAGCAGTGCAGCTTTGCGGATTCCGCGCTGGATGAAATAGCGGATGCTTACGCCGCATTTTTAGGCGGGGATGCGATCACCGATTGGGAAACGCTGCCCCTGCAGCTGCACGAGCCCTGCGCGGTACGCTACAGCGTCAGTGCCCAGCTTTACCTTTGCGTGGCCCGCAGCGGGCAAGGGCTGCGGGTGTCGGCAGCATCGCTCTCCCCGCAGGATGCCGCCGCTTACCGCGGGGATGTTACGCCATAAAGGAGGTTTGCCCCATGAAAAAGACGTTCAACCAGACCATGCCGTGCGCTGTGCGCCTGGCTGCACTGCTGCTTGTGCCCGCCGTTTGTGTTGCCTTTTCCGGCTGCAGCGCTGTGCCGGGCTCTTCCGGCAGTTCTGCGGCGGAGCCGTCCCCCTCCCCTGCCGCCGCGGAACCGGCAGCGAAACCTGATCTCCCCAGCCTGCGCCCGCTGTACCAGGGGGATGAAAACGGATATTATACCTCCATGACTGCCGCTTCGGGCGATTACCAGCAGGTGCTCTATGCGGACTACCAGACCGGCACCCAGGCCCCGGCCTGCCATATTACCGGCTGCACGCATGACAGCCCAAGCTGCCCGGCCTGCTTTTTTACCGGCGTGCCCGTCACGCTGCCCTGCCCGGTTGGGGACGGCACTTATCTTTCCTTTGTCTATGGATATGATTCCGACGGCATGTCCATCGTGCGGCTGAATCAGGATTACGGCGTGGAACAGGTACTGTACCACTGCAATTACATTTCAAGTTTCTATTGCTACACGGACGGTTCTTCCCTCTGGTTTTCCACCTGCCCCAGCGGGGACAGCTATGACCGCATCAAACGCCTCGATCTGTCCACCGGCGGCATCACCACCCTGTTTGATGCCGGGGATACCAGCGGGCAATCCGCCAACATCATCGGCTGCACCGGGCGGCAGCTGGTGGTTTCGGTATCTCCTTATTATGACAGCAGCGAGCCACAGACTTCCTGCCTGTACCTAGTAGATGCCGACACCGGCGCGGCAGAACTGCTGCGGGAATACCCGATCACCAACGCTTCCGCCGGGCGCACCACTAATATAAGCACCGCTGTGCTGGACGATACTTTATATGAATATGACTACACCACCGGCGAGCTGACCGCCACCGGGCTGGCTGACCGGCAAACCCGCACCGTAACCGATGCCCTGCCGCCTGACCCATATGAGGGGCGCGGTGCGTTTGATGTGACAATTACCCGCATCCTGAACGGCCAGCTGGTTGTGGAGTACTATTCCAACGACTGGACGGACGACAACGCCGAAACAAAAACACCCGTCTACCTGGTTGACCTTGCCGCCGGCACCGTAGCGGAAAAGCCCGCCCTGCCGCCGCTGAACTGGAACGGGTACGACCACACCAGCACCACCATCCTGGCCCAGCTGCAAGACCGGCTGCTGGTGCTCTGCCGTGCGGAGCCATACACCCGCGCCACAACCGGGACGGACGGCGCACCCTACACGATTCAATCCTCCCACCGCTATTTT
>SAUS01000012.1 GCA_004000625.1 Candidatus Cibiobacter qucibialis | reverse complement strand
ATTACCTGACCGGCACCCCGAATTATACCGAGGTTGGGATGCTGGATTAAGCCGGGTATTTTGTTCCAAATTCTGCGCTTTTATTCTGCAAGAAAGCCGATGCTAAGGCAACGCCTCCAGCAATTTGTAGGGGACGATGCTTGCATCGTCCCGCTGGATGGGCCTTGTTGCATTGCTTGCTTTCAAAAAAGCAATCTCCCTCACACACCATGCATTTTCCCAAACGTCCCCGCCGCCTGCCGCAAATCAGGCGGCATTTTTGTGTTCCTTTCCTGTTTTATGGCAACTATCCCCCGCCGCCCTTGATTTTACCCACCAAAACCTTTACAATAAGATTAAATATTACCGCTTTTGCGGAAAGGAAGTAAGATCATGGATCAGTCCAGCAAATACAGCATCAATACCCTGTGCGTACAGGGCGGCTATACCCCCGGCAACGGCGAACCCCGCCAGATTCCCATTGTGCAGAGCACCACTTTCAAATATGATAGCTCCGACGATATGGGCAAGCTGTTTGACCTGCAGGCCAGCGGTTATTTTTATTCCCGCCTGCAAAACCCCACCTGCGATACCATCGCCGCCAAGATTACCGAACTGGAGGGCGGCACCGCCGGTATGCTGACCGGTTCCGGCCAGGCAGCCAACTTCTTTGCCCTGTTCAACATCTGCAACGCGGGCGACCACATCGTTTCTTCCAGCTCCATTTACGGCGGCACCTTCAACCTGATCTCCGTCACCATGGCAAAGATGGGCATTACCGCCACCTTTGTCTCGCCTGACTGTACCGAGGAAGAGCTGAACGCCGCGTTCCAGCCCAACACCAAGGCTGTCTTTGGCGAAACCATTGCCAACCCCGCCCTGACGGTGCTGGATATTGAAAAGTTTGCCAATGCAGCCCACGCCCACGGTGTGCCGCTGATTGTGGATAACACCTTTGCCACCCCCGTCAACTGCCGCCCCATTGAATGGGGTGCCGATATCGTGACCCATTCCACCACCAAGTACATGGACGGCCACGGCGCAACCCTGGGCGGTGCCATTGTGGACGGCGGCAAGTTCGACTGGATGGCTCATGCCGATAAGTTCCCCGGCTTGTGCACCCCTGATGACAGCTACCACGGTATCACCTATGCCGAGCACTTTGGCAAGGAGGGCGCTTTCATCACCAAGGCAACCGCACAGCTGATGCGTGACTTTGGCTGCGTGCAGAGCCCCATCAACGCCTACATGCTCAACCTTGGCCTGGAAAGCCTGCATGTGCGCATGGCCCGCCATTGCGAGAACGGCCAGGCTGTGGCAGAGTTTTTGGCCAGCCACCCGAAGATTGCCTATGTGAACTACTGCGGCCTGCCGGGCGATAAGTACCATGCTGTTGCCGAAAAGTACCTACCCAATGGTTCCTGCGGCGTTGTCAGCTTTGGCGTAAAGGGCGGGCGCGAAGCCGCCGCTGCCTTTATGGGCCACCTGAAGATTGCCGCCATTGAGACCCATGTGGCCGATGCCCGCACCTGCTGCCTGCACCCCGCCAGCTCCACCCACCGCCAGATGAACGACGAGCAGCTGATTGCCGCCGGTGTTCAGCCCGACCTGGTGCGCATGAGCTGCGGTCTGGAAGATAAGAACGACCTGATCCACGATATTGCCCAGGCACTTGACCAGATCTGACCGTTAAGGAGTTTACTGTTTATGCCTTTGATCATTCCCAAAGAGCTGCCCGCCTATGGCGAACTTTCGCGCGAGAACGTGTTTGTCATGCACCAGCAGCGTGCGCAGACCCAGCAGATCCGTCCCCTGCGCATCCTGATTTTGAACCTGATGCCCACCAAAATTGTAACGGAAACCCAGCTGGCACGCCTTTTGGCCAACAGCCCCCTGCAGGTGCAGCTGACCTTTTTGCAGACCAAGACCCATGATACCACCCACACCCCGCAGGAGCACATGAAGGCGTTTTATAAAACCTTTGATGCGGTGCGCAATGAGCGCTTTGACGGTATGATCATCACCGGTGCCCCCATTGAGGACCTGGACTATGAGGACGTGGACTACTGGAACGAGCTGTGCGAGATCATGGATTACAGCCGCGAAAACGTATATTCCACCATTCATCTGTGCTGGGGTGCGCTGGCCGGGCTGTATTACCACTTCGGCGTGCGCAAGGTACACCTGCCGGAAAAAATGTTCGGCGTGTTCGAGCACCGCGTGGTGCGGCCCTCCAATCCGCTGGTGCGCGGCTTTGACGAAATATTCTATGCCCCGCACAGCCGCTGGGCCGGGCTGAACCGCGCCGATATTGATGCCGCCCCGGAGCTGCGCATGCTGGCCGAAAGCGATGTTGCTGGCCCCATGCTGCTTTCTACCGAGTCCGGCCGCCAGATTTTTGTTATCGGCCACCCGGAATACGACAAGTACACTTTGGATGCCGAGTACCGCCGCGATGTAAAGGCGGGCAAGGAAATTCATGTGCCGGTCAACTATTACCCGGACGATGACCCCAACAAGGACCCCATTTTCCGCTGGCGTGCCCATGCGCACCTGCTGTATACCAACTGGCTGAACTACTATGTCTACCAGAACACCCCCTATGACCTGGATGATCTGGAAGCCGTGGTGGACCCGCCCCGCACCTGAGGAGGACGTATGCCGAAGATCAGTGCCTGTATTGTGGCATACTGTGATTATGATGAAGTGTGCGCTGCCGTGCGCAGCGTGCTGGCCAACACCCCCGGCGATGACTTTGCCCTGTATGTGGTGGATAACGCCAGCCCGGATGGCTGCGGCCCCCGCCTGGCGCAGACAGATTTTGGCGATGTACGCGTGCAGGTGATCTGCCTGCCCAAAAACCTCGGCTTCGGCAAGGGCCACAACAGCATTATGGACCGCCTGACCAGCGATGTACACTTTATCCTGAACCCGGATGTGATCATTCACGATGACATCCTGCCCCAGATGGCGCAATGGCTGCTGGACCACCCCGGCGTTGTGATGGCCACGCCGCAGCTCTATTTTCCGGATGGGCGCATCCAAAACCTGCCGCGCCGCAAGCCCACCCCGTGGCTGCTGCTGGCCCGCCAGCTGGCCCCGCGGTTTGGCGGTGTGATGCAAAAAGCTGACGAACATTACACCATGCAGGATGAGGACCTGACGATCCCCCGCCCCATTGAGTTTTGCACCGGCAGCTTTGCCGCCATCCGCACCGATGTGTTCAAAACCATCGGCGGTTTTGACCCCGAATACTTTATGTATGTGGAGGATGCCGACCTGACCCAGCGTGCTCTGCGCCAAGGGCTTGTCTACCTGCTGCCGCAGTTCACCGCCACCCACGCCTGGCACCGCGACCCCATGCGGGATGCAGGCAAGTTCAAAATGCAGTTGAAGAGCATGGGCCGGTATTTCAAAAAATGGGGCATCGGCAAGGGGAATGTGTAAACGGGTTATTGTTTCAGCAAAAAGCACTTGCACTTATTGAGACCGCAGAGGTGCATATTGTGCGCACCTGCCGCCTCTTCTTCGCCATCTCCCAAATTTAGCACTTGACGCACACGGCGCGAACAGATATAATAGAAATGTTCACGAGGTGTTGCGCAGCTGGTAGCGCGCGTGGTTTGGGACCACGAGGCCGCAGGTTCGAGTCCTGTCACCTCGACCAAAATAAAAGCCGCAGATTCGTTAGAGTCTACGGCTTTTATTATTTTAAGTACACACTTTTATAGCTTTTTCGCAAATCAACTTTCAGGGAATCCACTTTTTACTATTTTGCAGTCCCACTATAAACGCTATGTAATGGTTACAGCATCCATCGTTCCAGCATCTGGATAATATTTGAGCGCGATCGTTGTTTTCCGCTGGCGAAGGAATCCATCTGTTCTGAATTGAAAACAAAGCACGTTTCAAATTTATCCTTATCCTGATCGGGAACCAGCGCACAGATTTAAATATAATCGTAGAGCGGGCAGATATTTTTTGTTATCGTTTTCTTTCTTGTGTATTTTCCCCTTGGCTGATACAATGTAGAAAAAACAGTTAAGGAGCATCCCCAATGATTCGTGAAATTTGCAAAGATGAGACTTTTCTTGCGCAGAAAGCCGCGCCCGCCACGGCGGCGGACCTTGGCGTAGCGCAGGACCTGATGGAAACTCTGATTGCCCACAAGGATGGCTGCGTGGGTATGGCGGCAAACATGATCGGCGTGAACAAACGCATTATCGCTTTTGAGAATGACGGCGAATACATGGTCATGTTCAACCCCGTCATCGTCAAACAGTCCGGAGCCTATGAAACGGACGAAGGCTGCTTATCGCTTACCGGCACGCGGAAAACCAAGCGCCACAAAGTCATCAAAGTGCAGTGGCAGAATGAAAAATTCCAGACGCGGCTTAAAACGTTTACCGGCTGGACGGCGGAAATCATCCAGCACGAAATTGACCACTGTGAGGGAATTTTGATTTAACCTTTTTCTTTTTCCTGCATTTGGCTTTCGTTCAGCAGGTTCAGTGGTTTCAAACCTCCTTCCAGTGTGCCTCAATCGCAGCGCGGTTCAGCTGCTCACCGATCACGATGATCACTTCCTGCGCTTTGGCAATGGGCTTTAAGGTCATGGCATCGCGGCTGGCGTTCAGCTCCAGCCAGCCATTTCCATCCGAAGTAAAGCCCTTAATGCGCATAATGCGGCCGCAGGAGGCATCGGCAAACAGTTCATTCACCACTTCTTTCAGCCGCGGCAGGGGTAAGTGACGGTCGATAAAATAGAGCGAAGAAAACACATCGTGCTGGTCAAAGTGCATTTTTTCATAGCTGGCCTGCTTGCTGCCGCAGGCGGCAACGGCGGCCAGGTCCTGCGGGGTCAGGTCCTCCCAGTTTTTGCGCAGTACATCTGCGCCAAAGCGGCGGGCGCAGCCGTTTTGCTCCAGCGCGTAGTTCAGGTAGTTTACCGTGGAATCCATCTCAGCCGGGGTAGCCAGCTGGCTGCGGCTCAGTACCACCATGCCGGCATTGGCGGTTTCGGACGCCAGCAGGTAGGCCGACTGGGGCGAAAGCTGCTGCTCCTGCTTGGCGTCCACAATAGCAATCACGTTGCCCATACGGTACCACTTATCCAGCGGTTCGTCGTGCAGGATGTCAAAAAATTCATCTACATCAAAAATACCGCTCGGCTCAATAATGACCCTGTCAAAGCCCTGCATGGCCAGCGAGATCAACTTGGTGCGCATCCGGCGCTGGTGGGTATCGCAGTCGCACCCGCCGCTGATGCTTTCCATATCGCAATGGTCGCCCAAAATATCCTGCAGCAGCATAACATCCACATTGACCGCGCCAAAGTCATTTTCCAAAATGCAGACATTCCAGCCCTGCTGAACCATATAGCGGGCATAGTGCCGCATAAAAGTCGTTTTGCCAGAGCCAAGAAAGCCGGTGATCAAATCGACCTGTACCATAGTTGTTCCCCTCCTGTTGGTGGTAATTGCTTGTGCCTGTTATTATATCACATTTTTATTCAGTTTGCTTCATCAAACCCAAATTCAAAAAGAAAAGCCGCCACACAGGTCCCTGTTCCTGTGCGGCGGTTTTTCCTTGAAAAGAAGAAAAAAGAGAAAGAGGAGTGGATGAAAAAAGTCTGCGTTGTTCCCCTGGGCATTTGGCAATGCCCCAACGGTGTTCGGGTCCCTGTTCCCTGGCACCGTTCCTTTTGGGAACAACTATAGAATACCCGATAGATGTGAACAATTCGTGATAAAAAATTCAACATTTTGCAAAAAGCGCCGCGCAATTTTCCATATTTCAAAGGCTGTGGCGGTTATTCTTCCTGTGCGGGGTGTAAATTTGCCCAGCAATACGCTATAATGGGGTTAGATTGCGGCAGCAGCCGCTGCCATGCAGGAGGGAAAACACCATTGGCAAACCGAATCAATTATGAGCGCGTGATGGAAGAAACCATCGCCGCATTAGAGCGCGATGGCCAGCGCCCGCAGCTGCTGCTGCACGCCTGCTGCGCGCCCTGTTCCAGCGCCACGTTGGAACGTCTGGCCGACCATTTTGACGTTACCATTTTATATTATAACCCCAACATTGCCCCACCGGAGGAATATCACCGCCGGGAAGCCGAACTGGAACGTTTTGTGCGCGATGCCGGGTACGCTGCCCGCGGCATCACGGTGGTGGAGCTGCCGTATGACCCGCAGGAGTTTTACACTGCAGTAAAAGGGCTGGAAAACGAGCCGGAGCGCGGCGAGCGCTGCACCGTGTGTTACCGCATGCGGCTGGAACGCGCCGCCCAGTACGCCAGGGCACACGACTTTAACTGGTTCACCACCACCCTTTCCATCTCCCCGGTCAAGGACCCTGTGCGGCTGAACACCATCGGCTGCGAACTGGCCCAACAGTACGGCCTGAACTACCTGCAAAGCGAGTTCCGCAAAAAGGACGGTTACAAGCGCAGCCTTGCTTTGAGCGCAGAATACGGCCTGTACCGGCAGGATTACTGCGGCTGCATTTTCAGCAAGCAGGAACGCGGCGTTTGATTGCAAGGAGAAATGTTTCATGCCAAAACATGTTTTGGTGGCTCTGCCATTGAGCGATGCCCAGCGCAGCGCTTTGCAGGCCAGCGTGCCGGAATATGAATTTACCTTTGCCCAAACCGAAACCGTTACCCTGGCCCAGGTGCTGGAGGCAGATATCATCATGGGCAATGTGCCGGTAGAGCTGATTTGCCAAAACCACCATCTGGAATGGTTCCAATCCAACTTTGCGGGACCGGATACCTATCTGGTGCCGGGCGTGCTGCCGGAGCAGTGCCTGGTGACCAACGCCACCGGCGCTTACGGGCTGGCCATCAGCGAGTGGATGCTGGGCTTGTGGCTGGGGCTGCAGAAGGATCTGTTTTTGTACCGGGACCGCCAGACGCAGCACAAGTGGGATGCCATCACCCGCCAGGTGCGGCCGGTGGCCGGGTCCCGCGTGTTATGCGTTGGCATGGGAGATATCGGCTCTAACTTTGCCATGCGCGCCCACGCCCTTGGGGCCGAGGTTGTCGGCGTGCGGCGCAGCGTGCGCCCTGGTGCCCCCTGCCCCGATTACTGCCTGCGGGTGGTACCCCAAAGCGAACTGGACGCCGAGCTGCCGCAGGCAGACTTGGTTGCCTTGAGCCTGCCCGGCACGCCGGAAACGCTGCACATGTTTGATGCCGCCCGCCTGGCCCGCTGCAAGCAGGGGGCAATTCTGCTGAACGTGGGCCGTGGTTCCACGGTGGACTGCCTTGCCCTGGCCAATGCCGTACACAGCGGGCATTTGTTCGGTGCAGCGCTGGATGTGACTGACCCAGAGCCGCTGCCGTCAGACCACCCGCTGTGGAGCGAACCGAATGTGATCATCACGCCGCACATTTCCGGGCGGTTCAGCCTGGCCAAAACACTGGATAACATTGTAGAAATCTTTATCCATAACCTCAAGCTGTACGCTGCCGGGCAGCCGGTGGACAACCAGGTCAGCCGCACCACCCACTATGTCAGCGGCGGCAGTGGCGGCCAGCGGCTGGTGTGCGGCATGCCGTAAAGGTTCTTATTTTCAACCATTCTGCGCCAAAATATTGCATAACTCCTTTGGGTATTGTAGAATAGTGGTGTTCGCTGATTCTGCAACACACAGAGGAGTTTTTATGTTATACCAACTATTCTGGCTGTTTTTGGCCTTTTCGTTCCTGGGCTGGTGCCTGGAAGTTGCTGCCACCGCAGTGCTGCTGGGCCAGTACCGGGACCGCGGCGTGCTGCACGGGCCGCTGTGCCTGGTTTACGGCATTACCGGCTGCCTGATCACCACTGCCCTGCGGGAATTAAGCGGCGGGTGGTTCTTCCTGTTTTTGTTCAGCGCGCTGTATGCCACGGTGGTGGAATGGATTGCCGGGCATTTGCTGGAGCACTACAGCCACACCCGCTGGTGGGATTACTCTGACTGCAAATGGAACCTGGATGGGTACATCTGCCTTTCGGCTTCCGTCGTCTGGGGTGCCCTGGGTCTGGTAACCGTCAAGTGGCTGGTGCCGTTGCTGATGCGTTTGTACCAGCTGGTACCCGCCGGGCTTGCGCATGTTCTGTTGTGGATCTTTGCCATTTTGCTGGTCATTGATCTGCTGGGCACCGCACTGACCCTGGGCGGCCTGCGCTACAAGCTGCCCAGAGTGGACGAGGTCAACAACCGCCTTGCCAACCTGACGCTGCGGATGGGGTTGTGGATTTTTGACCGCACCGAGCGCCGCATGCGCACCAAAGCCCCGCAGCTGGACCTGATACGCCCCAAGCGCACCAAAAGCACGGTGTTTGCTGCCGGGTGCAGCTTTTACAAAATCTTTTTGCTGTTTGTAATCGGCGCGTTCCTGGGCGACATCACCGAAACGATTTTCTGCCGCATTACCGCTGGGTATTGGATGAGCCGTTCCAGCCTGGTGTGGGGACCTTTCTCTATTGTTTGGGGCCTTGCCATTGCGCTGGTCACCCAGGTTTTGTACAAGTACAAAGACCGTTCGGCATTCTGGCTGTTCGGCATGGGCACCCTGTTGGGCGGTGCTTACGAGTATCTGTGCAGCGTATTTACCGAAATCGTGTTCGGCGCGGTATTCTGGGATTACAGTGCCCTGCCGTTCAACCTGGGCGGGCGTATCAATCTGCTGTACTGCTTTTTCTGGGGGCTGGCCGCTGTGGCATGGTTCAAGGTGCTGTTCCCGCCGTTGGACCGCTTGATTGAAAGCCTGCCCCGCCGCGGCGGTACCATTTTGACCTGGTGCCTGGTGGTATTTATGGCAGTCAATATGATCGTCAGCTCCGCCGCGCTGATTCGTTATGACGCCCGTTTGGAGGGCGTTGCCGCCCAGACCAGCCTGGATACCCTGCTGGACGAGCATTTCGACGATTCCTATATGCAGCGGGTCTACCCCAAGCTGGTGCACATGAATTAAATCATTTTAGTCACAGATTGCCATAGGGCAATACCGCATAATTCTAAGTGCCGATACGGCGAGCGAGGTGCGGCAGCTGCTAAGCCAAAAGCGCAGATAATACTGGATGCTGCAAAGGTGAGCGCCGCCAGTGGCGGAAACAGCGAACCGAAGCAGGGGCAGCGGTCGCAGAGTGCGAGGGGCTTTTGTCCCCGAAGCACGATGCGGGTACCGCAACCCGACATTATCGAGCATTTTGGCAACGCAGATGCCGTGCCGTAGCCGCCGGAGCGGTGCTTAAGCCGTAAGGCGGGAATTGTGCGGTGTTGCCATAGATAAATAACAGGCCCACGCCGGGATGTTTTCCTGCGGCGTGGGCCTGTTGTTGTTTGGTGGTTGTTTTTTATGTGAGTAGTTTTGGAGTTGGTTCGGGGAATTTGCTCACAAGTTGAATCGTGGGGATACATGTAAAACGTTTGATACAGCCCGTCACCCGGGACGATGCGAGCATCGTCCTCTACAAATTGTTTTTAGGGCAATACCGCATAATTCTAAGTGCCGATACGGCGAGCGAGGTGCGGCAGCTGCTCACTCCTACCTCCTAACTCCTACTCGTGTTCCGCCCAATCGCGGCTTCGGCCCACGGCTTTGTGCCAGCCAGCCAGCAGCTTTTCGCGTTTCGGAGCTTCCATGTTGGGAGTAAAGGTCATGTTGCAGTGCCACAGGCTGCGGATTTCCCCACGGTCTTTCCACACGCCGGTGGCAAGGCCCGCCAGGTAGGCAGCGCCAAGGGCCGTTGTTTCGCGGATGGCCGGGCGCAGCACGGTTTTGTTCAGGATGTCCGCCTGGAACTGCATCAAAAACTGGTCGCGGGAAGCACCGCCATCCACTTTCAGGGCGGTGATGGGCTGGCCCACATCCAACTCCATCGCGTGCACCAGGTCATAGCTCTGATAAGCGATGGACTCCTCCGCCGCGCGGATGATATGGTTCTGGGTGGTGCCGCGGGTAATGCCCACAATGGCCCCGCGGGCGTACATATCCCAGTAGGGTGCGCCCAATCCGGTAAAGGCCGGAACAATATACACTCCGCCGTTATCCGGCACCTTCTGGGCGTAATACTCCGAATCCCGGCTTTCTTGGATCATGCGCAGGCCATCGCGCACCCACTGGATGACCGCCCCGCCCACAAACACACTGCCCTCCAGCGCATACTCCACCTTGCCGTTCAGGCTGATGGCAATGGTGGTCAGCAGGCCATTTTTGCTGCGGCAGATGGTATCGCCGGTGTTCATCAGCAAAAAGCAGCCGGTACCATAGGTGTTTTTGGCTTCGCCTTTGGAAAAGCAGCCCTGGCCAAACAGTGCGGCCTGCTGGTCGCCCGCAATACCGGCCACCGGCACCTGTACGCCGCACAGGTCGGTGTAACCGTAAATTTCGCTGGAATCCGTCACACGCGGCAGCATGGCGCGGGGGATATCCAGCGCGTTCAGCAGTGTATCATCCCAGTCCAGCTTGTGGATATTATACAGCATGGTGCGGCTGGCGTTGGTTCGGTCCGTTACATGCACCTTGCCGCCGGTCAGCTTCCACACCAGCCAGCTATCCACCGTGCCAAACAGAATTTCTCCCGCCTGTGCGCGCTCCCGTGCGCCCGGCACATGGTCCAGAATCCACTTGATTTTGGTTGCGGAAAAGTAGGCATCCGGCACAAGGCCGGTATTCTCTTTGATATACTCTGCCATGCCCGGCTGGCTGAGCAGCTCATCCACCAACGGTGCAGTGCGGCGGCATTGCCACACAATGGCGTTATAAACGGGGCGGCCGGTCGCTTTTTCCCACAAAATCGTGGTTTCGCGCTGGTTGGTAATGCCGATGGCGGCAATATCATGCGCATCCACGCCGCTTTGGGCTACCACCTCGTTCATCACGCCATATTGGCTGGACCATATCTCCATGGGGTCGTGCTCCACCCAGCCCTGCTGGGGGTATAGCTGCTCAAATTCGCGCTGGCGCACGGCAATAATATTCTGCTCATTATCAAACAGGATTGCCCGGCTGCTGGTGGTACCCTGATCCAGCGCAAGAACATATCTGCTCATCTTCAACCTCCCTGTTGATGGGTAACGGGGCTAAGGCAATACCGCACAATTCTAAGTGCCGATACGGCGAGCGAGGTGCGGCAGCTGCTAAGACAAAAGCGCAGATAATACTGGAAGCATTTTGGCAACGCAGATGCCGTGCCGCAGCCGCCGAAGCGGTGCTTAAGCCGTAAGGCGGGAATTGTGCGGTGTTGCCCTAACTACCCGCTGTTTTTATTCCACTTTTTCCATGTTACGCGTTGCCACAACATCCACGCCGGTGCCGCACACGTTAGGCAGTACCACATCCCCGGTATGCACGGGGGCTTGCAGAGCCGCGGTATTCAGCGCAGCCATCACGGAAAACATCGTTTCCTTTGGCACCGCCTGCGCGGTTTTGACCGGGCAGCGCGGGTACAGCCCACCCGTAATGCGCACGGTGCTGGTAATGATGCGGGTGGGGTGGGTCAGTTCCTCTTTGCCGTATGCAGCGCCGTTGGGGCAGGCATTGCCGGTCACGGCATAGTCATTTGCGGTGTCCACCCGCAGATGGCACCCCTTGGGGCAGCAGATGCAGATCAGCTCTTTTATTGTTTCTGTCATGATTGCGGCACCTCCTCCACAGCAACGATCAGCGGGCCGTCCGCTTTTTGCAGCAGAGCTTTGGGCAGCGTAATGTGCTCCATCTCCCCCGGTGCCAGGCGTTCCCGCTTAAAGGCGGCAATTTTGTTTGGTCCGCAGCGCACCGTTATGGTGCTGGGCCCATAATTGCGCCGCACACGGAACGATACGCTCACGCTTTTCTGCACGCCGTCCAGCCGGATATGCTGCGGCACGGTGTAGCCAATGCCCTCCCCCGCTGCCAGCGGCAGAGCGGTTTCGGTTTCTATCTCGCCATTTTGCACATAGGCTGCCGCGGCTGCACCGGCGGTTTCGCTTTCGCCGGAAACAAAATCCACCAGATCGTGCACATGCACCACGTTGCCGCAGGCAAATACACCGGGGATCTCGGTTTCCATATTTTCATATACCACGGCCCCCTTGGTGTGGGGGTCCATGGCAATACCTGCCTGGCGGGTCAACTCGTTTTCGGGGATCAACCCCACACTGAGCAGGATGGTATCCACATCAAACTCCATCTCGGTTCCAGGGATAGGGCGGCGGTTTTCATCCACCTTGGCAACGATGGCTTTTTCCACTCGCTTTTTGCCCTGAATTTCCACAATGGTGTGGGATAAGTACAGCGGAATATCAAAATCCTGCAAGCACTGCACAATGTTGCGGGTCAACCCGCCGGAATAAGGCATCACTTCCACGCAGGCGAGCACTTTGGCTCCCTCCAGCGTCATACGGCGCGCCATGATCAGGCCGATATCGCCGCTGCCCAAAATCAATACCCGTCTGCCCACCAGGTAGCCTTCCATATTTACATAGCGCTGGGCTGCACCGGCGGTATAAATTCCCGCCGGGCGGGTGCCGGGGGTGCCGATGGCCCCGCGGGTGCGCTCGCGGCAGCCCATGCACAGGATAATGCTTTTGGCCTGAATGATCTGGTAGCCCTTGCTGCGGCTGACGCAGTGTACCTGCTTATCGGGGGTCACTTCCAGCACCATGGTGCCCAGTTCCACCCGCACGCCGGTTGTGCGCAGCATCTCGATATAGCGCCCGGCGTATTCCGGGCCGGTAAGCTGCTGGCCAAACCGATGCAGGCCAAACCCGTTGTGGATGCACTGGTTCAAAATACCGCCCAGCTCTGCATCGCGTTCCAAAATCAAAATATCGCGCAGGCCATGCTGCCACGCGCTGTACGCCGCCGCCAGGCCCGCCGGGCCGCCGCCGATGATAACAAGTTCAACCATGGTTGCACCCCCTTCCGGTTTTGGTTTCACACAGCAGCACATTGGTGCCGGCCTTGTCCTGCAATACATCCAACGGGTCAATGCCTAGTGTTTTGCTGATCAGTTCCAGCACGCGCGGCCCGCAAAAGCCGCCCTGACAGCGGCCCATGCCCGCGTTGCACCGCCGCTTTACGCCATCAATGCTCACGGCTGGGATCTCGCTCTGCAAGGCATCCAGAATCTCGCCCTCGGTGATCGTCTCACACCGGCAGATCACGCGGCCATAGGCTGGATTTTTGGCAATCAGCTCCGCCTTTTGCTCCGGCGGCAGCTCCTTGAACCGCACGCGGGTACGGCCATTCTTATAATCCGTCTTTGGCTCCGGCAGGTCGCTGTGGGCTGCCAGAATTTTAGTTACCTCTTTTGCCACAGCCGGTGCACTGGAAAGCCCCGGCGATTTCATGCCCGCCAGGTCAATAAAGCCCGGCGCGCCGTCCGCTTCGCCGATCACGAAGTCCCCGGTATCCACGTTGGCGCGCACACCGGCAAAGTTGCGGATGGACTCGCCAAAGCGGATCCCCGGCACACTGCGCCTGGCCGCTGCCGCCACAAAGGCAAGGCCGTCTGCCGTGCAGGCGGTATCATCCCCCGCTACCGGCTGGGCGTTCGGCCCCACCAGCAGGTTGCCGTGTACGGTGGGCGTTACCAGCACCCCTTTGCCGTTCTCGTTCGGGCACTGGAAGATCACATGGTTCACGCGGTTGCCTTCGCTTTTGTCCAGCAGATAGTATTCCCCGCGGGTAGGTTCCAGTGTAAAGGTGTGCGGCGCAGCCATCTCATGGATGGCCTGGGCGTTCAGTCCCGCCGCATTGACCACATAGCGGGCCGCAAAGCTGCCGTTTGGCGTGGTCAGCTGCCAGCCGCCGTCAATCTTTTTAATGTTGGTTACAGGAGTGCTGCGGTACAGCTCTACCCCGTTGCGCACAGCCACCTCCGCCATGGCCAGCGCAAACTCCCACGGACTGACGATGGCTGCGCTGGGGGCAAACAGCGCCCCGGCCACTGTGGGGGCAAGCTGCGGCTCCATCGCCAGGGTTTCCTCCGCTGTCAGCAGCCGGATGCCCGGCACGCCGTTTGCCACGCCGTTCGCGTACAGCTTTTGCAGGTGGGGCAGCTCTGCCTGGCTCAGCGCCAGCACCAGGCTGCCGCACTGGCGGTAGGGCACATCCAGCCGGGCGCAGATTTCCTTTGCCAGCGCCACGCCCTGCACATTCAGGCGGGCCATTTGGGTGCCCGGTTCCGGGTCATACCCGGCGTGCAGGATGGCGCTGTTTGCCTTCGTTGTTCCATCCGCCACATCGTTTTCTGCTTCCAGCACTGCCACATGCAGCGGATAGTGCGACAGTTCATACGCTGCAGCTGCACCAACCACACCACAGCCAATGATTGCTACATCCAGCATAACTACCTCCCGGTTGTATTGGTCATTCAGGATGCAAAAATCCATCCTGTCAACATGGTTTCCATTGGTTTAATCATAGCGTTAAATGCACAAAAAATCAAGTTTAAGTTGATTTATTTTGCGCATTTCGTCGCCATTGTGTAGACAGCGGAATAGAGGTCCGCTGCTTTGGTTGCTGCTGCCTTTCTATGCAAAAAGCTGCCGCACCTGGCTTTCCCGGTGCAGCAGCTTTTTTTGATATGATGATATATTATAACGACTGTCTTTTCACTTTTGCAGGCGGTGTCATGCTGCACTTCCCCGTTATGCTGCCGTGCGCTGTTTGCGCTGTTCGGCACGGTTCAGGTACATGTAAAACGCAATGTTCAGCACAACGCCCACTGTGGTAGATACCGGGGCGGCAAGGCCGATCTTGGTCAGGCTGGCGTTCGGCTGAATGCTCATGAAATATGCCATCGGCAAACGCACCAGCAGCGTCTGGACCAGGCCCTGAATCATAACCCAGAGGGTTTTATTGTTGCCGTTAAAGTAACCCACCATGCTGAACAGAATCGCCGTCACAATAGTTTCGGGTGCAAAGCCTTTCAGGTACTCAAAGCCTTTCTGTACAACCTCTGCATCGGTGGAGAAAACGCCCGCCAACAGGTCGCCCCTGAACATAACAAGGGCAAACACCGCGCAGCCAAACATCAGCCCCACCCCAATACCGGTCAGCATCGCCTTTTGGGCGCGCTTGGGGTTGCCCGCACCCACATTCTGCGCCACAAACGAAGCCATCGACTGCATCAACGCGCTGGGGATCAGCATGGCAAAGTTAACGATCTTGCAGGCAACGCCATAGCCGGAGGATGCAGCCAGGCCCAGGCGGTTGACAAAGGCGCAGAGCGCCAGGAAAGAAAGCTGGGTCAAAAATTCCTGCAAGGCCAGCGGCAGACCGATCTCCAGGAATTTCCGGCACTGTACGTCGAGGCGAAAATCCGATTTTTTGATGGTAAACGGGAGATCTTTCTTCACCAGCATTACAATGGCGAACACCACGCTGACAGCCTGTGCCAGCACCGTTGCCGCCGCAGCACCGGCAGCATCCATTTTGAGCCCGGCCACCAGCAGCAGGTCGCCCGCAATGTTGACAATGCAGGCCACCAGCACGAACAACAACGGGGATTTGCTGTCGCCCAGACCGCGGAAGATGGCGGCCATCAGGTTGTATGCCACAATAAAGAAAATACCGCTGCCGCAGATGCGGATGTAGCTTGCGGTAAGGCCAATGGCTTCCTCCGGAGCCTGCATCAGCACCGCAATGGGCCGTGCAAATACGACCAGCAAAATAAACAGAACCACGGACATAATGGCAAACACCACCGCGGCACCGCCAAGCACCGCCCCGATCTGCTGGGGTTTCTTCTCACCAATATAGCGGGCGATCAAAACCGTAACGCCCATGGCAAGCTGTGTTACCACAAAGGTGACCAGGTTCAGCAGCTGGCTGCCGGTAGAAACCGCCGAAAGCCCCGCCGTGGAGCCAAAGTGCCCCACCACCAGCAGGTCAACCGCGCCATATGCCGCCTGCAGCACCAAAGCTCCGAGTACCGGCAGCATAAAAAGGGAAAGTTTTTTTAAAATGCTCCCTTGCGTAAAATCTGTTTTATCTGTGTTCAAGTGAATTTTTCCTTTCCGACATGATTTTGTATATCTTTTCAATCGTCTGGACCGTGCAGGCTGCATCCGCATCCGAAATGTCAGCCACAAGCGGCGCCAGCTGCGCAAAGAACTCGGTGTTGTGCACCTGCGAAAGCTGGCGGCCGCTTTCCGTAATAGAAAGGTAGGTCACGCGGCCATCCTGCTCCGATGCGATTTTTTTCAGGTAACCTTTATCCTCCATCTCTTTGACCGTGCGCGTAACGCCGGGGCGCGGCAAGTTCAGCGCATCGCTGATGTCCGAAACCTTTACCCGAACGCCGCGGCGTTCCAGTTCCTCGATGGTATCCAGATAGTGAATATAAGAAGGGCTGACCCCTTTTGGCAGCGCCGGCAGCAGCTCCCGCACCCGCTTTGCCTGGTAACAGGCATCCAGCAGTGCCTTCATGTTCTCTGTTGTCATATTTCCTCCTTGTAATTGCCTTTGATAATTATCACGGTTAATTATAGTGAGAATGTACGGGTTTGTCAACAGGGTTGTAGGGGAAATTTTGCGACAGGTTACAGATATAGAAAAAAGCCCGTTGAAGTATACACCAACAGCGGCGGCCAGCTGGGTTTTATTCAGCTCACGGCACTGGTAGCGGGTGTACAGAGCATCAAAATTCGTCGGCAGCTGGGCAGGCTTGCGGCCTTTATACTGCTAAAAAAAATCGCTCACAAATTCAACGCTTTCACGTTAAATTTATGAGCGATTTTGGTTGGGCCGGCCGGATTTGGCAAGCCGCGCCCTAAAAACAGTCCGCTGGACTGTTTTTACCCGGCGGGACGTGGGACGCCGGGCACAGGCTGTTCAAATTCGGCCTATGTCCTCCCGCCGCCGTTTATTACAAATAAAAAGATGCAACCCCCTGCGAGGTTGCATCTTGGTTGGGCCGGCCGGATTTGAACCGACGCAATGGAGGAGTCAAAGTCCTCTGCCTTACCGCTTGGCGACGGCCCAGCAAAAGAAAAGACCGCGCAGCATAATCACTGTGCGGTCTTTGGTGGGGTGCCTAGAGAGATTCGAACTCTCGGCCTCCAGAGCCACAATCTGGCGCGCTAACCAACTGCGCCATAGGCACCATAGAATGCGCCCGAAGGGACTTGAACCCCTGGCCCACTGCTTAGAAGGCAGTTGCTCTATCCACCTGAGCTACGGGCGCGCACGGGTCAGTTCCTGTTGTCTGGGAACATGCTGCGTGAATTATAATATCACATGGGGCGCATTGTGTCAATAGTAAAGTCCAATTTTTTTGAACTTTTTTATTTGTGTTTTTATCGGGGCTTTCTGCCCGGCTTTTAATAGATTCCTGCCGGGGCCTGGGTGTTTACGAAATACAGCTCGTACCACAAAATAAAGGAATAGAAGCTCCAAATCTTGGTCATGTTCTTGGCCTTGCCCGCCTTATGATCATCCAGCAGGCGCATGATTTCGTCCACATTAAAGAACTTTTCGGCAACGGGGCCAGTGAACTTTTCCTTTACCATATTATAGTACTTATCTTCCCGCAGCCAGTCGTTCAGCGGCACGGGGAAGCCCAGCTTTTTGCGATGGGCAACGCTTTCCGGCAGCTGCTTCATGGCGGCACCGCGCAGAGCGATCTTGGTGGACTCTTTGCCGGAGCGGTATTTCTGCGGGATGGACAGTGCCACATCCAGCATGTTGCGGTCCAGGAAAGGCACGCGCAGTTCCAGGCTGTTGGCCATGCTCATGCGGTCGGCTTTCAGCAGGATATCATACAGCATCCAGGTGTGCATATCCACCCACTGCAGCTGGGTGGGTTCATCCAGACCCTGCACTTTATCAAAATAAGGCTTAAAGAACTGTTCCGGGCGGGGGCTGTGGTAGTTCTTTTTCAGGCAGCGGTCACGTTCAGCCGGGTCCAGGAAAACATAGTTGGCGCGCATATAGCGCTGCCAGGGTTCTTCTGCACCGCGCACCAGGAAGTGCTTGCCCTTAAAGTCCGGCAGTTTGGATGCCACTGCGCCTGCGGCCTTACGCAGCGCTTTGGGCACCTTATGCTCGTAATCCATAAAGTGAACCGCCTGGCAGTACATGGGGTAGCCGCCAAACAGTTCATCGGCACCTTCGCCGGAAAGCACGACCTTGACGTACTTGCGGGCGTTCTGGGCCAAAAAGTAAAGCGGAACTTCCGCCGGGTTGGGCATGGGTTCATCCAGGTACCACTGGATCAGGCGGTTGGCTTCAAAGAACTGTTCGGCATCCACCTTATTGGCAATGCTGGGCACACCGATTTCCTTACTGAACTCCTGGGCATACGGCAGCTCGGAGTATTTTTCCTCCGCATAGCCGACCGAGAAGCTCTTGACATGCGGAGTACCCTTAGCAACCTCGTTGACCACAAAGCTGGAATCCACACCGGAAGAAAGGAAGCAGCCAACCTCAACATCGGCAATCTGGTGGGCGGCAACGCTTTCGGCAAAGGTATCGGTGATGATTTTTTCCCACTCTTCCAGGCTCTTGGAATCGTCCACATGGTACTTGATCTCATAGTAGCGTTCCACTGTCAGCTCGCCATTTTCCCAGGTGAACATACATCCGCTGGGCAGCTTGTAGACATTTTTGAACATGGTTTCCTCATTGGGGATATACTCAATGCTCAAATATTCCGGCAGGCGTTCCTCGTTTAGTTCCTTTTTGAAACCGGGATGAGCCAGAAAGCTTTTGATCTCGCTGCCAAACAGGAACAGACCATCCTGATTATAATAATAGAACGGTTTGATACCGAAGATATCCCGCGCACCAAACATGGTTTTGGTTTTCTGGTCCCAGATCACGAAGGTGAACATGCCGCGCAGTTTGCCGGGCAGCTGATTGCCCCACTGCTCATAGCCATGCAGCAGCACCTCGGTATCGGACCGAGTGGCAAAGGTATGGCCTGCGGCGATCAGTTCCTCGCGCAGGGTCTGGAAGTTATAGATCTCGCCGTTAAAAATGCAGACAAGACTGCCATCCTCATTGAACATGGGCTGCTTGCCGCCCTCCAGGTCAATGATGGAAAGGCGGCGGTGGCCCAGGGCTACCTGGTCGTCCACATAGTAGCCTTCGCCGTCCGGGCCGCGGTAGGTGATCAGGTCCGCCATTCCTTTTACAATGCGGCGGGCGGTTTCCGCTTTATGGTTGCGCTCAGCAAAGCCGGTAATGCCACACATAGGCGCTTTCCCCTCTCTATATTTAATGGTTTGTTTTGTTACAGGCTGGCGTTTCTATGATTGCCAAAAGGGCGGCGGGTGCACAATGTGCGCCCCTACGGGGGCCAGCGATTTTATTTATAGTGTGTGATAACTTTTAGGCAACACCGCACAATTCCCGCCTGACGGCTTAAGCACCGCTCCGGCGGCTGCGGCACGGCATCTGCGTTGCCAAAATGCTCGATAATACACAAAGTATTATCTGCGCTTTTGGCTTAGCAGCTGCCGCACCTCGCTCGCCGTATCGGCACTTAGAATTATGCGGTATTGCCTTTATTCTATCATCAATCCCGCAGGCCCTTATTGCCATAGTAGCGGGCGGTTTTGCGGTAGTAGTTCAGCTGGCTGCGGATGTACCAGAGCCAGCGCTTCAGGTTCCAATCCTCTTTGCAGAACAGCTGGTGGGCACATTTTCCCTCTTTTTTCAGCTTATCCGCACGGGCCAGCAGATCCGGGTCCTTCAGGTATTTTTTGATCACGCCGTAGGGGGCAATCATCCACAGGCTCTTGGTATCGGCAATGGTCAGGCCAAGTTCCTTGTGCTCCAGCACATCCTCCACCAGCCACTTGGACAGGTTATACCCTGCCGCGGTGACAAAGTAGCTGGAACGGCCCTGACGGGGGTTCATCTCAAACATCTTGTACTCGCCGGTGCGGGCGTCGTACTTGATGTCCATATTGGCAAAGCCTTCCCACTGCATATCTTCCAAAAAGTTTTTCAGCTTTTCCAGCAGGGCAGCATCATTGTATTCGGGGTCAGACAAGATGGCCGCATAGTTGCCGATGCCTTCGGGGGTCTGCTCTTCCAGCAGGGGGCGGCCCAAAGCCATCAGCTTGACTTTGTGGTCCAGGCCGCAGTAGGCGTTCAGCACACGCATGCAGTTGTCATCGCCGGGGATATACTCCTGCAGAATCAATTCGTCCTGGTAGCTGCTGCCGTAAATGGCGGCGGTGATGGCGTCAAATTCTTCGCGGTTATTGGCAAGGAACACCTTTTTCTTGTGGGGGAAGGTGCAGTTCCAATACGCCGGGGAATTGCTCGCCTTGATGATAACGGGGAACGCAAACGGCAGTTCTATATTTTTATAGTTCTGCGCATTGCAGGTTGCCGTTTTGGGGTAGCTCAGGCCGTGTGCTTCGCAGGCACGGTAAAAGTTTTCCTTAATATCCAGGTCCAGCACGGTTTGCAGTTCCGGGCAGGCAAAGTGGTAATAGGGTTTCAGGGCATCGCGGTGGCGGCCCATCAACACGGTGTAACCGTCCGCGCAGGAAACCAGCACCAGCGGCTTGTCCGCATGGGCTTTTGCGTAATCGGTCAGCGTTTTTACAAACGTTTCATCGTTTTCCAAATCAGGTTCCAGCACGGCAATTTTTACAAGATTGGTGTTGGAAGTTGCAACCAGCGCGCCCTTGCAGATGGCCACGCTGCGCACGCCATACTGCTGGTAAAAGCTGCGTGCCATACCATAAACATTGGCATCACTGCCAAGAAGTACCGGTAAAAAATCAGACATAATACCAAACCTTTCCCATTTTGGTTATCCTTTATTTTACCGCCATTGCCACCACATGTCAAACGGTAATATCGCCTGCTTTTGGGGGTGCGGGCACGGCGTTTTTTGTCTGCGCGGGCGAAAATTCCAGCAGCATTCGCCGCAAAATGCTTTTCTTTACGGCGCGAACCGTGTATAATAGGGCATATCGTACAAACAGTACCGGTTTCCGCCGGGGCAAGAAAGTAATAACCTGCGGTTTGTTTTTAACTCCGCAGCCAGTTGAGGATTATAACCATGTGTGGAATTGTTGGCTTTGTCGGCGCACGCGCCGACATGCAGGAAATTTTGCAGGGCATGATGGATGCCATCGCCCACCGCGGCCCCGATGGCCAGGGCCAGTTTATTGAAGGCCCGGCAGCCCTTGGCCAGCGCCGCCTTTCCATCATTGACCTGGAGGGCGGCAAACAGCCCATGTTCAATGAGGACCAGAACCTCGCCGTCATCTTTAACGGCGAGATCTACAACTTCCAGGAGTTGACCGCCGAATTGATGCGCGCCGGGCACACCTTCGCCACCCGGTCCGACACCGAAGTTTTGCTGCACGGGTACGAGCAGTGGGGCAAGGAGATGCTGCAAAAGCTGCGCGGCATGTTCACTTTTGCCATCTGGGACCGCAAGAACGAAACGTTGTTCTGCGCGCGCGACCATTTTGGCATCAAGCCGTTCTATTATTACCAAAACGATGCCGGAGAGCTGCTGTTTGGCAGCGAGATCAAAAGCTTTTTGGCCCACCCCGGCTTCAAGAAAGAGCTGAACGAGGAGCAGCTTCCGCTGTACCTCTCTTACCAGTATTCCCCCGGGGAGGACACCTTCTTTAAGGGCGTCAAAAAGCTGATGCCCGCCCACTGGCTGGAATGGAAAGCCGGGCAGCTGACGGTGCAGCGCTACTGGCAGCCCAAGTTTGACCCCGATGATTCCCGCACACTGGAAGAGTGGGAGGACGAGATCAGCGCAGCGATGAAAGAGAGCGTGCAGGCACACAAGATCGCCGATGTTGAGGTTGGCAGCTTCCTTTCTTCCGGCGTGGATTCCAGCTACATGGCCGCGCTGGCCCATGTGGACAAAACATTCACCGTTGGCTTTGCCAACAAGCAGTATGACGAAACCGACTATGCACAGGAGTTTTCCAAGCACATCGGGGTCAAGAATTACGCTTACCGCATTACGCCGGAGGAATACTGGGCCAACCTGGGCAAGATCCAGTACCACATGGATGAGCCTCTGGCGGATGCCGCTTCGGTCGCGCTGTACTTTGTCAACCGCGAAGCATCCAAGCAGGTCAAGGTTTGCCTGTCCGGCGAGGGTGCCGATGAATTTTTCGGCGGGTACAACATTTATAAAGAGCCGTTTACCGTAACCTGGTATGACAAGATTCCCCTGCCCATCCGCCGGGCCATCGGCGCGGTGGCGGACCTGCTGCCGCCGGTGCATGGCATCAACTTTTTGGTGCGCCGCAGCAAGCCGCTGGCGGAGCGTTACATCGGCAACACCAACCTGATGGATGAGCACCGCAAGAAAAAGCTGCTGAAAAACTACCACCCCGGCAAGCTGCCCACCGACCTTTCCCGCCCGTACTTTGAGCTTTCCAAAGGGCAGGACGCTGTGACCCAGATGGAAACCTGCGACCTGAACCTGTGGATGGTGGGCGATATTCTGCTGAAAGCCGACAAGATGAGCATGGCCAACAGCCTGGAGCTGCGCGTGCCGTTCCTGGACCGCAAAGTATTTGAACTGGCAAGTCATATTCCGACCAAGTGCAAGGTGAACGCCAACCAGACCAAGATTGCGATGCGCGGTGCGGCAGAAAAGACCATTCCCGCCAAAACGGCAGACAAAAAGAAGCTCGGCTTCCCTGTTCCGGTACGCGCCTGGCTGCGGGATGAGCAGTATGCGGGCGTTGTGCGCAAGGCATTTAACACCCCCGCCGCGGAGCAGTTTTTCCGCACAAAAGAGCTGAATGCCATGCTGGACCAGCATATTTCCGGCAAGCGGGATAACTGGCGGCAGATCTGGTGCATTTTTATGTTCTTAGTCTGGTACGATGAATACTTTGTAAAACGCTGAGGTGATAACAACATGCTGTTAAAACAACTGCTGAAAAATCTGGACTATACACTTGTTCAGGGCTGCCTGAATACCGAAGTGACTGACATTTACTATGATTCCCGCAAGGTAACGCCGGGCGGTCTGTTTGTCTGCATCGTCGGCACCCAGCGGGACAGCCATGATTACGCCGCGGACGTTGCCGCCAAAGGCGCTGCCGTGCTGGCCATCCAGCACGACCTGCCCGCCGAGGTGCTGGCCGCTTTGCCGGATGTGACCGTGGTCAAGTTCGAGAACACCCGTTACGCCATGGCGCTGCTTTCCACCGCCTATTTTGGCCGTCCCGCGCTGGAAATGACGATGGTTGGCGTGACCGGCACCAAGGGCAAAACCACCACCACCCACATGATCAAGGCTGTGCTGGAAGCCGCAGGTCACAAGGTCGGCATGGTCGGCACCAACGGCGTGTATTACCCCGGCCACCACTATGACCTGAACAACACCACTCCCGAGAGCTATGAGCTGCAAAAGATCCTGCGCCAGCTGGCGGATGCGGGGTGCGATGCCTGCGTGATGGAAGTTTCCAGCCAGGGCATTATGATGGACCGCGTGGCGGGCATCCATTATAAAGTGGGCGTGTTCACCAACCTGTACCCGGACCACATCGGCCCCGGCGAACATTCCAGCTTTGAGGAATACCGCAGCTGGAAAGGCAAGCTGTTCCAGCGCTGCGATGTCGGCGTAGTAAACGCTGACGACCCCAACACCGAAGCCCTGCTGGAAGGCCACACCTGCAAGCTGGTTACCTATGGCATCCATGCCCCCAAGGTGGACTACCGCGCCAGCGAGCAGTACCGCCTGCTGCGCAACAAGGAGATGCTGGGCGTTGAGTTCACCCTGACCGAGCCGGACGGCCACACGCTGGACGTACAGGTGGGCATGCCGGGGCTGTTCAGTATTTACAACGCCCTGGCCACCATCGGCGTGGGCAAGGTGCTGGGCCTTGCGGATGCCCCCATCCATGAGGGACTGAAAAAGGCTTTGGTCAAGGGCCGTGTGGAGCTGGTGCCCATCAGCCACAAGTTCACCATCCTGATCGACTATGCCCACAACGAAGCCGCCACCGAAAGCCTGATTGAAACCCTGCGGGAGTACAACCCCAACCGCCTGGTCGTGGTGTTCGGCTGCGGCGGCAACCGCAGCAAGCTGCGCCGTTACGGCATGGGCGAAGTGTGCGCCAAGTTGGCGGATTTCAGCATCCTGACCGAAGACAACAACCGCTTTGAAAAAGTGGAAGATATTATCGCGGACATCAAAACCGGCATGGCCAAGGGCAACCCGGACGCCAAGTATGTGGAAATTCCCGACCGGCTGGATGCCCTGCATTACGCCATTGACCACGCGCAGGAAGGCGACTTGATTGCCGTAATTGGCAAAGGCCACGAAGCCTACCGTGACCGCGAGGGTGTTAAAACGCCGTTTTTGGAGCGCGAACTGATTGAAGAGTACGCCGCTGAAACTGGGGTAGAATAAGCAATTTTGCAGGGCTGTGCTTTGCCTTTTGCTGCTTTGCGGCAAAAGCGGCACGGCCCTGCTTTTCTTTTGCGCAAAACTATGGTATACTGTTTGTGTATGCTAAAAAGTATACACAAAATTCAAACCGAACCAATGCGGAAAGGAGGCCGGTTTGATGACCACACAACCACCTGACCGGCTTTTCCGCCCGGTCAGCCCAGCAGCACAGGCCAAGGGCGAGCGTGTGTTCTGCGCTGCCGTGGCGCTGCTGCTGGTTTTATCGGAGGTATTCAGCTCCAACATTCAAAACACACTGCCCACATTCAGCCATGTGTGCCGCATTGCCTTAACCGTTACGGCGGCGGTGCTGCTGGTTGCCAAAAGCCTGCTGCTGACCCAGTGGCAGACCAAACAACAGGCGCCGACGGCTGCCGCGTTGGCCGCTTTTGCGGTGTTTACCACCGCATACGGGCACGACCAATGGTTTTTATTTGCCGTTTTGCTTGGCATTGGTGCCAAGGATGTTAATTTGCGCCGGGTGCTGCAGGTCTACCTTGCCGCAGCGGCTGGCGGGCTGCTGGCGGTGCAGTTGCTGCACGCCGCAACGCCGCTGGTGCCCTACCTGTACTACTGCCGCAACTGGGATTACGGCTATGGCCATTACAACGGGTACGGTGCCCGGCTGGCCGGTGTGTTTTTTGCCTGGGGCTGGCTGCGTTGGCCGCGCCTGCGCTGGTGGGACTGGGGCGGCTTGGCTGCCCTGGCAGCCTACACGCTGCTGGTGCCCGGCTGCCGCGGGGCAGGCATTGCCATGGTACTGCTGCTGGTTTTGTTTTTGCTGCAGCGTGCCTTGCCCGCCTTTTTTGAAAGCCGCATCTGGCACGGCATGGCTCTGGCTGCCGCACCGCTGGCGCTGGGGTTCAGCCTGTTGGCCGGGCGGCTGTTTGACCCGGATCATCCCACCGCCACCCCGCTGCTGGACAAACTGAACGGCCTGCTTTCCGGCCGGTTCGAGATCTGGCACCATGTATTCTGGGGGTATCCCCTCTACCACCCGGAGCAGGACGGGGTGCCCGGCTGGTACCATGATGCCATGCCCAAGGCCGTTACCCTTTTGGGTGGCCTTGCCACTGATGGAGACGAGCACCACGCCATTGATAACGCTTTCCTTGCCATCCCGATGAACAAGGGCGTGTTGGGCGCTGTGGTGATTGGGGTCATCTTCCTGTTGTTGATGTGGCGGCTATGCCAAAACCGCTGCACGGGCGAAACTTTGTTTTTGACGGTGATCCTGGTTTACTTTTTGATGGAAAACAAATGCTTTTTGTTCTCCGCCGACCCGTTCATTCTGCTGCTGCCCGCAGCGCTGTTTCCCGCAAAGGGCAAGCCTCTGCCGGTCGTCTGCCCGCCGGTAACACGAGGGTGTATCTGAAAAGAATAGAAAAGCTGCCTGAACCTGTTTGCAGTGTGCAAACAATCCAGGCAGTTTTATTTTTATCCAATTTGTTTTTTTGTCAAAAGCGGGCTTATCTCACAGCTCGCTGAGGATATTGCCGTCAATGGAGATGGTGATGACCTGCCACGGGATGAACTTGCCGCTGTTCTGCAAGGCCACCTTGGCGGCGCGTTCCAGCCCGCCGCAGCAGGGCACTTCCATCCGCACTACGGTCACGCTCTGGATGTTATTTTCGCGGATAATCTGGGTCAGCTTTTCGCTGTAATCCACATCGTCCAGCTTGGGGCAGCCCACCAGCGTGATATGGCCGCGGATGAACTTTTGATGGAAGTTGGCGTAAGCATAGGCCGTGCAGTCCGCTGCAATCAGCAGTTTGGCCCCATCAAAGTAGGGGGCGTTGACCGGAACCAGTTTGATCTGCACCGGCCATTGGGAAAGCTGAGATCGCAGTGCTGGCATGTCCTCCCCTGCCGGTTCCGGCTTATGCTGCATCTGGCGCATCTGGCTGCCGGGGCAGCCGTGGTGCATTTGCGGCACAGGCTGGTGGAACACGCTGCGGGCCGCGCTGCCGGGGCAGCCGCCCAGCGGCTTTTGGGCGGCTGCGGCTTTCTGGCGCTTGTTTTCCTCCACAGCCTTTTCATCATAAGCGGCGGCTTCGCGCTCCACAAAGGTGATAGCGCCGGTGGGGCAATGGGGCAGGCAGTCGCCGAAGCCATCGCAGTAGTCATCCCGCATCAGTTTGGCCTTGCCGTTGACCATGGCGATAGCACCTTCGTGGCAGGCATTGGCGCAGGCACCGCAGCCGTTGCATTTATCGGTATCGATCTGGATAATTTTGCGAATCATAGAGGGTGTTCCTTTCTCCGCGCCGTTCAATGCCGTGCATTGCTGTGCGGCGCGCTGCTCTTTTCTTTTTGCTGTGCTTGTATTATAATGCCATCAGGCCAATAAATCTGTGGTTATAACCACAAAAAGCGAGGAATCCCATGGAAAAAACAGCCAGCACCCCCATCCAGCTTTTCCGCGGCATGACGGCAGACGAACTTGCCGCCCTGCGCGCCGCCCACTGCATCCGTGTGCAGCGTTATGACAAAAACGCTCTGATCTACCATGCGGGCCGTGTGGTACATGAGATCGGCATTGTACAAAGCGGCAGCGTAAACGTAGAATCCAACGACCTGTGGGGCAACAAAAGCATTTTGAGCCATGTGGAAGCCGGGCAGGCGTTTGCCGAAACTTATGCCCTGTGCGGCGAGCCGCTGATGGTGGATGTGGCCGCCGCGGAGCCGTGCGAAATTTTATGGCTGGATCTTGTACCCATGCTGCAGCAGCAAAACACTGCCGCCAGCTGGTACCCCAAGTTTTTGCACAACCTGTTACTGCTTTCTATGCAGAAAAACCTGGCGCTCTCCCAACGCATCCGGTGCACCACACCAAAAAGTGCGCGTGGGCGGTTGCTGACCTATCTTTCCGCGCAGGCAGTGCGGGCGGGCAGCACGCATTTTTCCATCCCGTTTGACCGCCAGCAGCTGGCGGACTACCTGAACCTGGACCGCAGCGCACTTTCCAAGGAGCTGGGCAAAATGCGGGACGATGGGCTGATCCGCTGCCGCAAAAACGAATTTGAGCTGTGCGGAACGGAATAACGCCCCCTTATCCCCTATCCTTAAGGCAACACCGCATGCGGCCTGCTTCGTCCAGCTTGTTGGCTTTCAACAGGCGGATCACTTCGGGGATATTGGTCTGGATGGGGCACCCCTGCTGGCAGCGCGGCTTTTTGCAGCCCAGACACTGGTTGGCTTCGTCCATGACATGTAGTGCCATTGTTTTTCCTCATTTCGCAACGATTTTGCGTGTTAAAAGCGCAACAAAGTTTCAACTCCGCGCACTTTTTATCCATATCTATATTATAATAGCACTACATGCGCTGTGTACGCAAGCCCCATGGGCTGTATTTTGTACCGGCAAAGTAACGAAAAATCAACCGCTTTGCTGTGCATATCAGCAGCAATTTGCAGTTTTGGGTCCTGCCCCGCCAAACCCGCAAGGCTGGTGCCCGCCGGAATTTTTGCGTGCTTTAACAGCGGCAGCGCGCTGCGCTTTGCCCCCAGCACCAACAGGTACGGCGGCAGCGCGGGCAGGCCCGCGGCGGGCACATCCAGCACAGCATCCAGTACCAGTCGCCGCAGGCGGGCCGTGGGGTAGCGCTTGGTTTTCAGGCGGTCATACAGATTATTTACCGTTTCTGCTTCGCGGGCTGCGGCATACAGGCGGTTTTCCAGCCCTTCGCCCGCGCCGCGTAAGGTACTCAGCTGCTCCGGCGTTTTGGTGCGCAGCAAAGTCAGCACTGCGGTGCTGAACTTTTCCGGGTCCGCCAGCTGACCTTGTTCCGCGGCCTGGCGGTACAGCTCCATGGCTGCCTGCGGCACAAAGGGGCTGGCAGCCTTGATTCCTTGCGTATGCACCAACTGCCGGATATGGGAAGCCGAAGCCAATGCCTGCCCCTGCACCTGGCCGGTCTGGGCGGTGCCATGGGCTGCGCCCAGACGCGGCAGGGGCAGCAACTGCATGGCTGCCCCCTGCCGCAGAATGGCCTTGCAGTATTCGATCCCCAAAATGTTGTTGGGCGTTTGCAGCAAATCCGCAGCACCGGGGCACAATGTTTCGGCGGCTGCGGCACGGGCGACGGCAAAGGGCAGGCCGCTTTCCAGCTGGCTGCGCAGCGCCGCCGGGAACGCCGCACTGCACAGCGCGGCAGCCGCTGCCTGCAAGGGGGCGGACTCCGGGGTTTCGGCACCGAACGCAAGGGTATCGCACCCCAGCGCGGCCAGCAGATGTACCCCGGCAGCGGCAAACTGTTCTGCGCTGGCGTTGGCATAGGGCGCAGGCAGCGCCACCACCAGGTCCGCCCCGGCAGCCAGCGCTGCGCGCACCCGCACAGCTTCCGGCAGGATGGGTACCCCACCGCGCTGCACAACGCCGGTGCTCATGCACACCGCGATGGTACTGGCCCCCCGCTGCCGCAGCATGCGCAGCTGCAATGCGTGGCCGCTGTGGAACGGGTCATACTCTGCAATGATGCCGACAAAATTCATATCGTCTACCCCCTGATTCTCCGCAAATTCTGTTCGCTTGTGCCGAAAAGAGCCTTGCAATGTTTTCTGCTTCATTATATAATAAATTTGTCTGATACAAAAGGGCCAATACAAAAACCGGGTCCCGCCCGGCATGGTTCTTAAATTTTGAAGGAGGACAAATCCAATGAAGATCCTTGTTATCAACTGTGGTTCTTCCAGCCTGAAATATCAGCTCATTGATATGCAAGGCGAGAAGGTGCTGTGCAAGGGCCTGTGCGAGCGCATTGGCATGGAAAGCAGCATGATTACCCATGAAGCCAACGGCAATAAAGCCACCACCCCGGCCATCTTCCCCACTCACACCGAAGCATTTGCTGAGGTTGTGAAAAAGATGACCACCGGCGATGGCAAGGTCATTGATGATGTCAGCGAGATCAACGCCATCGGCCACCGCGTGGTCCACGGCGGCGAAAAGTTCCAGGCCAGCTGCCTGATCACCCCCGAAGTGATCGAGACCCTGCGCGAGCTGAGCCCCCTGGCCCCGCTGCACAACCCTGCCGGCATCCTGGGTATCGAGGCCGCCAAAAAGGTCTTTGGCGATATTCCCAATGTTGCCGTGTTTGATACCGCTTTCCATTCCACTATGCCGCCGAAGGCTTTCATGTACGCCATCCCGTATGAATATTACGAGAAGTACGGCGTGCGCCGTTACGGCTTCCACGGCACCAGCCACAAGTACGTCAGCTACCGCGCTGCCGAATATCTGGAAGAGCCCATCGACCGCCTGAAACTGATCACCTGCCATCTGGGCAATGGTTCTTCCATTGCTGCAGTTGACCAGGGCAAGGTTGTGGATACCTCTATGGGCATGACCCCGCTGGCCGGCCTGATGATGGGCACCCGCTGCGGCGATATCGACCCTTCTGTGGTCAACTACCTGAAGTACACCCTGAACATCACCGGCCACCAGCTGGACGAGATTCTGAACAAGAAGTCCGGCCTGCTGGGTGTCTCCGGCGTTTCCAGCGACAAGCGTGACGTTGAGGCAGCAGCCGCCGCCGGCAACCCGCGCGCACAGCTGGCCAGCGATATGCTGAACTACCAGATCAAGAAGACCATCGGCAGCTACATTGCCGCTATGGGCGGTGTTGACGCCATCGTGTTCACCGGCGGTATCGGCGAGCATGACGCTGACTCCCGTGCCAAGATCTGCCACCACATGGATTGGCTGGGCATCCGCGTGGATACCGAAAAGAACGCCAACGCCCACAAGCAGAACAAAGATGTTGTGGAAATCACCGCTTGGGGTGCCAAGGTTCGCACCCTGGTCATCGAGACCAACGAAGAGCTGATGATTGCCCGCGACACCAAGGAAGTTCTGGGCAACGAAGGCTTGCTGTAATTGCACCTATATTCCAGCTCAAGCGCCTAAAACTGAACTAAGCTAAAAAATCCGCTCCTTTTGCAAAAAAGGGGCGGATTTTTGTCAGTATATATTGCTTAAAATGCGTTCATTATTTATGTTTTCTACATCCGTTTAGTATACGAAATCTTCACAACTTATTTGGACATTGCAATAAGCGCAATATACTATACACTGGTATACACGTTTCATATTATTATCTATCCACCAATAGTAATCCGCCTCTCTAATCACTGTATAAGTCTTGTCTCCATGTTTATTTACCCCATCGCATTTTATATATCGTGCATCTGCTGTCATTGTTTCTTCTAAAAAATCATTAATCTCTTCTATCGAATAAAACATCCCCTTGTAGTTTCCATCACTATCATATAGACCATACTCCTGATAATTTTCTGCTAATGCAGGAACTGCTAAAAAGATGTTCATAGCCAGCATCATACTAATTGCTATTATAATTTTTTTCATTGTTATTGCTCCTTTACAAAGCTATCGTATTCCCTGCAAAATCTTCACCAGTTCGTCTTTATCCTGCCAGTGGTGTACCGATGCCACATAGTAGCTGTCCCCTGCTGTCCATGCCACCACACTGCAATCCTCAATCTGCTCCGCAGTCAAAGCAGCAATGTCATCCACAATCATGATTTGTTGTTCTATGTTCGCTTTATCTTCCTCGGTAATGGCATCATCCGGCCCGCGGCCCTGAATGTTGACTTTGTTTTCCAGCGGCATTTGGGCAATGCCCAGCACCTGGTGTTCTTTGCTCTGCTTGCCGTTATCGATCAGGCAGGAGTACGCGCCGTATTCCTGATAGGTGCTGTCATCCCATGTCACGGTGCAGCCATCCGGCAGCCAGGTCAGCTGCATTTGTTCCATGGGGATGCTGTTCTGCGGTGCTTCCTGCACGGCAAGGTATGCCCGGCTGCCCTCCAGGATCACGGCAACTCTTGGCCAAAAGGCATAGGCGGTTGTTGCCAGCACTGCACAAACGGCAGCGATGATGACCGTTTTCAGCAGCCGCCGGGGTGTGCGGCGCACCTGCGGCACAAATGGCATTGGCACATTGGCTGGTTCCAGCTGTTCCAGCGCCGCCAGATCCGCGCGTTGCTGGGCGGCGCACGCCTGCACCAGCAGTTCATCCAATGGTTCTTTCATAAGGTCAGGCCCTCCTGTTCCAGTAATTGTTTCAGCTTTTGCCGGGCGCGGCGGCTGCGCTGGCGCACCGTAGCGGCGTGCAGCCCCAGTGCTGCCGCAATTTGTGCCCCGGTCATGCCCTGCCCGTATTGCAGCTGCAAGATGGCGCGGTCGGTTTCTTCCAGCGCCTGCATTGCCGCCAGCAGGCAGCGCACGGCCTCGCTGCGTTCCAGCTTTTCCTGCGGCAGCGGGCCAGCATCCGGCAGGGCGGCAAATACTGCATCTTCTGCCGGTTCGGCCCGCCGGCTCCGCCGCATGTTCAGGGCCGTATGGCGCACCGTGACCAGCAGCAAATGGCGCAGCTTTTCCGCATCGGTCGTATCGGGCCGTGCCCGGTTCAGCCGCAGCCAGCTTTCCTGCACAGCATCCTGCGCCAGATGGCTGTCCTGCAAAATTTTATTTGCCAATGTACACAGGCGGCCATAATCCTGCACCAATGCCTGCTGCAAGGTATCTGCCGAGAACATTCTCTTCTCCCTCCTTTTTCCTTTATTCAGAAAGGCCTTTCACTTTTCTAACACGCCATCCCCACATTTTGTGACAGCAAAAGCGGCACCCATGTTATCGGGTGCCGCTCTGTTTCCTATGTTTCTTCTCCCCTGCAATAATATTCAATCGCCCTGGCGGCAAATTCTGCCGCACCGGGGCCGCCTGCGGCGTTGATGTTTTTGGTAAACTCACCGCCCGCCGCGTACATCTGCCCCAGCTGGGCCAGAATCTGCTTATTGCAGGTGTAATAGTGCCGGGTGATGAAATCCTTCAGTGTTTTCACCTGTGCCTGCACCGCCGGGTCCTGGGCTGGGCGGGTCTGCAAAGTGCCGAACGCCGCCACAATAGCCATCAACTGGGCATTGATTGTATTGCTTTCTTGTGGGGTACGTTTGGCGCTTTTTCCCTCAAATTCCTGGTACTCCGGAGTTGTGCCCCACGCCTGTTTTGCCTGGTGGGCGTATTCTTCCAGTTTTGTGGTATCAAATGCGGTAAAATCCATTGGTTTTTCTCCTGTCTGCTGCATCCTGCGGGCAAGGTCGATCAGATTTTCCAGGCGCTGCTTTTTCAGCGTCAGCAGCTCCATTTGCTGTACCAGCGCCTTTTGGCGGTCAAACCCCGGCTGGGTCATGATCTGTCTGATATCTTTTAAGGGGAATTCCATTTCCCGGAACAGCAGGATCTGCTGCAAAGCTGCCAGCGCTGTATCGTCATACAGGCGGTAGCCCGCTTCGGTGTGCCCGTTTGGGTGCAGCAAGCCGATTTTATCGTAATATTGCAGGGTGCGTATACTCACGCCTGTCAATCGGCTTACTTCACTTACGGTCATCATGGGTTTCCCCTCCTTCCCTTGCGGCAATCCCAGCATACTCTATTACGCAGCGTCAGAGTCAAGAGGTTTTCATAAAAATTTTCATAAGGCAATACCGCATAATTCTAAGTGCCGATACGGCGAGCGAGGTGCGGCAGCTGCTAGGCCAAAAGCGCAGATAATACTGGATGTCTTATCGAGCATTTTGGCAACGCAGATGCCGTGCCGCAGCCGTCGGAGCGGTGCTTAAGCCGTAAGGCGGGAATTGTGCGGTGTTGCCATAACTTTAGCAACACAAAAGCCTGCGGCGGATTGCAGGCGCAGTTCCACCACAGGCTGTATATTTTTATGTTACAGGCTGGAATAACCAAAGCTGTTGACCAGTGCGTCAATGCGTTTGCCCTGTTTGCACCACGGGCAGTCGCGGGAATCATAGCTCTGGTAATCGCCAAGGTCGTTGGGGTTAAAGATGGAAGTAACGGGGTAACCCGCGCACTCTGTCTGGGTGGCAAAGATTGCGCCAATGCCAACTACCTGGCCGCCGTAATAATTGATCGCTTCCACAGCAGCCTGCGCGGTATAACCGGTGGTAACGGATGCCGCCAGGATCAGCACATGTTTGCCCGCGATCATGGGAGAGGTATTTTCGCGGAACAGCAACTGGCTGCCGGTGGTGTGTTCCGGCGTGACCACATAGATGGTCTGGTGGGCGTTCATGTTTACATAGCCGTCGCGGGTCAACTCGCTGGCCATGCAGGCACCGATCACCTCGGTGCCGTCCAGGCAGAGGATCGTATCCACGATGGTGGTGTGGGTATAAGAGCTGACCAGTTCCAGTGCCACGGCGCGCGCTTCGGAAAGGCGGGTCTTTTGCATGGTAACGTCAATGTAATAATTGATATGGCTGTGGCTTGTGGCAAAGTGCCCCTTTGCCACGCGCAGTACAAGATCCTGTTTTTGGGTGGGTAATTTGACCATATTGATTGCCATGTGTCTCACTCCTGTTCTGTCATTTCAACCGATAAATCGCTCTCTTTCTTTTATTTTATTGTAAAACATCCCCATATGCAAGAGCTTTTTGGTGACAATTCCGTACAAAATGCCGGGCTGCAATTTGGTTGAACTGCTATTTTTTGCGTTTTTGCTGTCTTGTTTTGCCGCTTTACACCCTACCCTGCCAATGGTATAATATTTAATATTATACTGGGGTAAAAGGGGGATCTGACGCCATGGGTTACAGGCTGGCGGAACAAAATGGGGAAAGTGTTGCCGTGCCGCGGCTGGTGTTCGCGCACCTGGCCCGCGCAGACGGCGATACCATCCGCGCCGCGTTGTATCTTTTGGGCGGCGGCGGAACCGACCCCCGCACCATGGCGCGGGATCTTGGCATGCCCAGCATTGAGGCCGCCAAGCGCGCCATGCAGTATTGGGCCGGTGCCGGGCTGCTGGTCAGTGACCGGGATGCGCCCCTGCCCAAAACCGAAATGCAGAAAGCTTCCGCCATCGACCTGACCACCCTGAACGACCCTTATGTTTCGGTCCTATGCGAGGAAGCGCAGACCGCATTCGGCAAGGCACTCAGCCGAACCGAGATGCAGCGGCTGGTCAGCCTGTATCTGAATGATGGCTGGCAGCCGGATGTTGTGCTGCTTTGCTGCGCCGAAGTTGCCCGCCAGGGCCGCCGCACCGTTGGCGCGCTGAGCCGCGAACTTTTGAAATGGCGGGATGCCGGGGTGGAAACCGGCGAGGACGCTGAATGTTACTTAAAGCAACAGGCCCAGCGGGAAAGCTGGTGCATCGAGTCTGCCACCCTGTTTGGCATCGCCCCTGCGCAGCTCAGCCGCTGGGAGCGCGGGGCCATTGCCCGCTGGCACGAGGACTGGCGTTTTGGCGCGGACATGATTGAGGAAGCCCTGCTGCGGGCGGACAATCACCGCACGGTGCGCTATGTGGACGGCATTCTGCGCTCCTGGTACGCGCAGGGACTAACCACGGTATCGGCGGTGCGCGGTCAGGGCCAGCTGGCGGGCAGCAACATTCTGACCACCGGGGCAAAGCCAGCCGCCCCCAAAACCGACTTGTTCCAGACCAACTGGAATGATGTTTTTGACGATGACACGGAGGGATAAGCCATGCGCACCAAAGATGAACTCTTCCGCGAAGCACTGCGCCACATTGCGGCCCGCCGCCAGCAGGCCGTAACAGCAGCCGAGCGTGACCGTGCCGCAGCGCTGGCTGCCCACCCGGAGCTGCGCGCCGCCGAGGACGCCCGCACCCACGCCGGGCTGACCCTGACGCTGGCTGCCGCCCGCGGCGCGGACCAGACCGTCGCAGCCGCAGCGCTGAAAGCGGCAGACGAGCGCTTGACAGCTGCTTATGCCACGCTGGGCCTTGGGCCGGAGGGTTTTGTTCCGCACTACACCTGCCCCACCTGCAAGGATACCGGCATGGTGAACGGTCGTCCCTGCAGCTGCGTGGCCGAAGCAGCCCGCACCCTGCGGCGGGAGGAGATTAACGCCGCAAGCCCGCTGGCCCTGTGCAGCTTTGATACCTTCGAACTGGACCGCTACCCCGCCGAGCCGGAGCCGGAGCTGGGTGGCACCCCGCGGGACTACATGGGCAAAGTGCTGGCCTACTGCCAGCGGTACGCCAACAGCTTTACGCCGGAAAGCCGCGGCCTGATGTTTATTGGCAGTGCCGGGCTGGGAAAAACCCACATGGCACTTGCCATTGCAGACACAGTTTTGAACCGCGGGTTTGATGTGCTGTACACCAGCTCCGCCGCGCTGGCCGCTCAGCTGGGGCGCGAACACTTTGACCGTGCCGCCGAAGACCCCTGGCTGGATGCCTGCAAGGAGGCCGACCTGCTGATTCTGGACGACCTGGGCACCGAGTACATCAGCCAGCTGACCATCAGCGTATTGTATGAGCTGATCAACACCCGTATGCTCTGCCACCGGCCCACCATTTACACTTCCAACATTGTGGATAGTTCCATTTTTGAAGCCCGCTACACCGAAAAAGTAGCCAGCCGCATTTTGGGCAGCTGCCAGATTTTCAAGTTTTTTGGCACCGACCAGCGCTTAAAGCGCGGCGGCAAGCGCTGACCCCCATACAGAAAGGAGCCTGGCATGCTTAACGCTATTTTTGATTTTAACGGCACCATGTTTTTTGACGAAACATTCCAGGAGAAAGCATGGCAGCAGTACATGACGGAAAAACTGGGCCGCCGCATTACACCGGAAGAGTTCCAGACCTGGGTCCACGGCCGCAACACAGGCGATACCCTGGAGTATTTCTTTGGCCGCCCCTTTACCCAACAGGAAGCAGACGAGGAAGAGGAAGCCGAGGAAACGATTTACCGCGCCCTCTGCCGCCAGAGCCCGGATTACAAACTGGCGGACGGACTGGTGGAATTTTTGGATTTCCTTGCGGCGCATAAGATTCCCCGCACGATTGCCACAGCATCCTGCGGGAGCAATGTCCGTTTCTTTTTTGATACGCTGGGGCTGGACCGCTGGTTTGATTTGGACAAAGTGATTTACAACGACGGCACCCTGCCCGGCAAGCCTGCGCCGGATCTGTATCTGAAAGCCGCCCAGCGCCTTTGCGTTGCACCGGAAACCTGTGTAATCTTTGAAGATTCCGGTGCCGGCATTGAATCCGCCCAGCGCGCGGGAGCCAAAAAGGTGGTCGGCATTGCTTCCATGAAAAAGCCCGCCGAGTTGGAAACGCTGGGTGTGGATGCAGTGATTGGGGATTATACGGATTTGGGGAAACTGGCAAAAATTTTGGAAGTATAATTTTTTTAAGGCAATACCGCATAATTCTAAGTGCCGATACGGCGAGCGAGGTGCGGCAGATGCTAAGCCAAAAGCGCAGATAATACTGGATGTCTTATCGAGCATTTTGGCAACGCAGATGCCGTGCCGCAGCTGCCGGAGCGGTGCTTAAGCCGCAAGGCGGGAATTGTGCGGTGTTGCCTTAACTGCCCCCCCTTCACAGCTGCTTCCCGGATAACCAAAAATGGCATGTACTGCACTCTTGTGCGTGAGCAGTACATGCCATTCTTATTTATTGTGCTCCTGCGCGGAAATTCAGTAGTTTTCTTCCGCTTTGCTCTTTCGCGGCAGACGCTTCCACACAAGCGCAGCGGCATCGCCAACAGCGGTCAGGCCGCGCTCCATGCTGTGCAGCGTCTGCACAACAAGCAGCAAAAAGACGATCAAAATCAGCATACCGCGCATATCCAGATGTTCCAGGCCGAGGAACCCGCCCAGCAGCGCGATCGCCGCACCGGCCAAAATCAGCATACCGCCCCACAGCACACCATGAGCCACGGTGAACGGCTTGCACACATCCCACAATACCGCCATGCCAACAGCCAGCAACAGCAGCGTTGTCAGGGTGGTCAGGGTGCCGATGGGCAGCTCAAATGCGAACACAAAGGCTTCGATACCCAAAATGAGCAGCAGGTCGCTCAAACCACCGGGCAGGGCCGCGCGCAGAACATTCTGGATGAATTTGCCGTGCACCATCTCGTGGTTGGGCTCCAGCGCCAGAATAAAGGACGGGATGCCGATGGTGACCATCGACAGCAGCGAAAGCTGCAGCGGCTGCAGCGGATACGGCATGGTGATGAACAGCGAGATAAAGGTAAGCAGGAACGAGAAAATATTCTTGACCAAAAACAGCGATGCCGACCGCTGAATGTTGTTGATCACGCGGCGGCCCTCCGCCACAACGGCAGGCAGGCCGGAAAAATCCGATTCCAGCAGTACCAGCTGGGCCACCTGGCTGGCGGCCTGGGCACCGGATGCCATGGCAATACCGCAGTCCGCATCCTTCAGGGCCAGCACATCGTTCACGCCGTCGCCCGTCATCGCAACGGTGTGGCCATCCGCTTGCAATGCTTTCACGAATTTGCGCTTCTGGGCGGGGGTTACACGGCCAAACACCGTGCAGGTGCGCACGGCTTCGGCAACTTTTTCGTCGGTATCCAGCGTTGCGGCGTCCACATAACGCTCTGCGCCCTCAATGCCCGCCTGGCGGGCCACCTCGCTGACGGCAACAGGATTATCGCCGGAGATGACCTTAACGGCAACGCCCTGTTCGGCAAAGTAGCGGAACGTTTCCGGTGCTTCTGGTCGGATACGGTTGGCAACGGGCAGCAGGGCCACAAACTCCAGCTTGTCAGCATCCAGCCCGACCTTGGGGTCCGGCTCAGCATCACAGCGAGCCAACAGCAGCACGCGGCTGCCTTTTTCCAAAAGCGGCTCCACCTGCGCAGCAAGCTCGGCATAGCGGGCACCGGCCACAAATTCCGGTGCCCCCACCACAAAGCTGCCCTCGGCAAAGGTCGCAGCGCTCCATTTGTATGCGGAATTGAACGGCACCACGCTTTGGCGCGGCCAAGGTGTGCCGTTCTGTTTGCCAAAGCGCTGTACCATGGCGCGGGCGGTATCGTTATCCGGTTCAGTCCCTGCGTAAATACTATGCAGCACGGTGTATACCCTGTCCTGCGGCCAGGCATCAGGGGTCAGCAGCAGCGGCTCCCCGGCTTCCATCCGGGCCTCGGTAATGGTACCGGTCTTGTCCACGCACAGCACATCCACGCGGGCCAGCGTTTCAATACAATTCATATCCTGCGCCAGTACCTTGCGCTGCGCCAGCCGCACCATACTGACAGCGAGGGCCACACTGGTCAGCAGATACAGCCCTTCGGGGATCATGCCGATCAGCGCCGCCACCGTAGCTTCCACCGAATCCCGCAGCGGTAGTTCCAGGCTGACATATTGCTTTAGGAACATTACCACGCCCATCGGGATCAGCGCAATGCCGATCACCCGGATCAGCCCATCCAGCGAGCGCATCATCTCGCCCTTGGCAACCTTGTGGCCGCCCTCGCGGGCTTCGGTTGCCAGCTTGCTGGCATAGCTTTCGGCACCCACATGGGTCAGGCGCACGGTGCACCGGCCCGATACCAGAAAGCTGCCGGACCGCAGCACATCGCCAACGTTCTTGGGCACCGGCTCTGCTTCGCCGGTAATCAGGGCTTCGTTCGCCTGAGCGCTGCCGGTGCACACAACGGCGTCTGCACAGATCTGCTCGCCGGAGGTAAACTCCACAATGTCATCCCGCACCAGCTCTTCGCTGGGCAGCAAAATGCTTTTTCCGTCCCGCAGGCAGCGCACCTTATGCGCCGCCACAAGGGTCAGCTGGTCCACCGTGCGCTTGCTGCGCAGCTGCTGCACCGTGCCAATGATGGTATTGGCAATCACAACCCCCAAAAAGGTCATGTTCGCAAAGGACCCCACCAATGCCAGGCAAAGCGCCAGCACGATAAAAACCAGATTGAAAAACGTAAAAATATTATCCCGAATGATCTCGATTTCGCTCCGGGTCGGCGAAGCCGCCGCATGGTTATCCAGCCCCGCCGCCATGCGCTGGGCTGCCTGTTCCGCGGTCAGGCCCTTGGCTGGGTCTGTTTCCAGCAGCGGCACCTGCGGGCGTTCGGGCTGTGGCTGGGCCGCGGCCGGCTGTTTGCCTGCCGGGCGCGGCAACTGTAATTTTGACAAAGCGCTCTCCCCCAGTTTTTACAACAATATTGGAATGTCTTTTTATTATAAACGAGATTGTATGAATAAATATAGCGCCCACTCCATAATTCCTGATTTTATTTATGCCCTGAACTTTGCCCTTGCTGCGCACAGTTCCCGCGTTTTGCCTTTTTTACAAAAAAATCCCTGCCCAACGCTTGACAAACACCTACTTCCCGGCTATAATATTACTTGTTCGTTATGGATGATTAGCTCAGCTGGTTAGAGCGCTGCGTTCACATCGCAGAGGTCGAGGGTTCGAGTCCCCCATCCTCCACCATACAGTTCGTACTCGAACCCAATTCTTGAAAAAGGGTTCGGGTACGTTTTTGTTTATCGGAGGTTTTGCGTTTGCGACAGCAACAAACACCCCAGTGGGGTGTTTGAGCAACAGAACGGTCTGCGTTAGCAGATGGAGAAGCTTCGCCCCGACAAGTTCTGCGAAAGGACTACTCGGAACGGTAAACAGGAACGAGCAAAGGCAGGGTATCATCGTGGCGATGGTATCCTGCCTTTTGTTTTGATATGTTTTATCAGTAGATCACAGCATCCGTTG
>SAUS01000011.1 GCA_004000625.1 Candidatus Cibiobacter qucibialis | reverse complement strand
CACGATGCGGGTACCGCAACCCGACATTATCGAGCATTTTGGCAACGCAGATGCCGTGCCGCAGCCGCCGGAGCGGTGCTTAAGCCGTAAGGCGGGAATTATGCGGTGCTGCCCAAAGAATAACGGCGCTATTCATATGGATCATACGGCCCGGTTGGAATATCAGTGCTCGGTGGTAACGTGCGGGGGCACAAACCGGTGTCCGCCTGTACAAAACCCATCAGCATCCCCAAATGCAGGTGCCAATGCCGGAACTGTGCCAAAATCAAGGTGAAGCGGGTCCAGGTACAGTTTTCCGGCCGCTGCAAAAGATCCTCGTCATGCAAGGAAGTCAGATACAATGAAAGCTTGGCCTTAATGGTATAAAAGTAGTCATCAATCTGGCGGCGGTCCAGGTGGGCTGCGGGGTAAATGGATAGATTCTGCAAATGTGGGTGGTGCACGGGCGGTTCCACAAAATCAGGGTCATCGGGGTTAATGAACCACTGATCCAGCTCATGCAGCATATGGTAAATATGCTGCCAGACGGGCGCCCCGCCAAACCGGATGTCCCACAGAGCATCCGGGATGCAGTCCAGAACATTCTGCGTTTCCCAAAGGGCACGCACGGTCATTTCTGTAATTACTACATGGTACGATGTTTCCCGCATGGCTGACACCCCGCTTTTGCTGCTTTGCGTTAGTATACCGCAAAAACGATGGCTTGATACATGGCGGAACCGATGGAAAAGTACGGCTTAAACGCAGCCGGAAATCTCGCGCGGGGTGCGCTTTTTTGCGGCCAGCTCTGCCAACGGCTCCAGAAGGCGGCGGTCATCCGGGGCGGCGGCATGGCTTTTGGCCTGGGCCAGCAGCCAGCTGACTTCGCCAGCGGCGGCGCGGCCATATACCTGGGCCTGGTAGCCGTTGCAGCAGATACCAACCTTAGCGGCTTCGATCTGGGCGGAATTTGCCCCGGCATACCGGCGCAGAATGCCCTCCTGCGCGGCATGGCTGGAGAACAGAGTCTTGATCAGTTGTGCATAAGATGCTGCATAACGCGGCGCAAGGCTGTCTGCAGTGCGAAGTTCAATGCCGTTATGGTTCAGGCAGACATCGTAATAGAACATCGAAAGGATCTGCTCAATATCGCCATGTCCCAAAAAGGAAGGATATACTTCAAAGGCGGATTTGCGCCCAACGCCGACAATGCGCGCCCCATGCCGTGCCACGACAAGCGGCTGCTGTAAAATATAGGCGGCGTAACTTTCAAAGCCAAAATTGGAATCCATCACGTTGGGGTAAATGCCGCAGCGGTCGGGGTCCACATTGTTCCAGATGTGGGTATGAATGCTGTAGTTATGGTTGGATTCCCCCTGGTACAGTGGGACATTGTCCGTCAGCAACGCCAGCAGCGGGGTGATCAGGCAGGCCACACGGAACTTACGGACAAAGTCAGCTTCGCTGGTGTAGCGGATAGTAACGCGGGTGGAAGCGGTGGCCCGCAGCATGACTCCACCCTGATTGCCGGTATTGCGGAAATAGCGGTCCATAATCATATAGCCGCTCTGCGGTACCAACGGCAGAAGCTCCGCCCGGCGGGATGGATGAACCCCTACGGTGCGGGCATACATGTTATTGGCCGCAAGGGCGTTGCACAGGCGGGTAAAGCAGCCCTCGTACACTGCCATAGCCTGCAACACAGTGGGATACGGTGCCAAAGAAATGGTAACCTGGCAGCCGGCCTGGATGGTAATGGTATAACTTGGGCAGCGGAACCCGAGATACACGTTATCCTCCCGCAGGGGCTCATCATGCCCCTGCATGGAGTAAATGACCTGTGCCAGCTGGGCATAGTCAACGGGGGTTCCGTCCAAACGGGTAATGAAATGCTCTATCGTAAGCGCAATGGGCAACACACCAGGACGAGCGCAATCCGCCTGGAAATATGCTGTAAGCGCATCAATTTGTTTTTGAAGATTTGCCAATGGGGCCTCCTATACCAGTAAAACAGCGGCGATGAAACAGGATGATATGGTAAATTGAAATCAGCTTTTAAGATAAACATAAAACACCATTATAAATTATTCTACACCATAATGCCCGCAAAATCAACAATCGCTGCGCGAGGTTAAAAGCGGCTGGCAAAGCAAAACCGCTATCCCGGTGGAATAGCGGCTGAATGTGGACCTTTATTGGAAATCTTTCGCGCAGGGCAGGCCATAAGCGGCATCAGCACTTTGTACGGCACGCAGGATCGCTTCGCTCATAACGCGAGCTCCCAATGCGCCGACAACATCCTGGTCCGCGGCAAGCTTGCCAAGGGATACGGCATAAATGCTGTCACCGTCTGCCGAGGTGTGTACCGGGCGGATGGAACGGGCGTAACCATCGTGCGCCATACCAGCCAGTTTGCAGAGCTGGGTTTTCTGGAACGCTGCATTGGTGAGCACAACGCCGATGGTGGTGTTGCCGACAAACTTGTTTTCTACTACCTCATAGTTTGCGAAAACAACATCCTCGCTGTCCACAAAATGCTTGCAGTCAGGGGTTAGCATACCGGCGACTTTGTGCCCATCACGCCAGTTGTAAATATCCCCCAGCGAGTTAACGGCAACAATGGCACCGACTTTCAAATCGCCCAGCTGCACGGCATAGGAACCGATGCCGGATTTCATGCAGGTGCCCATACCGGTCATTTTGCCAACGGAAGCACCTGTTCCTGCACCATAGTTGCCATCGCGGTAATTGTTGTGCTCAGCACCCAGGCAGGCGGCGTAACCCATGGCGGCATCAGGGCGCACATCCATGCGGCCGACCGTCAAATCAAACAGGTCGGACTGGCAGACAAGCGGCACCTTGGTAACGCCGACATCAAAACCAATGCTGCGTTCTTCCAGATACTTCTGTACACCCCCGGCAGCATCCAGACCGAAAGCACTTCCGCCGCTGAGCAGAATGGCATGGATGATCTGTGCGGCTGCCATGGGTTTCAGCAGCTCACTTTCGCGGGAGGCTGGTCCCCCACCGCGCACATCCAGCCCGGCGGGCGCGCCATCTTTGCCAAACAGCAGTACCGTGCAGCCGGTGGCGGCTTCCGTGTTTTCAGCATTGCCGATCTGCAACCCCTCGAAATCGGTAATTTTAATTTCTTTCATAGCCATAGGTATAAGCCCCTTTCAAAGTGGCAGAATCTTATTTATATTGTAACGCAGAAAAAGGCTATGGGCAAGGAAAAGATGATAAGCGTTGATATTTCCTGCCCGATATGATTGCCAGACGTTAAGGCAACACCGCACAATTCCCGCCTTGTGGCTTAAGCACCGCTCCGGCAGCTGCGGCACGGCATCTGCGTTGCCAAAATGCTCGATAATGTCGGGTTGCGGTACCCGCATCGTGCTTCGGGGGCAAAAGCCCCTCGCACTCTGCGACCGCTGCCCCTGCTTCGGTTCGCTGTTTCCGCCACTGGCGGCGCTCACCTTTGCAGCATCCAGTATTATCTGCGCTTTTGGCTTGGCATCTGCCGCACCTCGCTCGCCGTATCGGCACTTAGAATTATGCGGTATTGCCTTAAGCAAGGGCGATGCGCTGGGCAATATAATCGGGAACGGCATCTTCCTCTATGCCAAGGGCATAAGCAAGCTCACTGTACAGCCGTTCCTGCGCCTGGCGGAAATAGCGTTCATCAGCGGCAGTATCATGCTTTTTGTGCTGTACACGGATTTCGTGGCGGTCATGCAGACCTTTTATCATCTTGGCAATCTCGCGGCAGTCACAGGTTTGCAGGGCCTCGCGGCAGCGGCTTTCCCGCTCTTTGGCATCCATGATGGGGACAACTGCATATTGGGGCATTTCCGAAATCAAAGTCTCCGCCTGTGCCCTGTTCAGCGGCTGACGCATCACAACGGTCTGGTTGTCAACGGGGGCATAAATTGTCATGCTTGGCTGTTTGCAGGTGTGCAGCGTGTAATAGCGTTTGCTTTTGTCCGCAAATTTCATGGGCAGTGGGCCGATCCCATCTACTTTGCATAAACCCTGTGCGCCGTAAACGACAATATCACCAACACAAAACATAAAACAAACCTCCCATTCACACTTTTTAACGTCTTACAATACTATTATAGCACGAAACCCAAGGCCTGGGTAAGGCCTTGGGTTTGAAAACATCAATTTTGTGCGTTTTGGCAAGGCTGAGGCAATGGAAAAGAAGAGAAAATGCAGCAAGATTACTGGTTTTCTTTCTTTTTCTCGCCAAAGCGATATTCTGTGCCGTTCTTCAGGCGCTGGATGTTGGAACGGTGCAGCCAGATGACATAAGCGCCCATTAACACGCAACATACCGTGATGAACACAAGGGATGCAGCATCGGTGCCCTTCCAGAGCCAGTAGCAGAGCGTGAGCACAGGATACAGTGCAGCAATAATAATGCTGCCCAGGCTGACAATGTGGGTGATAGCAACTTCAACCAGAAAGATTACCAAAAGCACCAGGCAGGCAATCGGTTCGGTGGCTAACGCAGCACCGGCACCAACCAGCACGCCTTTGCCGCCGCGCAGGCCAAAAAAGACAGGCTTGCTGTGGCCCAGCATGCAGAAGATGGCGGCAAGGTAAGCGCCGCAGATCGGCTGCAAAAGCGGCTGGAAATCAGCCCCGGTGCCGGACAGCAACGAATCAAAGATAAACTGCCCCAGCTTGACGGCAACCACACTTTTGCCCACATCGCCGATGGTAGTGATCACTGCGGGCAGCTTGCCATAGGTGCGCAGCACGTTGGTCATGCCGGCGTTGCCGCTGCCATGCAGGCGGACATCATCGTGGTAAAAAAGTTTGGAAACCAAAACGCCAAACAGCAGGCTTCCCAACAGATAGGCCTGCAATGCTGTAAGCAGGCAGGCTTCCATCAAATGAACCATCTGTTCTCCCCCTCGTGGTCCTCAGCGTGCCGAACCATCGCCGTGCTCACGAATCAGCAGGCGCATCGGTGTACCGGTCAGGCCAAAGTTTTCCCGAATCTGGTTTTCGATATAGCGCTGGTAAGAAAAATGGAACAACGCTTTCTGGTTGACGAACGCAACAAATGTTGGCGGGCGGGTGGAGCTTTGGGTGATATAGAAAATCTTGAGGCGCTTGCCCTTATCAGAGGGCGGCTGCACACGCGCGGTAGAGCGCGCCAGCATCTCGTTCAATGCGCCGGTCGGGATGCGGGTGCCGTTCTGCACGTCCACATACTGGATGGTTTCAAACAGTTTGTCCAGCCGCTGGCCGGTTTTTGCGCTGATGAACAGGATGGGCGCATAAGACATAAAGCTGAAATCCTCTTCCAGCTGCTTGCGCATCTTGTCCATGGTGTAGCTGTCTTTTTCAACGGCATCCCACTTGTTTACAGCAATAATGCAGGCCTTGCCCTGGTCATGGGCATAACCGGCAACCTTGGAATCCTGCTCCGTAAAGCCGACAGTTGCATCAATCATGATAACGCACACGCGGCTGCGTTCCACAGCAGCCAGGCTGCGCAGCACGCTGTAGCGCTCCACACCGCTTTCCACCTTGCCGCGCTTGCGCAGACCGGCGGTATCGGTAAAGATAAACTTGCCGTACTGGTTTTCCACCATGGTATCAATGGCATCACGGGTGGTACCTGCCTCATTGGCAACAATCAGGCGGTTTTCGCCCAAAATATGGTTGATCAGGCTGGATTTGCCCACGTTGGGGCGGCCGATGACGGCAACAGGAATGCGGTCCTCTTCTTCCTCATCGTTGTCATCAAAGTGCAGGTTCTCACACACGGTATCTAACAGGTCGCCGGTACCATGGCCATGAACGCTGGAAATCGGCACGACATCGCCAATGCCAAGACTGTAGAAGTCATACAGCTCCATCGGCGGTTCGCCGACTTTATCACACTTGTTGACTGCCAGAATCACAGGCTTGCCGCTGCGCATCAGCATACCGGCAATATCCTGGTCCTGAGCGGTAACGCCAGCGCCAATTTCGCCCACCATGATAATACAATCTGCGGAATCAATGGCGATCTGGGCCTGTTCCCGCATATGGGCCAGCAGGCCGTCGTCAATGTTGGGCTCAATGCCGCCGGTATCAACCAGCAGGAACTTATGGCCGCACCATTCGCAATCACAGAAAATACGGTCGCGGGTAACGCCGGGCGTATCTTCCACAATGGCAAGGCGCTGGCCGGTCAGCTTGTTAAAAAGCGTTGACTTGCCCACATTGGGGCGGCCAACGATGGCTACGATCGGTTTTGCCATAGTCAAATGCCTCCTTACATAATAAAGTTTATGCGGTTTGCACCGCAAATACGGGCGGGATTACCGCCCACCAAAAGAAAAATGCAGCTTTTTGCGTTTGGGTTTTGGCTTCAGTTCCCCAAGGTAAGCTTTGCACCCACCGGCACCATCGGTTGGGATAACCTCAATCTCACAGCCAAGGGCCTCCCCCAGCTGCTTGGCGGTGAGATCATCCAAAAAGCGGTCTTTTTCGTCCCGGAGCATCACTTCGGGAACACAAAGAATATTGCTGCTCAAATTGCCCTTGCATTGCTTGATGATATCCGTTCCCGTCACAAGGCCCGCAACGCTGACAGTGCCGCCAAAATAATCGTTCTGGATGGCGTGTACGGTAACGGAGATCTGCGGGTATTTGGCATGGGTGGCTTCTGCCATTTTGCGGATAAGCGGCGCGGCAAGGGTTCCGGTCACAACATCAATGCTGCGCGGTTCCACATTGCTGCGTGGGATCTGCAGTTCATCCCAGAAGGAATCATGATACATCCGCCACATGCCAACGCCGTCTTCCAGCTGGTCATAGTTGTCATAGAATTCAGCAGGGGGAACTTCCCTCCCCGCCAGCAGATACCATTCATCACTGGGGTAAACAACACTGCGGCCGTACTGTTTCCGGCAGCGGGCACAATATTCCTCCATGATGTCCAGTGTTTCGGCGGCGGACTGCTGGTCGTAAGGCGTCAGCTTAAACAGCCCCTTACGGTAGGCTGTTACACCGGCGGGCACGGCAGCAATACTTTCCACCTGCGGCCGTAGCCGCAACAGGTCGTCCAGCGTGCGGCGTAGCTCGTCTCCATCATTGATGCCGCGGCATAACACCAGCTGGCAGTTCATATCAATGCCGCCTTTGGCAAACACGTCCAGATAGCGCAGGGTTTCGGCTGCGCGCTTGTTTGCCATCATGCGTACCCGCAGCTGGGGGTTGGTGGTGTGCACCGAGATGAAAATAGGGCTGATATGCAGCTTGATAATGCGCTCAACCTCACGGTCCGTCAGGTTGGTCATCGTGATATAATTGCCATACAAAAAGGAAAGACGTTCATCGTCATCCTTAAAGTAAAGCGGTTCCCGCATACCAGGGGGCAGCTGGTCAATAAAACAGAACATGCAATGGTTAGCACAACTGTGCTTTTCATCACCAAGGTATGTTTTGAAATTGCAGCCGAAAGGCTCATATTCCCCTTTTTCAACAGAAATTTGCTGCTGTACACCATTCTGGCAGATCGTCAGAGTGAAATGCGGCGCAGAGGTATAAAACTGATAGTCCAATGCATCGTTCAGGGGGTTACCATCAATGGCCAACAGCGTACAGCCAGGTTCCAAGCCCAAACGCTGTGCGGGGGAATGTTCATCAACACTGACAAGATGCAGCGGCATAGTGGCAGCTCCTTTCCGGCAGAATAAAAAATGGGGATAAACAAGAAAAAGGGAGAGGCACAGCCCCTCCCTTTAAGAAGCAATTAAGCCTCTTTGCTAACCTTGACAACTTCGACGCCCTTGTAGTAGCCACACTTGCCACAAACCTGATGGGGCACCTTGAGTTCGCCACACTGAGGACATTTCACCAGCGTAGGAGCCTCCAGCTTCCAAACGTTAGAACGGCGTTTATCGCGACGGGCTTTGGATTGTTTTCTCTTGGGTACTGCCATTTTTAAGCACCTCCTTGGTGAAATTCAACTAAGCAGTTGTTTTAATATGCTAAGCCGGGCATCTGCAGGGGCAGCTTCGTCTGCCGGTTGGCAGTTACATCCTGCCGCCTTCCTTTTGCCACAGATGGGGCATAGGCCTTGACAATCGGGGCTACATAAAAGTACCCGCGGAATTTTGAAAATCAATTCCTGGTACACGAGCTCCCGTATATCCAAGCAGCCTTTTTCATCCAGCGGTAACTCAAAGTCCGGGTCATCAAGCTCACGCTCTTTGACGAAATAATCCACACTAAAATTATAACTCTGGTGAATGGGTGTAAGGCAACGTGCACATTCGGCATCGGTTTCAGCGGCAATCGTCAGCTGCATGACCACACCATCAGCAGTGGGCACAGCCTGAAAAGAACCTGTGACCGGTTCACGGATCACACTTCCATCAAAATTTTCTGTGGAGAAATCTTCAGAAAATTGCGCTGTATAGGGCGTTTTGCCCGTTTTGAAATAGTTCCGAATATCAAAGCGCATAGTTACACCTCAAAAGGTTGCTTATCTAGTATACACAAGTCGACCCATCTTGTCAACAAAAAAACAGAAAAAAGTAAAAGAATTTGATTTTCCCGCTCTTTTCAATCGGATGGGCAGTTGTATTGCGGCAAAAGCCACTGCTTTTGCACGGCATACCAAAGGGGCAGGCTCTTGCAGCGCCTGCCCCCAGTTACTTAAAGGACAATGCTTTTACAGGTACTTCTTGATGCCTTCCGGCAGAGAAGCCTGATCAGCGGATACGGTCACAACAACCTCAACACTATTGCCTGCAATCTTATCAATCTCAGCCAGGACCTTGGCGGCTGCATCCATGTTGTGGTCAACGATTTTCAGGATGCCGTCAATGAACAGTTCGGTGATATCATAGTTACCAGCCAGAACACCAGCAACAAAACCGTACAGCATATCAGCGCCGTTGATGTCGTATTCATCGGCGTCCAGCAGGCGGGCTGCGTGGTTAATCTCGGTGGTAAGTTTCATGGACTTCTCAATAACAACGATGTTGCCGGAAGTGGTCTTGGTTGCGTTGTTGATCATATCGATCATGGTCTTGGTTTTGCCGGAGCCTTTGGCGCCAACGATCAGTTTAATCATAAGAAGTGACCTCCTTTATATTGAAGCGGAAACAGGCATTAGCCAAGCTTTGCCTCCAGCTCCGCTTTGCGATCCTCATAACCAGGTTTGCCAAGCAGGGCAAACATGTTCTTTTTGTAGCTTTCCACGCCGGGCTGGTCAAACGGATTGACGCTCAGCAGATAACCGGAAACAGCGCATGCTTTCCAGAAGAAGTAAATCAGGTAGCCAACATTATAAGCATCCAGAGAATCTACTTCAATCACGCCGATCGGCACGCCGCCATCATTATGGGCCAGAATGGTGCCTTCCATGGCCTTGCGGTTTACAACGCTCATGTTCTGGTCAGCTAGGAAATTCAGACCATCAAAGTTGCCTTCCAGCGGTTCAATGTAAAAATCTTCACGGGTATTCTTAATATCGACATAAGTCTCGAACATCGTGCGGCTACCATCCTGCAGGAACTGGCCCATGGAGTGCAGGTCAGTCGAGAAGATGCAGGAAGTCGGCATCAGACCTTTCTGGTCTTTGCCTTCGCTTTCGCCAAACAGCTGCTTGTACCATTCGTTCATCATGGTAAAGTCGGGCTCAAAAGCGGCCAGGGTTTCCACAACCTTGCCCTTGCGGTACAGGATGTTGCGGGTCATCGCATAACGATAAGCATCGTTATCCTTGCTGCAAACGCTGTAAGCTTCGCGGGCATCAGCAGCACCTTTCATCAGGGCATCAATGTCGATACCGGCACAGGCGATGGGCAGCAGACCAACGGCAGTCAGAACAGAGTAACGGCCGCCAACATCATCAGGAACAACAAAGGTCGGCCAGCCCTGTGCATCAGCCAGCTGCTTCAGGGTGCCTTTGGCACGGTCAGTGGTGGCATAAATACGCTTGTTCGCCTCTTCCGGGCCAACGGAATCTTCCAGCAACTTGCGCAGAACGCGGAACGCCAGAGCGGTTTCGGTGGTGGTACCGGATTTAGAAATAACATTGATGGAGAAACGCTTACCCTTGGTCACCTTAATGATGTCGTTCAGGTAAGTGGGAGAAATTGTGTTACCGCAGAAATAAATCTTCAGGCCGTCCTCGGTATCGTTGTGATACAGACCCTTGACTGCTTCGACAACAGCGCGTGCGCCCAGGTAAGAGCCGCCGATACCGGCGACCAGCAGCACATCGGAATCTTCACGGATCTTTTTGGCTGCTTCCTTGATACGGGCGAACTCTTCCTTGTCATAATTAACAGGCAGGTCCAGCCAGCCCAAAAAATCATTGCCAGCACCGGAACGGGATTCCAACTGCTGGTGGGCAAGCTCGACCTGCGGGAAGATCGTATCATATTCTTCGGGACGGATAAACTTTGCAAGATGTTTGCCATTGTATTTGACACTCATCGCTTAAATCCTCCTCATCCATAATTTAGTAACTTCATGATACAGTTTTTGTGCTTGATTGTCAAGCCAAAACCTGGCGTTTTTCATTCGTTTTGCACAAAACCTTACGCTGTAAGCCATAAAGCATTGACAACACGCCGGAAACAACCGCTAAAACTGCGCGCGTCAACGGATTCTGCCGCAATAATTGGGCAGCTTTGCAAAATGCCCTGGCTGTTTTTGATGTTTAGGCTGCCGATAACCGAACCTTCCCGGATGGGAGCCTCCAGCGTTTGCGGAAGTTCAACTTCAGCTTGCAGGGCGCTGCCCTGCCCTTTTACGGCCAGGCAGCGCTCCGGCGCGGTGTAACATAGTTCCAGCGCGGGCTCTTCACCCTTCTGCACGGGCAGTGTTTTGGGGGCGTCTGCCGGGATGGGAACCAGCGCACTTTCAAACATAGCGAAGCCATAATCCAGCAGGCTGGTGGCAGCGGCAAAGCGCTCCTTGCCGCTGGAAGAACCCAGCACAACAGCAATCAGCCGCAAATCATCCCGCGATGCACTGGCGGAGATGCACACACCGGCCTTGCCGGTTGTTCCCGTTTTCAGCCCGGTGATGCCATTATAACTTTTCAGCAGTTTGTTGGTGTTCACCAGTTGGGTTGCACCGCCGCGCAGGGTATCCATCCATACAGTGCAGTAATTTTCAATTTCCGGGTGGTTCAGCAGCATTTCCCGGCTCATGATGGCAACATCGCGCGCGGTGGAAAGGTGGCCGTCTTCATCCAGCCCGCAGGCGTTGCGGAACGTGGTGCTCTGCATACCCAGCTCTTTGGCGCGGGCGTTCATGCGCTCCACAAATACCGGCTCGCTGCCACCAATAAATTCGGCAACGGCTACTGCGGCATCATTGGCGGAGGAAATACAGATGGCTTTCAGCATTTCATCTAATGTCAGCTGTTCGCCGGGTTCCAGCCAAATCTGGCTTCCACCCATATGATAGGCGTGTTCGGATACGGGGACGATATCACTCAGGCTGACCTTCCCTGCTTCCAGTGCTTCAAAGGTCAACAGCAGCGTCATAATCTTGGTGATGGAGGCGATAGGGCGGGACTCGTCGGCGTTCTTTTCATATAAGACTGTGCCGGAATCTTCATCAATCAGGATAGCCGCCTGGCAGGGAACATCAAAATCCCGATCGGTGGCCGGGTTAATATCCAGCGCTGCACAGGGCAGCGCATTCAAGATAAAAAATAATCCCAAAATCAGGGCTGCAACCCGCTTTTTCATGACCAAAGCCTCCCCTGCCATCGTCTTTGGCCGGGCGCTGCCCGGCAAGAATGTTTTTTGCTTTGGTGATATTGTATGCGGTATAAGGGATGTTTATTGCAGCCGCATGGTATTACCACTCATCTTTTTCTGTGTGGGCGGTGGAGCCTTGTCAGAATGGGCAGATTCTATTATAATACTGATAGAGCGTTAACCAATAGAAGGACGGAATACGATGAGAGTTTGTTTTTATACCCTCGGCTGTAAAGTCAACCAGAACGAAACGGGTGCGTTGGCCCAGCTGTTTGAGCAAAATGGGTTTACCGTAGTGGAAGAAAAAGACGGTGCGGATGTTTATGTGGTCAACAGCTGCACCGTGACGAACTTTGGCGACCAGAAAAGCCGCAAATGGCTGCGCCGCGCCAAACGCGAAAACCCCGGCGCGGTGACAGTTCTGACGGGCTGTTACCCGCAGGCGTTCCCGGAAGAAGCCGCTAAAATTGAAGAAGCCGATGTGGTAACGGGTTCCGGCAACCGCCACGCCATTTTGCAGGATGTGCAAAAAGTGTTGAACGGCGAGGAAACCAAGGTGGTGGACATTCGCCCGCACCAGAAGGGCGAAAGCTTTGAAGAACTGCCGATGGACCGCTTTGCAGATCACACCCGCGCATTTGTGAAGGTAGAAGATGGCTGCAACCGCCGCTGCGCTTATTGCGTGATTCCCCGCGCCCGCGGCCCGGTGCGCAGCCGCAGCGAAATAAGCATTCTGGAAGAACTGCGCCGCCTGGCGGCATCCGGTTACTGTGAAGTTGTGCTGACGGCAATCAGCCTGCCCAGCTATGGCAAAGATACCGGAACGGGCCTGGCGGAGCTGGTGGAACATGTGGCGGCTGTGGCGGGCATTGAGCGCATCCGCTTGGGCAGCCTTGACCCGGATATGCTGACGGATGACGATATCCGCCGCCTGGCTGCTGTGCCGAAGCTTTGCCCGCAGTTCCATCTGAGCCTGCAAAGCGGCAGCAGCAAGACTCTGCGCGCCATGCGCCGCCCTTATACCACGGAACAGTATGCCGCCGTTGCCGCAAAGCTGCGAGAAGCTTTTGGCGAGGAAAACGTGAGCATTACGACCGATGTGATTGTGGGCTTTCCCGGTGAGACGGAGCAGGATTTTGAGGACAGCATGGCATTTGTGGCAGGACAGCGCTTTTTGAAAGTACATGTTTTCCCCTATTCTCGCCGCGAAGGAACGCCCGCGTTCGATTTTCCGAATCAGGTTCCGGAGCATGAAAAGGAATCCCGCAGCCGTCGCATGACCGCCGCTGTGGAGAAGGTACGCGCAGAACTGGCCCATGCAGCACAGGGGCGCACGGCACAGGTGCTGCTGGAAACCCCACTGTCCTCCACCTTGTTCACCGGATACACCAAACAATATCTGCCAGTTGTGGTCAATGCGCCGGGACACAAAAGCGGTGAAATCGTGACCGTAACACTGGGTGAATGGGACGGCAAGCGCTGCCGCGCCCAGGCACAGTGATGGACAAGGTGGGAAAACATAAAATTTGCGCGGTTTTTTCTTGAATTTCCGGGTTTTCCTCTTGTAATAAAGGCGGTTTCTTGGTAAAATCTTAACAGGAGCCGTATCGTTATTATTTTAACTTAGAGCATGGAGAACAGCAATTTCCATTGCGGCGCACATCCAGCAAATGTGCGTGTGCGGGGCCGAACCGCGGCTTTGCATATACGGCCAATTAGAAGTTTTGTGTAAGGAGCATAAGCACAATGAGAGGCATTTATACCCCTGTAACCGACATTCGGCGCAAGGTATTTACCGAAGTTGCCCGCATGTCCTATGAGAGCAATGAAATGGCAGATTACGCGAAGGAAATCCGGGACCTGCCCTTTAAGATCATGCCCGGCGAGGACTCTTCGCTGCGCAGCAGCATCTTCCTGGAGAGAGCAATTGTTTCTGAACGCATCCGTCTGGCTATGGGCCTTTCTCTGCGCCCGGTTACCGAGAGCGTTTCCGCTACCGAAGACCTGGAGCACAGCGTAATTGCTGACAAGTACTATGAGCCGCCACTGATCAACGTTATCAAGTTTGCCTGTAACAAGTGCCCGGAAAAGATCATAAAGGTTACCAGCATGTGCCAGGGCTGCCTGGCTCACCCCTGCCAGGAGGTCTGCCCCAAAAAGGCAATCAGCTTCCGCAATGGCCGCAGTCACATTGATCAGGATCTCTGCATCAAGTGCGGCCGCTGCGTAACCACCTGCCCGTACAACGCCATCGTCAAGGTGGAGCGCCCCTGCGCCAAGGCTTGCGGCGTTGGTGCTATTCGTTCTGACGAGCATGGCCGCGCAGATATTGATTACAACAAGTGCGTATCCTGCGGTATGTGCCTGGTCAACTGCCCGTTCGGCGCTATCGTGGATAAGGGCCAGATCTTCCAGCTGATCCAGTCCATCAAGCGCGGAGATGAAGTCATCGCCATCGTGGCACCTGCCTTTGTCAACCAGTTCCCCAACATGACCCCCGCCAAACTGCGCGAGGCCATGAAGCGCCTGGGCTTTGCCAACACTGCAGAAGTTGCCATCGGTGCTGACCTGTGCACCATTGATGAAGCGCATGACTTCCTGGAGGAAGTTCCCTCCAAGCACCCGTTCATGGGAACCTCCTGCTGCCCGGCATGGAGCGTTATGGCCAAGAAGAACTTCCCCAAGTTTGCTGACTGCATCAGCATGACCATGACCCCCATGGTGCTGACTGCCCGCCTGCTGAAGCAGGATCACCCCGCAGCCCGTATCTGCTTTGTCGGCCCCTGCGCCGCAAAGAAGCTGGAAGCCAGCCGCCACAGTGTGCGCAGCGAGGTTGACTTTGTCCTGACATTTGAAGAACTGATGGGCATGTTTGAAGCCAAGCAGATCAACTTTGATGACCTGCCGGATGACCCGAATGATAACTTCAACAATGCCAGTGCCGACGGCCGCGGCTTTGCCGTCAGCGGCGGTGTTGCACAGGCGGTCGTCAATGTCATCAAGAAGGAAGACCCGACCCGCGAAGTGAAGGTCGTTTCCGCACAGGGCCTGGCAGAATGCAAGAAGATGATGCAGCTGGCTGCTGCCGGCAAGTACAACGGCTATCTGCTGGAAGGTATGGCCTGCCCCGGCGGCTGCATTGCCGGTGCCGGCACTTTGGCTGATCCTGCCCGCAGCGCAATGATGCTGAACAAGTACAAGGCACAGGCAACGATGAAGACCGCTGCCGATACCCCGTACAAGGATACCCTGGATAAGCTGAAGTACTAATTTTTGCGGCGTAGCGGAAGTCGAGCCGATAGGCTGACCCGGTAAGCCAAAACAAAATATAATATAACGTTCCCCGGAACTGGTTTGCTGTTAGGGCAGAATGGTTCCGGGGAACGTTTTTGTTTTTTACATGCAGTTGTTAAAGCACTGCCCTGTGGACGACTTGTCTCTATCTACAAAAAGGAGTGTTAAGGAAAGCAGCAAGCCCGGTAGATCAGGTTTTGGCTGTTTGATAATTTAAGAGAGCTGACCGTCCATTTTCGCATAAAAAAATATAAGGCAATACCGCATAATTCTAAGTGCCGATACGGCGAGCGAGGTGCGGCAGCTGCTAAGCCAAAAGCGCAGATAATACTGGATGTCTTATCGAGCATTTTGGCAACGCAGATGCCGTGCCGCAGCCGCCGGAGCGGTGCTTAAGCCGTAAGGCGGGAATTATGCGGTGTTGCCATAAGGCATAAAAACAGCAAGGCCAGACAGAACATTGGCGTTGTCCGTCTGGCTTTGCTGTTTTATATTATTTGTGATATTTCATGCCATTGTTGATGGTGCAGGCGCGGTAGATCTGTTCCGTCAGTACAAGGCGGGCCAGTTGGTGCGGCATCGTGATGCGTCCCATGGACAGCTTTGCGTTGGCGGCTTTTTTTACAGAATCCGCCAGCCCGTGGGATGAACCAATTACAAATGCAATATCCCCCGCCCCGCTATTGGCGCGGTCTGCAATCAGTTTTGCCAGCTCTTCACTGGAAAATTGTTTGCCTTCCACGCAAAGTGCGGCGAGATATTCCCCTTTGCGCAGGCTGGAAAGAATGGCGGTTGCCTCTTTGTCCAGAGCTTTGCTGATTTGGGCGTCACTGGCGTTTTTATCTGCAATCGCAGCTTCTGGCAGCTCAATAATACGGAAATTGCAGAAAGCGCCAAGACGCTTTTGATATTCGGCAACGCCTGCCGCAAAATAGGGCGCGTTCAGCTTTCCAACACAAATCAAATCAATATTCTGCATGGGGTACCTCAGAACTCTATGTAGGGGCTTACTTCATTGCGGGACTGTGCCTGAATCAGCACATCCCGCCCTGGCTGGATGCCAGCGGCAAGCAAGACATTGTATACTGTGGTTAGTGCCAGCTCTGGCGAATTGTTAGTTTGGCTGAGATGGCACAGCGCAAACTTTTTGCAGCCGTCCTGAATCAGGTCCAGCAGCTCGGCCGCACAGGCGCGGTTGTCCAGGTGGCCGCGGTCGCTGGCAATACGCACTTTGAGATAATAAGGATACGGCCCACCGTGCAGACTGAACGAGTCGTAGTTGGCTTCCAGCGCAACCAGGCTGCAACCGGCAAGGTTTTCCTGCACGACAGGAGTTAATACACCAAGGTCCGTGGCAAGCGCCATAATGTGGCCGTCCGGCGTTGTGACGCGGTAGCCACAGCACGGTACATCGTGGCTGGTGGGAAAGCTGGAAACACGGAATGTGCCAATATCCTCAGTGCGGCCATCCATGGCAATCGCGTCCAGTGCGGGCGGAATGGTTCCGCGGGAATAAAGCGTATCCAATGTGTCAGCACAGCCATAGACTGGCACCGAATAATGCTTGAAAAAAGTATCCAACCCGCTGACATGGTCTGAGTGTTCGTGCGTAATGAGAATGCCCTCACAGTCGGATACAGCAAGCCCCAGGCTGCGGAGCGCATTCAAGGTTGTACGGCAGCTTTTGCCCATATCGATCAGAAGGTACTTTCCCTCGTGCAAAATCAGGGCGCAGTTGCCGGAGGAACCGGAATACAGTGTGGTAAATAATGCCATAAAGAATGATATCCTTTTGAATTGCGGCTGCACGGGCGCATCAATGCAAAATACAGCCTTTGATGAAACGCTTTTGCCAACGGCCATAAAAAACAGGCCGCATTGCTGCGGCCCGTAAAAGCCAGTGTTACATTGCGCGAGTCATGCGTACAGGGGCTTCTACACGGCGGATATCCGCGCCAAGTGCCTGCAGCTTTTCTACAATGTTTTCGTAACCACGCTCAATGTGTGCGGTCTCGTCAATTTCGCTGACACCATCCGCGGCAAGGGCAGCCATGACCATTGCCGCGCCGGCACGCAGATCCAGCGCACGCAGCGGGGCGGGATACAGCTTTTTCACACCCTCAATAACGGCGACCTGGCCATCGACCTGGATGTTAGCACCCATACGGATCAGCTCGTCCACATAGCGGAAGCGGTTTTCCCAGATGCCTTCCGTTACAATGGAAGTGCCATCGGCCAGCGTCAGTAGCACTGTCATCAATGGCTGCATATCCGTCGGAAATCCGGGGTGCGGCATGGTCTTGATTTTAACCGGATGGATGGCACCGTGGCGCACAATGCGCATGGCATCATCGTATTCGGTCACTTCGCAACCAGCGGCGCGGAGCTTTGCGGTAATGGGCTCCATATGTTTAGGAATCACATTGTGCAGGGTCACATCGCCGCCGGTAATAGCTGCGCCAACCATATAGCTCCCCGCTTCAATCTGGTCCGGAATGATGGAATAAGAGCAACCATGCAGCTGCTTGACGCCACGAATCTTGATAACATCCGTACCGGCACCGTGCACATCAGCACCCATCATGTTCAGGCAGTTGGCAAGGTCTACAACATGCGGCTCACGGGCAACGTTTTCCAGAATGGTTAGGCCCTCCGCTTTCACAGCGGCCAGCATGGCGTTCATGGTGGCGCCAACGGAAACCGTATCAAAAAAGATATGGCTCCCAGTCAGGTGCTCTGCACGAACACGGATCATGCCGTATTCAACGGAATCATCGGCACCCATAGCGGTAAAGGCTTTCAGGTGCTGGTCAATCGGGCGCGGTCCCAGATTGCAGCCACCGGGCATGGCAACCTGACCGGCACCAAAGCGGCCCAGCAGCGCGCCCAAAAAATAATAACTGGCACGCATCTGGCGGGAAAGCTCGTTCGATACCTCGGTGCAGTTCAAATGGGTCGTATCAATTTCATATGTGCTTTTGCTAATCATGCGGATGCTGGCCCCCAGCTCGCTCAGGATCTGGAGAGAGGCCATAACATCGCTGATACAGGGAAGGTTTTCGATGGTACATTTATCTGCCGCGAGAATGGTGGCCGGCAAAATTGCCACAGCGGCATTCTTGGCGCCGCCGATAACGACATCGCCGTTCAGGGGCTTGCCCCCATGAATCACAAACTTTTCCAAGCAGCTACTCTCCTTTTAGGGTAAAACGTGCGAAACAGCCCACAGTAATCAGGAGCCACCGCACACCTATATCATATTATACACCATCCGGTGTACTTTGAAAAGCGCTGACCCTATTATTTGTAAAAAAATAGATAAATTGTAACCTGAATGAAATCTTTTTGCGCCAAATCTACAGGAAAATACCGGTATAACAGGGACGACTTGCATCATTCCCGCCGCTTAGCGGGAAGCACGCATGCCGCCAAAGTAGGTCTGGGCGCTGAAACGAGCACCATTATAATACATCTCAAAGTGGCAGTGGTTGCCGGTAGAGTCACCCGTGGAGCCAACCAGGCCGATGACATCGCCCTGGTTCACGGCCTGGCCTGCGGTGCATTTCAGCTGCGACATATGCGCATACAGCGTGCGGTAGCCGTTGCCGTGGTCGATAATAACATAATTGCCATAGCTGTAATGCCAACCGGCAGTAACGACCTTGCCGGAATCCGATGCAATGATGGGGGTACCGTAAGCGGCACAGATATCGGCACCCTTATGGTAAGAGCTCATCCAGCGGCTGACATAGGTATAGTTCGGAACAGGCCATACAAATGTGCCGCTGCCAATGCGGGCAACCATGCCGCTGGCAAGCTTAGTACCTTTAACAATCAGCTGTGTGGTAGGGTTCTGCAAAACTTTATAATTGACAACTTCGCTGGAGCTTTCAACGCCGTCAATATAGGTGGTTTCGCGGGTAATCTCCTCGGTGCCATCGGCACCTTCCTGCACAACAACCGTCTTGCCGAAATCATATTCGTCCGATTCACTTGTCTGGGTGTCAAACGGGATCGGCTCGGTATAGGTGCTGCGCACGACCTCTTTGATCTGCAGCATATCCGGGTGCGAAACGCCAGTCATAACAGCGGTTCCCTCATCCAGAACTTCATCGGTCCCGGTCAGATCGGGGTTTAATGCGGCCAGCGTATCCCAGGATACACCGGTATTATCCACAACTGTCTGAACAGTATCCCCCGCTGCTGCGGTGTAATAGGTGGGGCCGCCACCCTGGTTCAGGGTACTGATCACATTGTTGTAATCCAAAATGGAAGAAAGCAGATAAATGCCGTCAACCAGCTTGATGTCATGTACAAAGCTGACGCGCTTGTTCTGGTCCATTGCGTTGACGTAAGGCGCTTTAATACTTTCCAGATAGGTGCGCAGATGGTCGCCTTCCGTGGTGACAAAACGCAGGGAATCATCCACATAGACAGCGGTTGCTTCGCCGATCTGGTCACTGGAAGCGCACAGAATGGCGTCCGCAGCTTCGGTTTCCGTCATGGTGCTGCTGCCGGATTCCAGCGTGTAGGTAGGGGTAACATCCCAGCTGTCATCCGAAACCTGTGCGCCGGTGGAAGCCATAACAGCTTCCGCATTGGTGATACGGGAACGCACATCTTCACGGGCGCTTTCAAATACCTGTTCGCTGGCTACCGTGCCGACAGACGTTCCATTAACCTGAACATTCAGAACAAAGTTCTGGTTCAGCCCGCTCTGCACCACATACAAAAAGCCTGCCGCCGCAGCAACCGGCATAATGTAAGAAAGCGCGTTCAGCAGCAGCGGCAAAAATTGCCGTGCGGCATGGGCAAAATAACGGAGTTTTTCCTTGCGGATGGTATGGGCGCTTTCATCAGAAAGTTCATCCGAAATTGCGCGGAAATGGCGTATGCCGGAGCCAACCACCTGGAACGGCTCGACGATATCCTCGCACAGGGTAATGATGCCGAGAGCAAACGGGCGGATGATTGTGACAAGCAAACGGGCTGCGTTCATGCCAATGGTAGAAGCAACTTTGTAAGTACCGCGCACAGCGCAAACCACGACATACTCGACCCAAAAGCCGATCATGTACAAGGCATCGCCAATCAGGTTCGCGTGCGGAACACGCGCCAGTACCTGACGGAAGCTGTGATGGCGGCGGGCTTTTTTTGTTCTGCGCCGCCAGGCGTGTACGGTCAGCTTGCAGCGCAGGCTGTCCAACCAGAGGGTAAAACCGCTGTGAGTACGGATAGAAGATACAGGTGCTTTATTTTGTTGTTCAGTTTGATTCTGTTGTTCCAAATGGGTAGGATTTGTGCTCAAAAGGGGCTCCTTTCCGCGCGTAAAGGCGCGTGCATGGGGTTATAGGGGGCAATGTAGGCATTTTGTGCTACTCAGCGCAGGGCAGCACGGATTGTAACATTGTTTGAATCTCTTCTTTGTCTGGCAGATAGGCTGCGCAGCAGGCGGCCAGAAAATCCTCCGGCAAAGGGCTCTGCACCCGGCGGGGCTTATGGTCCGCGGGGCGGTTGAACCGCAACACTGCGCAATGCAGGGCGTGACGCGCAATGATATCCGTATGGCCGCCGTACAAACTATCCCCCGCCAGCGGGTGGCCGAGCCAGGAAAAGTGAACGCGGATCTGATGGGTACGGCCCGTTACCGGAAAACAGGAAACCAATGCATGGGAAGCGCTGGTGGCCAGCACGGTGTATTCCGTCACGCTGGGCTTGCCGTCTTCCCTTACACAGCGGCCAATGATGGAATCGCCGCGGCGCGCAATCGGGACGTCAATGCGGCCCGACCCAACGGGCAGTGGGCCTTCCACCAGGGCAAGATAACACTTTTGTGCAGTCTTGGCGAGTTCCGGCGCGGCAAAGGCATTCTGCGCACACAGCACAAGGCCGCTGGTGTTTTTATCAATGCGGTTGACCGGGCGGAATACGCCATCCTCGCCGCGGCATTTCAGGCGGTACAGCCAGCCGTTCGCAAGGGTCCCGCTAGTATGGTTTAATGTGGGGTGTACCGCAATGCCGGCAGGTTTGTTCAATACAGCCGCAAACTCATCCTCATAGATAACATCAATAGGCAGCGGCTCCGGCTGAACATCGGTGGGAGGCTCAGGAGGCAGAGCGAACGAAACAATCTGCGCTGTTGCAACGCGGTAATCTGTATGGACGGGGATGACCTCATCCCCCAGCCGCACACAGAAGCCGGTGCCCTGATATTTGACTGCCTTGATGCAGGCGGAGCTGACACCCATGGTGCGCAGAAAAATATTCAGGCGCATGCCATTGCAGGATGTGGGCACGCGGAAATGCAGCATCTGCATCAGTTTGACCTCCGTTCGGAACCGCCGGAGCGGCTCATACGCAATATATTATAACACAAAAAAACAGCAGTTGCAAATGATGCAAAAATATGGTATGATAATACACAAACGAGTGGAACATACGACGGCGGGGCGGCTTGACCGCCCTGAGGAAAGTCCGGGCTTCACAGAGGCATGGCAACTGCTAACGGCAGCCGGGGGTGACCCTAGGGATAGTGCAACAGAAATAGACCGCCGCCCCCAACAGGCGGTAAGGATGGAAAGGCGAGGTAAGAGCTCACCAGCGCACTGGCGACTTTGCGGCTATGTAAACCCTGTCAGAAGCAACAACCGTATGGGACATATGTGGAAGCCTCGCACGTCCCGGAGTTGGCGTGACGGCCCTTTGGGGCCGCGGAGTTTTGCGGCAACGTAAAACCAAGATAGATCGTCGTTTAATACAGAACCCGGCTTACGGTCCAGTCGTTTTTTATAACAAATCAGCCCCGCACGCAGTAAAAATACTGTGCGCGGGGCTTTTTCGTGTTCTGAGCTTAAGGCAACACCGCATAATTCCCGCCTTACGGCTTAAGCACCGCTCCGGCGGCTGCGGCACGGCATCTGCGTTGCCAAAATGCTCGATAATACACAAAGTATTATCTGCGCTTTTGGCTTAGCAGCTGCCGCACCTCGCTCGCCGTATCGGCACTTGGAATTATACGGTATTGCCTTAAAAAGTAATACTATAACAGGTTTAGCACCATCAATAGAATTACACCCGGCAGCCCTAAGATAACGGCGGTTCCCGCAGTCAGGGCGTTCAGCGGCAGAGCGACGCCCGTTAAAGGGCCAAGCAGTGCCACTGCCCCCAGCCCGGCCAGACCGCATGCTGCCCCACCAAAAATGCCAAGCAGCGGCCAGCGGCGGCAGGCAGCCGCGCGGGCAGTGACCAGCAGACAGAAAATACCCACAGCGATTATAGATGCAGGCATGTGCCACTCCCCCTCAGTTCTCGCAAGATTGCCCGGCAGTGGCACATTAAGGCGGCGTGCTCATAAATGGTGCGTTCGATGGCAAAGTCTTCCTGCGCCTGTTGGAAGGCGGCTTCGTTCTGGCGTAGTTGCTGCAAAGAGAGGTGGAACGCCCGGCGGGTGTTCTCACACCGGATTTGTGCAGCTCTGGCCAGCCTTTTTTGCCTGAACAATGCGGCACCTCCTTACAGCAAAATGCAGATCAGCCCATCGCAGCCATCATTGATAATGCGTTCCAGTGTCTGCTGCAGGCGGGTGCGGGCTTCGGCGGGCATATGCATAAGTTTGGCCTGTAAACCCTCATTCACCAGTTCGTTCAGACTTTTGCCAAAAATATTGGTGCTCCACAACTTGCTGGGGTCGCTCTCAAAGTCTTTCAAAAGCCCCTGGATCAGTGTTTCTCCCTGCTCCTCGCTGCCAACGGTTGGCGAAAGCTCGGTGTGGATGGTCGCGCGCATCAGGTGCAGGCTGGGGGCACTGGCGGAAAGCCGTACCCCATACTGCCCGCCCTGGCGGACGATTTCGGGCTCTTCCAGGTGCAGTTCCTCAATACCTGGCATAACAATGCCGTACCCAGTAGCCTGAACCTGCTCCAAGGCGCTTTTGATTTTGTCATACGCCGCTTTGGCTTTAGCCAGCTCCAGCATACAGGGCAAAAGGCTGGCTTCATCTGTGATGGGAAGGTCGGTTTCCTCGCCCAAAATCTTGAAAAAGATATCAGGCTCAATACCAACCCGCAGCTGCACCTGGCCGCAGGCAAGGTCCATGCCGGTCAGGGTAACGCCGGTTGTGTCGGCACAGTTCAGCTGGGGCTTGCCGCGGGTCATATCCCCCATTTTGTGCACGCTGCCGGCCAGTTCCAGCAGGGCCTGGTAGACAGAACTTTGCAGCCAGTGCCCCGGTTCCAGCATGGTGACCCAGGACGGCATCGAAACGGCAATTTCCCGCAGTGGGAACTCATAAAGCAGCTTTTGCAGGATATTGTTTAGCTGTTCCGCTGTCAGGTTGACGGCATTGATGGGGCAAACCGGGTGATGATAGACTTCTTCCATCTGGGCAGCAAGCACATGGGCAGGTTCGCTGTCCGGTTCTGTGCAGTTCAGCAAAATCAGATACGGCTTGCCGATTTCATCCAGTTCGGCAATGATGCGGCGTTCCGCGGGCAGATACTTTTCACGTGAGAGTTCCGCCACACTGCCGTCCGTTGTTACAACAAGACCGATGGTGGCGTGCTCGCGGATGACCCGGCGGGTGCCGGTTTCAGCTGCCTGGTCAAAGGGAACCGCTTGGTCAAACCAAGGGCTTTTGACCAACCGCGGGGCGTTGTTTTCTTCGTGCCCAAGGGCACCATCCACCATATATCCCACGCAGTCGATTAGCCGTGCGCGGAAGCTTCCGCCGGCTTTCAGGTCAATGCTGACCGCTTTTTCCGGGATAAACTTTGGTTCGGTTGTCATGATCGTCCGCCCGGCGGCGGATTGGGGCAGTTCGTCCTTGGCGCGGGCGCGCTGTGCTTCGTTTTTGATGCGGGGCAGCAGCATCAGCTCCGCAAAGCGCTTGATGAAACTGCTTTTGCCGCTGCGCACGGGACCGACCACGCCGATATAAATATCGCCGCCAGTACGCTGTGCAATGTTCTGATAAATTTGATCCTGTGTCATTGCAGCATCCCCTTTCACAAAGCTGCCGGTATCAGCAGGCAGGTTGCGTCAGTAGTAAGCTCCTGGGCGCTCTGCCCTTCCGGGATGGTCAGGTGGTTAGCCGTGGCGAGGTCGCTGGCGCGGGCATGGTAACGGCGGGCAATATCAAAAATGGCCTCCCCTTTTTGGGCATAGTACAGGTAGAGCGCAGGCCCATCCTTACTGTCAGGGTATTCTTCTCCCGGCGTTACGGAGAAAACGACCTCGTGCGGAATCCCCTGCAGCAGAATGCCGCTTACCTGCAGTTCCAGCTCGACCCGCGCTTTGCTTCCGGCGCGGCTGCTGGCAATATGCCGTACCGCTGCGTGCAAGTGCGGGATGCTTTGCCCGATAGAACCGTGGAAGGTCTCTGCCAGGGCCCAGGGGAAGATTTTATCATAGCAGGTCAGTTCGCCGCGGTCATCCGCACAAATCAGGTGCGCGGTACCGCGCCCGGCAACTTGGATGACATCACCCTTTTCTGCGGCGGTCAGCTGTGGGGCTCCAATCGTGACAAAACAGCCCAGAATGGAAACATTGGCATCCGGCAGATCATCTTCGATCATAACCGGGATAGTGGTATCTACACTGGCAAGAGGCATGAACTGGTTGAAAGTCCGTTTTTCAAGCGTCATGTTACAGATCGTGGAATAAGCATCCGAAACCGCCATGTACACTGTCGGGCGCCAGAGTTCAGCGTGCAGCTTCCATGTGATGCTCAAAAGCGGCTCTTCTTCCTGCTTTGTCGCAGTCAGGGTGCAGGCCAATACTTCGCCCCAAAGTACCGCACTGTCGCCTTCTGCGGCGTTGGGCAGGTCAAGCGTCTGGGTGACGGGAACATCTTTAGTTTGAATTGTAAGCTGTTCTGTACCGGCAGCGCGGGAGCAGAGCTGCATGGTAAGGGTTCCGGCTGCATCCAGCTGGCCGGTATGAACGCTGGATGTGCCGGGCAAAAAACTACCTGTAATGTCCAGGACTGTTTCACCTTCACCGGGCAACGGAAACGGCGTTTCTGCAGTAAAGGTGCGTTCCTCGCACGCAGCGCAGATGATGCCGTTAAGCTGTTGGCTCCACTGCTCAACGCCGCAGCCGGTCAGGTTGGTGATAAACTCTACCGGCTCAACCATGCCAATAGCAGCATTTAAGGTATAAGCACCGCGGATGTCAATGCGGTGCTCGCTGACAGAGCGGCAGTTGCAGTATTCAAGTTCGCCCCACAGGCGGGCGGCGCCGGGCAGATAATTGCCTTCCGGCAGGTCAATGGTTTTTTCAAAAGCGTATTTCTGCTCAGTGCGGTACAGGTGAGTTCCGGCTTCATCGGACTGATAGTACACAGTGCAGCGCAGGTAGCCGCTGCACTGCCAGCGGCGGTCAGCCACGCTGTTTTGCATGATAACGGGTTCCAACAGGCACTTTACAATTTTGAACACTGCGGGCAGGTAATCCGGAATCAGAATCTCGGTTTCAACAGGCAGCTCCTGCCGGGTTTCCCAGCGGCCAGTATTGGCAAGGGCCTGGCCGGTTTCAATGGTAAGCGGTTGGTTGGCGGCTTTGCTTTGCATGGCGGTATACCCCTTTCCTTGCCCCGATACGGGGAAAGTTTTTGATTGCCTCTTGTGTACTATATGCGCGGGGGTAAAAAAATAGCCCTGTCGGAACCGTACAAACATACGGCCCGGCAGGGCTACAATGGAAAAATTAAACCTTAAATACAGCGCGCAGCAGCCAGCGCAGGGCATGCGGACATTTTACCACAACAATCTGCATGGCATATTCCCCCTTCCAGGTTTGTAAGCCATACTATGCAGCAGGTGCAGGCAATGTTACCCGTCAGCGCGGGTCAAAATCACAAGACCATGGCCGCTTTGGCAGCAAAGTTCAGCTTCAGGTGCGGTAAATTCATTGCTGATGCCAAGGGGGTAATCCGGTGTCAGCGTTGCATCTTTCAATGGATAAAACACGCCGTGAATCGATACACCGCCCAGCGGCCCATCCAGCGGGAACACGGAAAGATACATCCAGTCTTTCTTTTGCAATGTTAGCGGCTTGCCTGGACACAAAATATGCAGCTCGCTGTGCTCGTCTGCAAGGGTGACATCAACGCCGTTGCTTGCCAAGTACAACGCGGTGGATACGTTGGAAAACGTGTGTTCCATCCGCTTGCCGCCAAGGGCACCCAGCATGACGATATGACGGTACCCCCGTTCACACAGCCATTTTGCAGCATAGTGGGTATCAGTATCGTCCTTTACATGGGGCAGAATGATCATATCACCGGTGGTTTCCGGCTTGGGGGCAGAATCAAAATCTCCCACGATCAGATCCGGCTGAATGCCCAGCACAGCCGCATTGCGGTACCCGGCATCACAGGCAACAACGGTATCCCCCGGCTGCAGGTACGCGGACAAAGCGGGCGTAACCGGCATGGCCGAAAGAATAACGGCACGTTTGGTAGGATCCTGCATCAGCGTTCCCACTCCTTTAACTGGCTGGCTTCCTCGTACATGGTCAGGTAGCTCTGATAACGTGTATCCGAAAGCTTGCCTTCTTCCAAAGCCGCGCGCACCGCACAGCCTTTTTCGCTGCGGTGGGAGCAGCCGGTAAAACGGCATTGCCCAAAATACGGCTCAAATTCCGGGAAAGCATGCTGCAGCTCTTCCGGCGGAATGCGGCAAATCTTGTTGGCATCCAGGCTGGCAAAACCGGGGGTATCGGCAAGCAGACCACCACATACCTCAAAAATCTCCACTTCACGGGTAGTATGACGGCCACGGCCCAATTTTTGGCTGATATCGCCGGTCTGGCGTTCCAGCTGGGGAGCCAGCGCGTTCAACAGTGTAGACTTGCCCACACCGGAGTTGCCGCAGAATGCACACAAGTTCCCCGCAATGCGCGCACGAATTTGATCCAGACCTTCGCCGGTATCGTAATCCAGCCGGATCAAAGGAATCGTGCTGTCCGCATAAGCTTTCTCCAAGGCATCCGCAGCGGCAAGGTCGGCTTTGGTGATGACAATAACCGGCTGCACGTCTTTATAAACGGCGGCAGCAGTCAGTTCATCCAGAATCAATGTGCTGGGCACCGGCTGGGTGGTGCTTGCCACAATAAACAGCACATCAAGGTTAGCAACCGGAGGGCGGATAAAAACATTTTTGCGCGGTAGAATTTCGTCAATCGTGGTGCGGTCGGCGCTTAATACAACCTGATCTCCCGCTACCGGCGTAATACCGCGTTTGCGGAAAATGCCGCGGGCGCGGCACTCCACAATGCCGGTTTCGGTTTTAACATAGTAAAAACCGCCAATGCCCTTTGTGATATAATTTGTCATTACCACAGCATTTCACCAGTATCCACGCGGTAAACATGGCCATCGCGCTGTTCTACATCGACCCACCATGTATTACCGTTATCGTCAGTAATTTCCTGAGACCAACGTGCACCATCACCAGAGGACGGAGAATCCGAGGTGCTGGGGTCTTGCACAACTTGCGGCATTGCGGTAGCCACATACAGGCGCACCGTGCTGCGGATGCGTACCTGGGTGCCTGCAGCGGGTTCCTGGTTCAGAATAGTGCCCTCGGCCTCGCTGCTGGGCTGTTCCACAACGCTGACCACCAGGTTCTGGCGCTGCAGGTCGGCGGTGCCTTCGCTGACCTGCAAACCTGTCACGGAGGTAACGGAAACCATGTTGTCTCGCTTGGAGCGCGCAATATACATGTTTACGGTGCTGCCGCCCTCTACCGTTTCGCCGCCGGCGGGTTCGGTATACACAACGGTGCCTGCGGCAACGCTCTCGTCCTCCACATATTTGCTTACAACCTGAAGGCCGCTATCCTGTAAGGTCTTTTTGGCATCATCGCTTACATATGTTTTTACATCCGGCACAGTGACCCACTGGGTGCCAAGGCTTACCTTCAGGGTCACTTTCTGGCCTGCCTTTACAGTGCGGCCCTGCTTAGGGTTTTGCTGAAAAATCGTTCCTTCCGGTGCATCGTTGTATTCGTACACCCACTTGGCGAGCAGGCTGGAATTATAATCCGATGCACGGAACTCATCCTCCGTCATGCCGACAAAATTGATGAGCTGTACGTCAGCATGCTTGGAGAAGAAAGAGTTTGTGGAGTTGGTGAAAATAAGATAGACCAGAATGGCAGCACCGATCACAAAGGCGACCGCCATACCAAAGAAGATGGGCAGCATGCTGAACCCCTTGGCTGCCTTGGCTTTCTGCTTTTTCACGTTTTTGCCTTTCCCACTGTTCATGGTGCCGGCACGGCGTGCCTGGCTGGTGCTGACAGCGGCTTTGCCCGCTGTTTTGGCTGTGCTGCTGCTGACAACACGGTTGATGGTTTTATCCGGGTTGTCCTGCGTGTTATATTCGTATTCAAAGCTGATGCTGGGGTCGCGGCGGAACGCAGCAATGGCATCCAGCATTTCCTGCGCGGATTGGTAACGGTCGGCGGGATCCTTTTCCATGGCCTTCTCGGTGATTTGGCGCAGCCCAACCGGGATATTGGGGGCAACCTCAGCCAGCGGCTTCGGCTTTTCACTGATCTGCATGATGGCGATGGAAACTGCCCCAGTACCATCAAACGGCAGCTTGCCGGACAGCATCTCGTACATCATAACGCCAACAGAATAAATATCAGTGCGGGCATCGGTATGGTCGCCTTTGGCCTGTTCCGGGCTGATGTAATGAACCGAGCCGATGGCCTTGTCGCTGACAGTCTGGCTCTGTGCACGGGAAAAGCGTGCAATGCCAAAGTCCATCATTTTGATGGAGCCATCCGCCTGCAGCATAATATTCTGCGGCTTCACATCGCGGTGAACAATGCCCTTGGAGTGTGCATGATCCAACGCGCTGAGCACCTGTGTGGCAAAGTGGACAACCTCTTTCCAGGTTAGGGCACCGTTGCGTTGCTTCAGGTATTCTTTCAGCGTAATGCCGTCAATATATTCCATCACGATGTACTGCAATTGATCTGTTACAGAGACATCATACACCTTGACAATGTTGGGATGGTTCAAAATCGAGATAGCTTTGGATTCGTTCTTGAAGCGACGGACCAGCTCTTCGTTATCAAGAAACTCTTCTTTCAGCACCTTGACGGCGATCTGGTTGCCGGTGCGGACATCGCGGCCTTTATAAACATTGGCCATGCCGCCAACGCCGATCAGACTTTCAATCAGATAGCGGCCATCCAGCTTTTTGCCGATCAGATTATCCATTTGTTTCCTCCGTAGTTTCAACGCCCAGCAAAAGGACGGTGATGTTATCCTGCCCGCCGCCTTTCAGGGCACGGTCAACCAGTACCCCCGGCGCGTCAAAAAAGGCGGACTCCTGCAAAAGCAGCGCAAGCTCTGCATCGGGTACCATGTTGGTTAATCCATCGGTACAAAGCAGCAAAAGGTCACCGGGAACCACCTCGCAGCGGTTATATTCCGGCACAATATTGGCCGAAACGCCAAGGGCACGTGTAATCAGATTTTTCTGCGGATGCAGGGCGGCCTGTTCGCGGGTGATCTGCCCGCTGTCCACCAGCTGCTGCACCATGGAATGATCCCGCGTCAGCTGGCGGATTGCTCCGCCATGCCACAGGTATGCGCGGGAATCCCCTGCGTGTACAATATGTGCCAGGTTGCCGCGCTGTAAAGCACATACCCCCGTGGTGCCCATACCGAGCACTTCGGGATCAGAGGTCGCTTTTTCATATACGGCGCGGTTGGCATTATCAAATGCGCGCATCATAAAGGCTTTTTCTTCGCCGTTTTCAATCGTGCGCAGGGAATGGTCAAAATAGCGCAGCATGGTTTGGGTGGCAAGGGTGGAAGCGACCCGCCCGCCGTTGGCTCCGCCCATGCCGTCACAGACAAGGCCCCAGCCAGTACCATCGACCAACTGACGGGCACAATAATTATCCTGGTTTTCCTGGCGGCAGCTGCCAATATCTGTTAGAGCTGCAATTTTCATTGTGCGTTGGTCCTTTCGCTCGTCGTTTGCCGTGTTGCTTGTTCGGCCTGTTTGGCATCTTCGCGCCGGAGCTGGCCGCAGGCAGCGCTGATATCGGTACCAAGGCGGCGGCGGATGGTGGCATTTACACCCAAATCTTCCAGCATTTTCTGGAACCGGCGCACATTGGCTTCATCCGTTGCCGAGTAAGGGCTGCCATCGACCGGGTTAATGGGAATCAGGTTGACATGGGCCCCCATGCCACGGATCAGATCGGCCAGTTTTTTTGCCATTTGGGGCGAATCATTGACACCATTGACCATGGAATATTCAAAGCTGATGCGCCGCCCGGTCGTTTTCTGGTAGCGGCGGCAGGCCGGGATCAGCTTTTCCAGCGGGAACGCATCGTTAACCGGCATCATGGAGCTGCGGGTCACATTGTCCGGCGCGTGCAGGGATACCGAAAGGGTCAGCTGCAATTTGCGCTCTGCCAGCTTATCAATTCCCGGCACAAGGCCGCAGGTGGAAAGGCTGATGTTGCGCATCCCGATATTGACGCCTTCCGGGCAGGAGATAATGTCCAGAAAGTCCATCACGTTATCAAAATTGTGCAGCGGCTCACCAATGCCCATCAGGACGATATGGGAAACGCGCTCCCCGGTATCCTTTTGCGCGGTATAAATTTCCGCAGCAATCTCGCCGGAGGTCAAGTCCCGCACGCGGCCCGCCTGGGTGGAGGCGCAAAAGCGGCACCCCATAGCGCAGCCCACCTGTGTGGATACACATACAGTGTTGCCGTAATGGTAGCGCATCAAAACCGTTTCAATGCAGTTGCCGTCCGCAAGCTGAAGCAGATATTTGACCGTACCGTCTTTGGACTGCTGGCGGCGGCGGATGGTGGGCACAGCCAGGGTGCAGTTTTGTGCAAATTGGGCAAGCAGGGCTTTGGGTTGATCTGTCATGGCAGAAAAATCCGTAGCCTGCTTTTGGTGGATCCACTTAAAAATCTGCTTGGCGCGGAAAGCTGGCTGGCCGATGGATTTAATGTAATCCGTCAGCTCGGGCAGCGTCAGGTCCGTCAGACAGTTTTTTTTGGTTTCTGCCTGGGGTTCGTTCTGTGGCTGCATATGTGCTTGCTGCATGCGGTGCTTTCCCTCCAATTATTATATACCTTTTCTCTAATTTTTGAATAGACGATTTGTGTATTTTGCGTCAGCAGTTCTTTTGGCGCTCCAAAATAGCGGCAAAAAAACCGTCTGTGGATGTTTCGTGCGGCAGAAACAGTGTGCCGTACTCCCCCACCCGCATACCGGACAGTGTAATTTGTGGCGCTATAACGGAAAAATCTTGATTGTCTTGCAGGAACTGGCGTACTTGGGCTTCATTTTCGTGATGATTCACCGTACAGGTAGAATACACCAAACGGCCGTTCGGGGCAAGATATTTTGCGCCGTTTTGCAGGATTTTTTGCTGTGTTAATAGTAAATTTTCAATCCCATCCAGCGTTTTTTCCCGGATGTCCGGCTTTTTGCCGATGACACCAAGGCCGGAACAGGGCACATCGCATAACACGCGGTCAAAGCTGCCAAGGCCAAAGGCGGGGTTCAGGATAGTGGCATCCCCATGGTAAGGCTTGGCGCGCTCAATGCCGCAGCGGTCAAAGGCCTGCTTCAGCAGTTTGACGCGGCCTGTCATGGCTTCACCGCTGAACAGCTCACCGCGGTTCTGCATCTGCTCGGCAATCGTCAGGCTTTTGCCCCCAGGGGCGGCGCACAGGTCCAGCACCCGCATACCGGGGCGGGCATCACAGCACAAGGCAGCAAACTGGCTGGCTAACCCCTGCACATGGAATTGCCCGGCGTGGAATGCTTTGGATGCAGCGGGATTACCGTTGAACATAACCAGCAGACAGTGCGGCCATGGGCCAGCCGTTACGGTGTGACCTTCCTGTTGCAATGTCTGCGTCAGGGCTTCATCGGTCGTGCGCAGCGGGTTGACCCGGATGGCGGTGGGGCGGCGCTGATAAAACGCAGCAGCCATTGCCTCGGCATCCTGCGGATACTGTGCTGCAAACAACGCGGCAATCGGCTGAGAGAGACAGTAATAGGTGCGCAGCCGTTCTTCCAGATCCGGCCAATGTTCCGGCTTGGGGTCCAATGCGGCCGTGCGGCGCAGCATGGCGTTGACCATACCCGCAGCACTGGTTTTGCCAAATGCTTTGGCTAGCTTGACCGATTCATTGACAGCCGCAGGCAGCGGAACATCCATAAACTTGGCCTGTGCCAGCCCTGCGCGCAGAATAGCCCGCACAGGGGCATCCAGCTTTTCCAGCGGGCGCTTGGAAAACTGTGCCAGCATCCAGTCCAGCAGGCTGCGGCGCTCCAGCACGGTATAAAAAATACCGGAAGCAAAAGCTGCATCCCGCGGGGAAAGCGGCGGCTTGCAGGCTTTCAGCTCAGAATCCAGCACAAGGTTTGCATAGCCGTTTTGCTCCTGCCGCATAAGGGCCTTGACGGCCAGGTAACGCGCGGTCACAGGCTGTCCCCCGCTTTCAGGCGGCGGCCGGCAGCCCATGCGGTACCCGCCATCGACTTGCCGCCTTCCGGCGTGACGGAATCCAACACGATTGCGCCATCCTGGCAGGCAATGGTCAACGGCTTAACCGCCAATACAGAGCCCGGCGCAGCGTTGGCGGGATTTTCAGAAAGCTTGCTGGCGGTGACTTTGATTTTTTTGCCATCGTGCATAAAGAACGCCATTGGCCATGGGTTCATACCGCGCACCCAGTTGTGGATGTGAGCAGCAGGCTGGGTAAAATCGAACTGTGCCATCTCTTTGATCAGGGACGGCGCCTTGGTGGCGAGAGATTCTTCTTGCTTTTTTGGGGTCAGCTTCCCTGCTTCGATTTTGGGCAGGACCTCAACCAGCGTTTTGGCACCAATCGCGCTTACGCGGTCAAACAGCTCGCCGCTGGTCATGTCCGGGTCAATCGCAACCGGCTGCACATACAAAATATCGCCGGTATCCAACCCTTCGTCCAACTGCATAATAGTCACGCCGGTTTCGGCATCGCCGTTCAGCACGGCCCACTGGATGGGGGCGGAACCACGGTACTTGGGTAACAGCGAAACATGCAGGTTGATGCAGCCATATTTGGCCACATGCAAAAGCTGCGGCGGAATAATGCAGCCGTAAGCTACCACGACAATAATATCGGGTGCCAGGCTTTTGATCAGCTCATCCGAGCTGCCATCGCGCAGGGTGCGCGGCTGATAAACAGGGATGCCGTTGGCCTCAGCCGTCTGCTTGACCGGTGGGGCGGTTAAAATCTGTTTGCGGCCAACTGGCTTATCTGCGCGGGTAAACACAGCGCAGATATCGTGCCCGGCGGCAATCAGAGCGTTCAGGCTTTCGGCAGCAATATCAGGGGTGCCCATAAAGAGGATACGCATAGAAGTTATTCCTTTTCTTATCGTAAGCGTATGGGAAAATTGATGTACAAAGCGGGATTAATCCTCGGTATCTTCCGGGTAGTCATCCTCATAAAAATGGGTGGCACGGTCCATGATGGTAACGCCGTTTAGGTGGTCATTCTCGTGCTGGATGCAGCGGGCCAGCATGTTTTCGGCTTCCAGTTCAAACCAGTTGCCATTGCGGTCCTGCGCTTTGACCTTGACCTTTTTGGAGCGGGTAATAGCGCCGTTGTGGCCGGGAAAAGACAGGCAGCCTTCATACAGTTCAACGGTTTCGTCGCTCAGGTATTCGATTTCGGGGTTGATGAACTCAATAAAAGTATCTTTGTAATCGGCGGGGGCATCTTCCGGGCGGTTGCGGTCATCCAGGCAGATGAAAATGCGGCGCATCATGCCAACCTGGGGGCCGGCAAGGCCAAGACCGTCAGCGTCCACCAGGGTATCCTGCATATCATCCAGCAGGGTGGCAAGGCGGTCATCAAATTTGGTAACGGGGCGGCAGACCTTTTTCAGGATAGGGTCACCATCTTTTACGATTGTACGAAGAGCCATAATAAAAATCCTCCTTAAAATTCAATCGCCGTCGGAATTAAAGTCCAAAGCGATCCCGGCTTTTGCGGGCAGCTTTTCGGCGGCGTAAGCATCCAATGCGGCGTGCATCAGGGCACGGAAACCCGCATCGTTGCGGCATTTCAATGTTAGTTTGTAGCGGTATTTCCCGCTGATCATGGCAATGTTCATGGGGGTGGGGCCAAGCACACGCAGCGGCTGGCCGGGGTGTGCAGCGAACTGCTGCCCCAAAATGGCGGCAAAACGCCGCGCAGCCTGAAATACTTCCATCTCCTGCGCACCGGAAAAACTGACCACGCAGAATGAGCAAAACGGCGGATAGAGCGAGAACTTGCGGAACATGATCTCCTGCTGGTAAAACGCGGGGTAATCCTGCGCTGCAGCCAACTGGAGCACAGGGTGATCCGGCACGGCGGTTTGAATCAACGCCCGACCCGGCAGTTCCGCCCGGCCGCCGCGGCCAACGACCTGAGTGATCAGGCTGAACACATTCTCATAGGAGCGGAACCCCTGCCCAAAAAGCAGAGAGTCGATGCCCAGCACACCAACCAGGGTGACATTGCCGAAATCCAAGCCCTTGGCAACCATCTGGGTGCCAAGCAGAATATCATACTCCTGCCTGGCAAAACGGGCCAACATTTTTTCGTGGGCGTTTTTTTGCATGGTCGAATCCTGATCCATGCGCAGGATCCGCGCACCGGGCAAAAGTTCGGCCAGCTCCTCCTCCACTTTCTGGGTACCAAAACCGCTGTACACGATTTTGCCGCCGCATTCCGGGCAAAGCCCTGGTACAGGGCTGACCCGGTGCCCACAGTAATGGCAAAGCAGCGCGTGCTGCGCTTTATGATAAACCAGCGGCACGGAACAGTTGGGGCACTTCAGCACATGGCCGCAAGTGCCGCACATGCCAACGGTCTGGTAGCCGCGGCGGTTCAGCAACAAAATGCTCTGTTCCCCGCGCTGCAGATTGGCAGCGAGTTCCTGTACCATCCGCTGGCTGACTTCCCGCGGGTTCCCGGCGGCAAGTTCGGCGCGCATATCAATAAAATCAACCGTTGGCAGCGGGCGACCGCCATAACGGTGGGTCAGCGTAACAAGCCGCATCCGGCTACTTATGGCGGCGTGATAGGTTTCGGTGCGCGGCGTGGCGGAGGAAAACAGCAGCAGCGAATGCTCCATCATGGCGCGCTTTTTGGCAACGTCATGGGCGGAATAGCGTGGGGCGGATTCGCTTTGGTAGGTGTGTTCCTGTTCCTCATCTAAGATGATCAGCCCAATGTTTTGCAGCGGTGAAAAGATAGCGCTGCGGGTGCCGATCACGATATCAGCATCGCCATTTTGGATCATCCGCCATTGCAGCAGGCGCTCGGTGTTATTCAACGCGGAGTGCTGCACCGCAAGGCGGCTGCCGAACATGGATTTCAGGCGGCGTGTCATCTGCGGGGTCAGGCTGATTTCCGGCACAAGTACCAGAGCCCGCCTGCCCTGCGCCAATGTCTTTTCAATCAGCTTTAAGAATACGGCGGTTTTGCCGCTGCCGGTAACGCCGTGCAGCAATGCCGCACGGGTCTGTCCGCTCAGCAAATCCTGTTCCAGCTGGTCGTAAGCGGTTTGCTGCTCTGGCGATAGTTCCAGCGGCTGTGGGTCAAAAGGAATATCAGCAAATAAATCCAGCGACTTATCCCGTTGTTCGGTTTTCAGAATGCCTTTCTGGCATAACCCGTTTAAAGTGGAGGAAGATATCCCCTGCGCTTCCAAAGCGGATTTGGTGCAAGGCCCTGCGCGCAGCGCTTCCACGGCCTGAATCTGGCGTGCACCGGGTTTTGGTTTCTCCGGCAACCCACCAACCAGGGCATAAACGGTTTCCAGCGTGCGGGTTAGGCGGCTTTTTAATACGGGCTTTCCGTTTTCCATGCCGGGCTGGTACTGCGCGCCATACGGAATGACCGCCTTGACCGCCTCATACCAGGTACAGAAATAACGGTCCTTCAAAAAGTGTACCAACTCCAAAAGATCCGGGGTCAAGCGGGCTTTTTCCGGCGCGGCGGCCAGCAGGCTTTTCAGGCGGGGGGCGGGAGTTTCCTCGATCCCTATTTCCAACACAACGGCCATCCGCGGGTGGTTGCCCCGTCCAAACGGCACCAGCACAATGCTGCCGGGCCAGAGGGATTCCGAAAAATCTGGCGGAACCAGATAGGAATACAGCTTGTCAAAATGGATGGTGGCGTCGTTTACCGCCACTTTTGCAATGCAGGGCAAACACGCACCTCCTGTTTTGGCGTTTGGGGCAGCGGATTATTCGGCATCGGGCTCGGCAATGCGCTTTTGGATGATGGAATAAATCTCTTCGGCGCAGGTGTCGACAACATCGTTGACCACATGCTCGTCATAATCAGCCGAACGGGCAATCTCGGTTTCGGCACGGCGCAGGCGCTTCTGAATGACTTCCTCCGCTTCGGTCCCACGGTAACGCAGGCGGCGTTCCAGCTCTTTCATATCCGGCGGCATGACAAAAATGGTGGTGGAACCGGGGTACATCCGCTTGATGTTGCCGGCACCCTCCACTTCGATCACCAGAATAACCGGGATCTGCTGCTCCATATGGCGCTCAACTTCGGAACGCAGGGTGCCGTAATAGTTTTCGCAATAGCAGGTGTGCTCAACAATATTGCCTTCTGCCAGAGCGGTTTCAAACTGCTCTTTGGTCAAAAAATGGTAGTTTTTACCGTTCACTTCCCCTTCGCGCATGGTGCGGGTGGTGGCGGAAACGGTCTTTTCGATTTCTGGGTGGCTGCCCAGCAGCTTTGCCACAACGGTATCCTTGCCGGTGCCGGAAGGCCCGGAAACAACAAACAAATATTTTTCGCCTTTCATGCAAGATCCCCCTAACATGTTTAATACAGGTGGTTACACGGTTGGTTTATCCTGTTCTTTTTCAAAACGTCCTAAAACTTCTTCCGGCTCGAAAGCCGAAAGCACCACATGATCAGAATCCGTAATGATCACCGCACGGGTGCGGCGGCCATAGGTTGCATCAATGGCCGCGCCTTTGTCGCGTGCGTCCTGCACAATACGTTTGATGGGTGCAGAATCCGGGCTGACAACGGCGATCACACGGTCCGCGTTGACCATGTTGCCAAAGCCGATGTTGATAAGCTTCATGGCCGGGCCTCACTCAATGTTTTGAATTTGCTCGCGGATTTTTTCAATCTCAGATTTCAGCTCAACCACAAGGCGGGTGATGTTGATATCCTGGCACTTGGAACCGATGGTGTTGGATTCGCGGTTCAGTTCCTGCGTCAAAAAGTCCAGCTTGCGGCCAACCGGCTCGTCCAGCTCCAGAATAGAGCGGTACTGGGCCACATGGCTATGCAGACGGACAGTCTCTTCGTCGATTGCAGTTTTATCGGCAAAGATAGCAGCTTCTGTCACGATGCGGGCATCGTCAATGTTGCGGTCTTCCAGCAGCTCTTTCAGGCGGGTGTACAGCCGTTCGGTATATGCCTGCACACGCCCGGCGCTGTTCTGCTCGATTTGGGCAACCAGCGTTTCAATCGCTGCCAAGCGGTTCAGCACATCGGTGCGCAGCTTCTCACCCTCCACGGCACGCATGGAAACAAACGCAGCAATCGCCTGCTGGGCAACCTGCTCCACATCAGCCCATAGGGTATCCGGGTCTGCAGGGGCGGCGGTCTGGGTCAACACATCCGGGAAACGGCAGATGGTGCTGACGGTAACATCGTTTTTCAGGTCCAGCTTTTCCGACATTGCCTGCATGGCGGTCTGGTAGCTTTTGGCTAACTGCCAGTTGACCTGAACAACGGTATCTGCCGCCGCAACATTCTGAATGCTCAGGTTCAGCTCAACCTTGCCGCGGCTAACCTTGGCAGCCACCAGCTTTTTGAGCTTATCTTCCAAAAATGAGCAGGTTCGGGGCACACGGGACGAATATTCAAAAAAGCGGGAGTTGACGCTGCGCAGTTCCACAACGATATCGCGCCCGTTCAAAACCTGCTCCGCGCGGCCATAACCGGTCATACTAAGTACCATATTCCTACACCTCGTTATCAAAAGCATTACAAGGCAGCGCCTGCCGTAACCTGCAATCAGGAGCGCCCAGCAGCGCCCCAAAGGCAGCAAACGCCAATACATATTTACTATTTATTTTACTATTGTTGGCCGCTGTTTGCAAGGCAATGCGCAGGAAAAGCGGCAGTTTTTTCATTTTTGTAACCCCTTTGATAGAATCAATCAAGGTAAAATAAAAAGGCCTGTACAGCTTTGATGGCAGTACAGGCTTGAATGAATCTGAAAAAATCGGGATAAATACGATTTACAGCTCAGCAACAGCGGCTTTCAGTGCTTCCACGCGGTCGGTGTTCTCCCACTTCACGCCCAGCTCCTCGCGGCCCATGTGGCCGTAAGCAGCCAGCTGGCGGTAGATGGGACGGCGCAGATCCAAGTCACGGATGATGGCTGCCGGGGTCAGATCAAATACTTTGCGCACAGCGGCTTCCAGTTTGTCGTGCTCGATGGTGCTGGTACCAAAGGTATCAACCATGATGGAAACGGGCTCGGCAACGCCGATAGCGTAAGCCAGCTCAACTTCGCACTTATCGGCTAGGCCGGCAGCGACAACGTTCTTGGCAACCCAGCGGGCAGCATATGCGGCCGAGCGGTCAACCTTGCTGGGATCCTTGCCAGAGAAAGCGCCGCCGCCGTGGCGAGCATAACCGCCGTAAGTATCAACGATGATCTTGCGGCCGGTCAAGCCGGTATCACCCTGCGGGCCGCCGACAACAAAACGACCGGTGGGGTTGATGTAATACTTGGTGTTCTCATCCAGCAGTTTGGCGGGGATGATGGCTTTGATGACATGCTCCATCACATCGGCATGCAGCTGTTCCTGACTGACGGAAGGGCTGTGCTGGCTGGAAATAACAACGGCATCCACGCGCACGGGTTTGCCGTTATCGTATTCGACGGTAACCTGGCTCTTGCCATCAGGGCGCAGATAATCCATCATGCCATTCTTACGCACTTCGGTCAGGCGCTTGGCCAGCTTGTGGGCCAGGCTGATGGGCAGAGGCATCAGCTCGGGGGTTTCGTTGCAGGCATAACCGAACATCATACCCTGGTCGCCAGCACCGGCAACATCATCGTTGGTGCCAAGGGCAATGTCGGGGCTCTGGCCGTCAATGTTGGTGATCACGCCGCAGGTATCGCAGTCAAAACCGTACTTGGCGCGGTTATAACCAATCTCGCGGATGACCTGGCGTGCAACACCGGGAATATCAACATAGCAGTCGGTCGTGATTTCGCCCATGATGTGGACAAGACCAGTGGAGCAGGTGGTCTCGCAGGCAACGCGGGCACCAGGGTCCTTTTCCAGGATGGCATCCAGAATGGCATCAGAAATCTGGTCGCAGATTTTGTCGGGATGGCCTTCGGTAACGGATTCGGATGTGAACAGAACTTTGGACATAAAAAGCTGCCTCCTTAAAAAATATAGGGTCAGAAAGGCAACTTGCCGAGAACAAAAAACGCGCGCCGGGTGTGGACCCAAAGCGCACGTGAACGCTTATCTTTCGGTTCCCCGCAGGAATTGGCACCTTACGCTTGCGCGCAGGTTGCCGGGCTTCATAGGGCCTGTTCCCTCTGCCACTCTTGATAAGTTGCTATTCTGATGTAACGTGCTTATGTTACCATAGGCAACCGGCAAAGTCAACGATGTGGCGTTGGGCAAATTGTCAGCTTTGCACAAAATGGATTGAACTTTTGTCAAAACGGGTAAAAATGACCAATGATGGCTGCCCAATCAGCAGCAATTAAGCGGTTACGCTTTTGCCACCGCTGTTGCGGCCATGCAGAATGGGCGAAAGCGGCTTGTAAATTGCAAAGCAGATTACGGCGTCCAGCATCCCTTTGAAGAAAGTGAACGGCAGGTTGAACACCAGCAGGCAGTTCAAAAGGCCATTGACATTCGGGTTAATGGCCTGGTACATGCCGATGATGGCATCCAGCGGCAGATGATACATGACCACATAGGCCGGATAGACGATGAAGTAGTTGTACGGAACGCTGACGATTGCCATAACCAAAGCGCCGAGCACTGCGCCCAGGATAGCGCCGCTGCGGGTTTTCTTAAAACGGTATACCATACCGGCCACGCCGACAAACAGAGCGCCCATCACAAAATTAAACAGCTCCCCCACCGCAGCGGTGCTGGTGCTGGGCAGTTTGATCAGGTTTTTGATCAGGCACACCACAATACCGGCAACCGGGCCGTAAGCAAAGCTGGCAATCAGGGCTGGCAGTTCCGAAACATCCATCTTGATAAAGGCGGGCATGATGGGAATGGGAAACTCCATGTACATCAATACTGTGGCAACGGCAGCAAGCATGGCGGTTCCGGTTAATACGCGGGTGTTGAATTTGGTTTTCATAAAAAATACCTCCCTGGGGGGCGCGGCCCCAAATAAAATGATTTGGAAAGCCAGTAACAGCTTCGGGAGGCTGATAATTGCAAATAAAAACGCCCTGTTGCAAGCTATACTTACAACAGGGCGCAGAAAAGCAAATAGAACAGCTTTCCGTTTCTTTCATCCGGACTATACCGTCGGCCCCGGAATCACACCGGATCAGCGGCTGCATCAACAGCCGGTCGCGGGCTTGTGGCAATGCCATTTACCGCCGGTGGGGAATTGCACCCCGCCCTGAAACAGACTTTCTAGCTTTGAGTATAGCACAGGTTTTACAAATTGCAAGAGGGTGTGCTATAATTGACAAAAATAAATTTGGAGACTGGGTGGTGTTTCCCTACTGCTTGGTACACTCAGGAGGTTTAGGGCAATATCGCATAATTCTAAGTGCCGATACGGCGAGCGAGGTGCGACAGCTGCTAGGCCAAAAGCGCAGATAATACTGGATGTCTTATCGAGCATTTTGGCAACGCAGATGCCGTGCCGCAGCCGCCGGAGCGGTGCTTAAGCCGTAAGGCGGGAATTGTGCGGTGTTGCCTTAGAAAATGGAGGTTGCAATGGAAATAGGAGAGATTTCGCTGTTGAGCATTGTCACGGCGGTGGCCCCGATGGCACTTTTTGTGCTGCTGGCGCTGTTTGCCCCACTGGTTTACCGCAGAATTGCGGGCAAACTGATTGAAAAATTCCGTCCACATCAGCCGCAGTGGATCAGCATCATTCTGGATAGCTACCTGCGCCCAACAACGATCTTGCTGCGCGCCGTGTTTATTTATGCTGCACTGTGGGTTTTGCCGCTGGAACTGAACACCCCCACATACCGCAGCGTATTGGCGCGCATCATGCAGGTAACCGCAATCTGCCTGATTGCCTGGGGCGCATGGATGGCTGCCCCCGTGTGCCGCCTTTTGCTGCGCAGCGCAGAAAACAAACTGGATATTGCTACCAACCGCACAATGGGGCGCTTTTTTGAAAATATCTTCCGAGCTGTTGTAGGCGTTGTGGCGGGCATTGCGGTGTTGGATGCATTGGGCATTCCCGTTACCGGCCTGCTGACAGGTGCTGGCGTTGCCGGTATCGGTATTACCCTGGCGGCGCAGTCCACCATGTCAAACCTGATTGCAGGGGTAGCGCTGGTGCTGGAACATCCCTTTGGCATTGGTGACTATGTGATTCTGGGCAGCTATGAGGGCACGGTGGAAGATATCTCGTTCCGCTCCACCCGTATCCGCACGCCGGACCATGCAGTGATTACGGTAGAAAACTCCAAGGTGTGTGGCGAATACATCCAGAATGTTACTGACCGGACCAACCGACTGTGGCAGTTTACGATCGGTGTCACCTATGATATCCCGCGCGAAAAAGTTGAAACGCTGTGTGCAGATTTGAAAGAACTGCTCAGTGCGGATGCACAGATCAGCTCGGACGCAATGACTGTTACCCTGAATGAATTTAGCGCTTCCAGCATGGATATTCTGGTACGTTGCTATGTGACGGCGGTGGATTATACGGGCTATTTACAACTAAAAAGCCGCATGAATCTGGCCATCATGGACCTGATGAAGCGGGATGGATGCGACTTCGCCTTCCCTTCCACCAGCGTTTACCTGGAAAAAATGCCGCCGCAGAAAGGCAAATCCTGATTTGGCAGAAACAGCTCATCAAGTGCCCAAGTTAGGGCAATACCGCATAATTCTAAGTGCCGATACGGCGAGCGAGGTGCGGCAGATGCCAAGCCAAAAGCGCAGATAATACTGGATGTCTTATCGAGCATTTTGGCAACGCAGATGCCGTGCCGCAGCTGCCGGAGCGGTGCTTAAGCCGCAAGGCGGGAATTGTGCGATATTGCCTTAGCAATTTGAACCAAACAATATAACAAAACCGCCACGAACCAATCTAACAGGTTCGTGGCGGTTTTTATGTACGTTTAAGTTTTACGCGGCAATCTCAGATCAGAGCAGCAGTGATGAGGCTCATCTTGTAGACTTCCTCAGCATCGCAGCCACGGGACAGGTCGTTGATGGGAGCATTCAGACCCTGCAGGATGGGGCCGTATGCAGCAAAGCCGCCCAGACGCTGTGCGATCTTATAGCCGATGTTGCCGGCATTGATGTTCGGGAAGATAAAGACGTTAGCTTCGCCAGCAACGGTGGAGTTGGGAGCCTTCAGCTTGCCAACTTCCGGTGCAACGGCGGCGTCAAACTGCAGTTCACCGTCAACCTTCAGTTCGGGATGTGCTTCCTGAACGCGCAGGGTGGCGTTGCGCATCTTATCAACGGTCTCGCCCTTGCCGGAACCCTTGGTGGAGTAGCTCAGCAGAGCAACCTTCGGGTCGATACCGAAAATCTCAGCGGTATGAGCAGTCTCAACGGTGCTCTCGACGATCTCATCCTCAGAAGGATCGATATTGATGGCGCAGTCGCCCATCGCCAGCTTCTCGTTGCCGCGGACCATAATGAAGCAGGAGCTGACGGACTTGATGCCGGGCTTGCACTTGATCAGCTGCAGAGCCGGGCGAACGGTATCAGCGGTAGAATAGGTAGCGCCGCCCAGCAGGCAGTCAGCCTTACCCATCTTGACCAGCATGGTGCCGAAGTAGTTGGACTTGGACAGTGCAGCGCGGCACTGCTCCTCGGTCATCTTACCCTTGCGCAGTTCAACCATTTTGGCAACCATTGCGTCAAATTCAGGGTAAGAGGTCGGGTCGCAGATCTCTGCGCCGGTAATGTCAAAGCCGCCATCAGCAGCAGCCTTTTTGACTGCTTCCGGGTTGCCCAGCAGCAAAACGTTCAAAATCTTGCCAGCCAGCAGCTTGGATGCTGCGGACAGGATACGGGCATCAGTGCCCTCAGTAAATACGATGGTTTTAGGATTTGCTTTCAACTGATTTTCAAAATTTTCAAAAACGTCCATGATAATACCTCCGTATCAATCTGGTGCCGGGTATCCGTGGATCCCGCACACGCTAGTACAGATACAATTATAGCACGATTTGAATTATTTGCAAATGGTGCAAGGACAAAACATATGTTTTTTGCGCAAAAAAAGTCTGAACTGGCTAAAAACGCAAAAATTCATGCGTTTGACGCAAAAATATCAGGCGAGATTGACAAAACTATATCAAACGGTGCGCGGGATGGAATTCTCTCCTTCCGGAGCAGAAAACCCATAAGAACGATAAAAATCGGCAACATCCTGTGGGCTGTGCACAACAACAGCCTGCAAAAGCCGGTCCGTGCCGGGCTGGCGGAAGCCGATGATGGTTTCACCTGTACAAATGCTGCTTTGCGTTGCAATATCCGCCGGGCCAAGGCCCGGCGGCGGCTGCAACGCGGCGCAGATTTTGCGGTGGTTAAAGAACATGGTGCATAACGCCTCCCCTGCTTTTCTTTCAGCATAGCGCAGGTTTGGGCAAAAAGCAAGTGCAATACAAAAAAGCCTTCCGGCACACAGGAGGGCTGCAATACCGGAAGGCATATGTAGGGAAATATAGAGAATGTCAGAATAAATCAGTCGAGGAATTCCTCGTTCAGCTGAACGCCAAAATCATGGGCAATGGCACGCAGGTCATCATCGGTAATGGTCTGGCGGATCAGGCCGCCGCCCATGGAGAGAACTTTGACATAGATCTCAGCACTCTTTTCAATCGTGTGGGCCAGGCCGAAAGTAATATCAAAATCGGGGCCGGAAGCAAACAGACCGTGCTGTGCCCAAATGGCAGCCTGGTATTTTTTCATCAGCTCACTGGTAGCCATGGCAATGTCAGCACCGCCGGGCACCATCCAGGGGCAGACGCCGACACCCTCCGGGAAAACGACCGGGCATTCAGTAGCGCTCTGCCACAAAGCACGGGTAAAATCACGGTCAGTCAGCGGCAGAATGTAGGTCAGGGCAATTACGTTGGTAGCATGGCAGTGGTAGATCACGCGGTTGGCGCCGTTGGTGGCGGCCTTGCGCACGCTGTGGTTCATAAAGTGGCTGGGAAACTCGGAAGTCGGCTTTGCGCCATCGGCCAGGCCCCAGACAATGCGCCAGCTGTCGCCCTTATCATTGATCTCAACAATGCCGATGCTGTGGATAGGGTCCGGCTCCACATTGCGGAAGAACTTGCCGGAACCGGTGGTGATGAAATATTCCCCGGCCAGGTTATCAGCCTGAACGCCCATGTTGACCCACTCGCGCGGGGTTTCGTCAAAGAAAGGACGGCATGCGGCAACATCTTCCTCGGTCATGCGGTAGGTCAGGTTGCCGCCGTTGCGCTCATGCCAGCCCTGCAGCCAGCCGTCGTTGCACATACGGATAAAACCTTTTACGTTTGCTACATCATAAATCGTGCTCATAATACTGCTCCTTTACTCCATTGCCTTTTATCGTAACTGTTGCCTGCGGCTTACCGCGTGATGATATCAACAGGGACATTAAAGATCTTTGCCACTTTCAGGATGGTATCAATGTGGCGGCCGGTGGCTGCTGCCATGTGGTGGGTGGGGCCGGCTTCGCTCCAGCGGTTGCAGAACTCACGCGCACCGCAGCTGAAGCGGGTACGCATGTTGGTATCGCCAAAGGTAAAGATGGGGCCGGGTTCATTGACGCCCTCGGCAACCACAAACTTGAAGTGGCCGTCCTTATCCTGCGTGATGGCCAGATAGGTCACATCGCCAACCGGTGGATAGAATTGGGTCAGATAGCCGCCACCAGTCTTGCCGTGGAACACGGGCACGATCTTCATGGTCGGCTTTTTTGCCTTGGAGATATCGGCATCACCGGAGCCGGAATGGCCGATGATGCAGATATCCTCGTTGAAGTCGATGGAGTACATCTCGCTCAGCTGGCCGCAGTCCGCAATGGTTTTCAGGATGGACATTGCCATCGAAACCTTGATATCGCCCTCAACCGCGCAGGCAGTGCCCTGCTTGATGAGCATCGAGAATGCAGGAATCAGCATGGAGTCCAGTTTGCCGGCCACACCCTTGGCAAAACCGTCGTAGTGGGAAGCCACAAACGCAATCTTTTCGTCCTTGACCCACTGCTCAAAGGCAACAACATAACGGGCCATATCCCAGACCTTTTCGATCGTGCCGCCGCCCTCAATATCAAAGGTATCCAGAATATCCTGTGCCTTGGCACGAATCGCTTCTTCATCGGTAACATTATCGGCAATGGCCCACATTTTTTCCCAGTCAAACTGCTTGGTGTAAAGCCACATGCGGTTGTATAGGTTGGTTTCGTCAATGTACAGGTCCATCATGCCGGGGTACGGGCGGCCGATCTGGGCAAGGTTGGTATCGCGGAAGCGGCGGCGCACCTGTGCAGCACGGCACCAATCTTCAATTTCAGCCTGCACACCGGGGTCACCGCCCTCGACCACGCCGGTGATAACGGCATGGCGCTTACCGGCGCGTTCCAGGTCGGCAACCATTTCACCAACGGCACCACAGGCGTACAGTTCACCTAGCCAGGTTGGTGTATCAGTGTTGGCATAATCCGGGGCTTTCTTCTTCTGCACATTGACCAGTACAATGGGTACATCCAGATCGCGCACGGCGGGCAGCATGTTGTAAGAGGTTGCATAGGTCAGCAGCTGCAGAATAACCAGGTCAACGTCTGCGGCACGGAACTTATCGCCCGCTGCCATGGACTGCTCTTTGGTGGTAACAATGCCGCCGTCAATGACCTCAACGGTATCGGGAATGGTCTTTTTGAAAGCGGCATACTGACCCTCAAATTCAGGAACCAGGGTTGGGAACTGCGGCAGATAGGCACCCAGAGCAATGGCAAACACGCCAACACGGGCTTTGGTTTCAACTAACATGGATATTACCCCCTGTAATAAAATTTATTGCGGATCACATTCCAAAATAGTGAACGACTTTTTGATGGAGGCGCGTGCATCCGCAAGGTCTTTGAACTCCCCTGCACGGATCATCTGCACCATCAGGTTGCCAAGGGCGGTACCCTCGGTAGGGCCTGCAAACACGGGCAGCTGGGTGGCATTTGCGGTCATCTGGTTCAGGTACATATCCTGGCTACCGCCGCCCACAATATTGATGCTGGTATATTCTTTGCCGGTCAGGCTTTGCAGCTCTTGAATAGCGGCCTGATAATCATGCGAAAGCGAGTTGTAAATGGTCTGCATCACTTCGCCGGTGGTGGCGGGAACCGGTTTGCCGCCGTCTTTGCAGGCAGCCTTGACTTCTTTGATCATGGATTTCGGCGCCAGGAAGCGGTCGTCGCCAGTGGATACGATCCCGGCAAAGCTGCTGGCTTCCTGCGCGGCGGCAATCAATTCCGGGAAAGACGGGCGGGTTCCGGTCTGCTCGCCAAGTTCACGCCGCACAGACTGGATCATCCACAGGCCCATAATGTTCTTAAGGTAACGGTAGCGGTATTCATAGCCGCCCTCGTTGGTAAAATTGGCCTGCATGCTGGCAGGGGTCGTGATGGGGTCTTTGTTTTCCACACCCAGCAGGCTCCATGTGCCGCTGGAAAGATAAACGGCCTTATCATCCCTTGCGGGAACAGCCAAAAAGGCGGAGCCGGTATCATGTGTAGCGGGCAGTACGACGGTGCAGTCAAAGCCGACATAATCCTTGACGGCGGAGCTCAAATTTCCCAGTTTGGTGCCGGGGGTGCTGATTCTGCCAAAGATTTTGCGCGGCAGACCAAGCCGGTTGATGATTTCATTGTCCCAATCCTTGCTTATAGCGCCCACCAGGGCAGTGGTGGAAGCATTGGTGTACTCGTTGGCCATCACGCCGGTCAGGCGGTAATTCAGGTAATCCGGCACCATCAAAAAATGCTCGGCAGCGGCAAGCTGTTCTGGGTGCTCTTTCTTTAAGGCACACAGTTGGTAAACCGTGTTGAACGACTGGTACTGAATGCCGGTACGGGCGTAAAGTTTTGTAAACGGCAGAATGGGTTCCAGTTCCTCCCGCATGGCGGCGGTGCGGCCATCGCGGTAAGCAACGGGGTCCCCGATAGGGGTACCATCGGCATCCAGAAGCAGAAAGTCAACAGCCCAGGTATCAATACCGACCGTTGTGGGCGTATAGCCTGCATCGTGGGCGGCTTTCAGCCCCTCGATCACATTCTGAACCAGGCCTTCCATATCCCAGCAAAGGTGACCGTTCTTTTCAATCAGGCGGTTTTCAAAGCGGTAGACTTCATGCAGGGCCATAACACCATGTTCCACGGTGCCAATAATGTGCCGGCCGCTGGATGCTCCGATATCTACAGCAAGATAACAGGTTTGCATCTTTCTCTCCTTTTTGGTAAAATACGAATCAGGCGAACTGCCTTATGCTATTAGTATAGCGGCATAATATCCGGCATTCCATGGTTTGAAGTGGACTGTTTTTTGTGAAAATTCTACTTTGCCATTCCCTGCTGGCAAAGGCGGTTTCGCTGCTTTTGCTTGACTTATAGTAATGGGAAAAAATTAAGTCTGTGTTTTTTCGATGATAAGGCGAAGCTTGTTGTAATACTGTCGCAGTGCCTGGCGAAAATGCTAAGGCAACACCGCACAATTCCCGCCTTGCGGCTTAAGCACCGCTCCGGCAGCTGC
>SAUS01000109.1 GCA_004000625.1 Candidatus Cibiobacter qucibialis | reverse complement strand
GTACGATGCGGGTACCGCAACCCGACATTATCGAGCATTTTGGCAACGCAGATGCCGTGCCGCAGCCGCCGGAGCGGTGCTTGAGCCGTTAGGCGGGAATTGTGCGGTATTGCCTATGATGTACCGGACCTGCAGTAGCGCTGCGGGGACGGTACTTTTTGTTTTGCGGGATTCGCTTTGATTCGTTGATTGAACTTACAGCCAGGCAGGGGAAAACACCCCCCCAAAAAATGCCCGCGCCCCATTCCAGCAAATTTTCCGGGGCAGGTGTAGAAATTGCGTATTTGACGATGGAAAATTGATTTATCATGGAGAACATGATAGACTATAGGATACATGTAGAATCTACAAGGAACTATACGATGCCCAGCAGTAAAGATAAACAAATTTAAAGAAGTCTATGATAAATTAAAGCGATTGGAGAGGCAACCGATCATGAAAAGCAGAAGAAAGCATGGCTTCCAGTTTATGACTATACTATATTTTTTGATAGTATTTTGTATGTGTGTGTCGCGTTTTAACGTGATTATGACAATTATGGGTGGTCAACTAACGCGGGTGGAAGAAATTAACCTACTGCCGTTCCATAGTATTAGAGAAAACTTGAAATATGGTCGCAGCCCTGTTTCATGGGATATGCTTTATAATATGGTAATGTTTGTACCTTTTGGAGTAATTTACTGCTATTATCAAAAGAATTTCCGCGTATATAAAGCAGTTGGAATGTCGTGCTTGACAACATTCTTCATAGAAAGCGCGCAGCTCGTTTTAAAAACTGGTGTCGTAGATATAGATGACCTTATTGTAAACACATTGGGAAGTTTGACGGGAATTGTGGTGTATGTTATTCTGCAGCAGATATCCTTCAAAAATCAAAAGTTTGAGATTCACGAATTGATTGATATCAGTGCGACAATGCTTCCACCGATGTTTATTGCCTTCATTGCGGAAATGTTCCTGGGAGATGGTTCGCTAAAATTGCTGCCAGTTCACTGTGTAGTGTTACTGTGCTATGGAATTTTTGTCTATGTATTTTTAATAAGGGATTTTACTCGCAAAGCAAAAGTTTATTATCTGGCATGTTATGTGGGAGCCTTTTATCTGAGTCGTGTGCTACTGTAGAAATAATGGCATAATATAATTTTAACCAAATCACAAAACCGTAAATAGAAAAAATGAACGCCTGTAGTGAGAGAATATTCGTATTGTCGTTACTGTCTTGCGTCTTTTCAAGAACATTTTTAAGTGGTGGAATAGGAGCACCCATCTTTTCGGCATTTTCGAGAATACTGCCTATGGTGTATCTGAAAAGTCGAAACTATCGTCTATTTATACAAGCACAGCCGGATTATGCGTTAAAAAGCCTTGGAATCCTGCTTGTGTTTGCGAAATATCCGTCATTTTCTTTGTTTTCAGATACACCTTAAATACTTCCGCCTTTATGCCACACCCCCTGCCTAACTTTATGAGGACTCCAAACCCGGTGAGAGTTCTCGACACCAGAAAATTTTCTGAGCAAAATTTCTGGGGACAGGCATCTTGTACTTTGCCGTGCGTTGCGGTATACTTAAGTGTCAGATTCTAATTTTTTGTGCTCTCCCAGGCGTTAGCTGGGACAAACTGCACCCGTCAGGAGCAATATCTTGGAAAAACTAACCTATACCCATAACGCGGATGCCGCCGCCGTCATCGCCCAGACTTATGATACCCCGCCCCTTGCCTATGTGCGCAGCTATGGCTGCCAGCAGAACGTGAACGATGGTGAGAAGATACGCGGCGTGCTGATGGACATCGGCTTCGGCGTCTGTGATTCCGCCGAGCAGGCAGATTTGATCCTGTTCAATACCTGCGCTGTGCGCGAACATGCGGAACAGCGCGTGTTCGGCAATGTCGGCGCGCTGAAAAAGCTGAAGGAAAAGAACCCTCGCCTGATCATCGGGGTATGCGGCTGCATGGCGCAGCAAAAGCATATCGTGGATAAGCTGCGCGCCAGCTACCCTTATGTGGATCTGGTGTTCGGCGTGGACGGCATTGACCGACTGCCCGCCATGCTGGTGGAGCGCCTGCATCGCGGCAAGCGCTACCTGGAAACCCCGGTCGAGCGCAACGCCGTGGTGGAGGAGCTGCCCATCCGGCGTGATTCCGGCTTCCGCGCCTGGCTGCCCATCATGTATGGGTGCGATAATTTCTGCACCTACTGCATTGTGCCCTATGTGCGCGGGCGCGAGCGCAGCCGCACCCCGGCGGATGTTCTGGCAGAGTTCAAAACCCTGGTGGAACAGGGCTATAAAGAAATCACCCTGCTGGGCCAGAACGTAAACAGCTATGGCAAAGGTCTGGAAGAAAAGACGGATTTTGCCGATCTGCTCAACCTGCTGTGCACCGTTCCGGGCGATTACCAGATCCGCTTTATGACCAGCCACCCCAAGGATGCCAGCCGTAAGCTGATCGATACCATTGCCGCGCAGGATCACCTGTGCAAGCATATCCATCTGCCGGTGCAGTCCGGCAGTGACCGTATCCTGAAAGAAATGAACCGCCACTATACGGTTGCCCAGTATATGGACCTGGTCAATTATGCTAAGGAGAAAATCCCCGGTGTAACCTTCTCCAGTGATATCATTGTCGGCTTCCCCGGCGAGACGGAAGAGGATTTCCAGGCAACGCTTGATTTGATCCAGCGGGTCAAATACATGCAGCTGTTTACCTTTATCTATTCCAAGCGCACGGGTACCATCGCTGCCAAGCTGCCGGACCCGGCCACCCATGCCGAAAAGGCAGCCCGCATGGACCGCCTGCTGAAACTGCAGGATTCCATTGCTTTCCCGATGATCGCCGCTATGGCGGGGCAGACCGTGAAAGTATTGGTGGAAGCTGCTGGCCGCACCCCCGGCACCCTGAACGGGCGGCTGGATAACAACCTGGTCGTCGAGTTCCCCGCCGAGGAAACCCTGATCGGCCAGTACGCCAATGTGCGCCTGACCGGTTCCCGCGCCGCACTGCTGGTGGGGGAACTGGCAGAATAAAGCCAGTTCCAATAAAATATCGTAGCTAACATTTGCTGAATACAGCGTAATAATAAGGAGTAACCAAAATGGATTGCATTGATCTTTTCAAAAAAGCCGCCGCCGCCATGCAGACTGACCCCCGTTACCTGGAACTGGATGCAGCCCGCCGCGAAAACGATAACGACCAGGAGCTGCAGGGCCTGATCGGCGAGTTCAACCTCAAGCGCCTGGACCTGAACAACGAAAGCGCCAAGCCGGAACCGGATACCGCCCATGTGGCCGACCTGAACCAGCAGGTGAACGACCTGTACACCCAGATCATGTCCAGTGAGGGCATGGTGCGCTACAACACCGCCAAAAAAGAGTGCGAAGCCATGGTTAGCCATATTGATGCCATCATCAACACGGCCATGAACGGCGGCGACCCCATGGCCGTTCAGGCCCCAACCGGCGGCTGCACCGGCAGCTGCTCCACCTGTGGCGGCTGCCACTAAGGCAGCACAGCAGCCAATTTGTTCATGAACAGAATCGGGAGTGTGAAGAATGGCAGCAAACATTGTGCCCCAAAAAGTTGAGGATGTTGATACACAGACGCTTTCACCCATGATGCAGCAATATCTGGAAATCAAGCGCCAGCACCCCAACGAGATTCTGTTTTACCGCGTGGGTGACTTTTACGAGATGTTCTTTGACGATGCCCTGACGGCATCGCGGGAGCTGGAACTGACTCTGACCGGCAAAGCCTGCGGCTTGCCGGACCGTGCGCCGATGTGCGGCGTGCCGTTCCATTCGTATGAAATTTACGCCGCCCGCCTGATTGCCAAGGGCTACAAAGTCGCTATCTGTGAACAGATGGAAGACCCGGCGCTGGCCAAAGGGCTGGTCAAGCGGGATATCATCCGCGTAATTACGCCGGGTACTGTGATCGAAAGCAGCATGCTGGCGGACGATAAAAACAACTATATCTGCAGCATTTATACCCGCAAGGTGCGCAGCCGCTGGAAAGCCGGCATCTGCTTTGCGGATATTTCCACCGGCGAGGCCTATGCCACCGAGCTGACCGCAGAAAAAATGGGCCCGGCCATCATCACCGAGCTCTGCCGCTATATGCCCAGTGAAATTCTGATCAACCCGGCACTGCTGGACTTAAAAGAAGTAACCAACTATGTCCGCCAGCACACCCATGCGCTGGTGGAACTGCGCGAGGATGCCTGCTACCAGCAGCGGGTGATGGAGGACGCCATGACCGCTCAGTTTGGGGCGGATTGGCGCAATACCTGCGGCTTTGCGCAGGACGGCCTGGTGCCCTATGCCTTTGGGGCACTGCTTGGCTACCTGCATGAGACCCAGAAGCACGGCATCGATCGCATCAAGTCAGTGCAGAACTATGCCGATGCCCAGTACATGCGGCTTTCCCCGGTCACACGCGCTAACCTGGAACTGACCGAAACCATGCGCGGCCGCGAAAAGCGTGGTACGCTGCTGTGGGTGCTGGATAAAACCGAAACCTCGATGGGCAAACGCCAGCTGCGCGCCTGGATCGAGCAGCCGCTGGTGGACAGCAGTGTCATCAACCAGCGTTTGGATGCAGTGGAAGCACTGTACAATGCCAACGTGACCCGTGCGGACTTAAAAGAAGCGCTCTCCCATGTATATGACATTGAGCGCCTGACCACCCGCATTCTGTATGGCTCCGCCACCCCCAAGGAGGTCAAAGCCCTGGGGGATACCTGTGTTTATCTGCCGCAGGTACGCCAGCTGGCCCGGCAGTGTACCACCCCACTGCTGCAGGAGCTTTCGGGCGCTGTGGACCCGCTGGAAGATCTGCTGAACCTCATCAACCGTGCCCTGGTGGAAGATCCCCCGGCAAACCTTAAGGACGGCGGTGCTATCCGCGCAGGGTTCAACGCCGAAGTGGACGAGCTGCGGGATATCATGCACGGCGGCAAGGGCTTCCTTTCCCAGTTGGAAGCTAAGCTGAAAAAGGAGACCGGCATCCCCAAGCTGAAAATAGGTTTCAATAAAGTGTTCGGCTACTATATTGAGGTCAGCCGCAGCTATGCGGCCAGCGTACCGGATACCTTTATCCGCAAGCAGACCCTGACAACAGGGGAGCGCTACATTACTCCCGAACTGAAAGAGCTGGAAAACAAGATCCTTGGCGCAAACGAGCGCCTGTTGGTATTGGAACACCAGCTGTTTGCCGACCTGCTGGAAGCCATCTCCGCCCAGTTGCTGCGCATCCAGCGCACGGCCTTTGCGGTGGCCCAGCTGGATGTTCTGGCTTCCTTTGCGGAAGCGGCGGTGCAGAACAACTATGTAAAACCCACGGTGGATGACAGCGATGTGCTTTCTATTACCGAGGGCCGCCACCCGGTGATTGAGCAGATGCTGAAAGGCAGTCTGTTTGTGCCAAACGATACCACGCTGGACGAAACCGAAAACCGCATGCTCATCATCACCGGCCCCAACATGGCAGGCAAATCTACCTACATGCGCCAGAATGCGCTGATTGCCCTGATGGCGCAGATCGGCAGCTTTGTTCCGGCATCCAGTTGCCATGTCGGCGTGGTGGATGCTATCTTTACCCGCGTGGGCGCATCGGATGACCTTGCCGCCGGTCAGTCCACCTTTATGGTGGAAATGACCGAAGTGGCCGAAATTTTGCAGCGGGCAACCAAAAGCAGCCTGGTCATTCTGGATGAGATCGGCCGCGGCACATCCACCTTTGACGGCATGAGCATTGCCCGCGCCGTGGTGGAGTATATCTGCGATAACATCGGCTGCAAAACCTTGTTCGCTACCCATTACCATGAGCTGACCAGCATGGACCAGGATGTGGACGGCATTAAAAACTATAACATCGCCGTCAAAAAGCGCGGGGAGGATATCACCTTCCTGCGGCGCATTGTGCAGGGCCCGGCGGATGACAGTTATGGCATTGAAGTCGCCAAACTGGCCGGTCTGCCGGAGGCCGTGATCAAGCGTGCACACGCCGTGCTGCGCCAGCTGGAAGCCACAGCTCCCGGCGCCAACAAGGCCATGCAGCTGGATTTTGAAACAGTGGAAGCCTATAACAACCCCGCCGTTCCCAGCGAGGTTGTGGACAAACTGAACAGCCTGGATATTGAGACCCTGACCCCCATCGAAGCGCTGAACTTCTTGTATGAACTGAAACAGGCGCTGAAGTAAATACATTGTTCAAACGCTAAGGCAATACCGCATAATTCTAAGTGCCGATACGGCGAGCGAGGTGCGGCAGA
>SAUS01000010.1 GCA_004000625.1 Candidatus Cibiobacter qucibialis | reverse complement strand
CAGTATTATCTGCGCTTTTGGCTTAGCAGCTGCCGCACCTCGCTCGCCGTATCGGTACTTAGAATTATGCGGTATTGCCTTAAATCCTGCTTGTGTTTGCGAAATATCCGTCATTTTCTTTGGCTTCAGATACACCTTAACCTTTCAGGGCAATGGCGTGTACTTCGGCCAGCGGGCCGTCTCCGCGCAGGTAGAGGGTCACATATTTCATCTGCCCGTCCGCCCCGTAATCTTCCAGCTCATCGCGCCCAATGATCTGCCGCGCCGTGTGCTCAGCTCCGGCGGTATCCGTGCTGCGGCTTTCCAGCAGGATAAATTCAGCGCCCGGCAAAAATTTCAGCTCTTCCGGCACCGCAGCGGCAGGGTAGTCGGCCTGTCCCAATACCCCATAATCCGCATCCATCTGCAGCACCCGCACCGCTTGGGCAGCATACAAAAAGGAAAGTTTTGCGGTAAAACCCTGCTCGGTTTTGCTGGTGCCGTCCCAGCTGCTGCTTTCGGTCTGTGCCGCGCTGACCGAGAGGGACAGGCTGGAACCTTCCAGATTTTGCGTGCTGCAGGTTACGCGCTGGCCCTCCGCCAGGTAGATCTGCCCGTCCGCTGTCTGGTATACCGGGCTGAATGTAAAGCCGGTAATATCTCCACGAATCTGGCTGATATCGGCATACAGCGTGCCGGTCATGCTCTCGGTGGTTTCACTGCCGTTGTGTGCGCTGTTGTAGGCAAGGCCGCTGAAATACGGGTCGGCCCCACTGCCAAGATAAACAGTATCGCCGTCCTCCTCCGCCGTGTTCTGGCACAGCGCATAACCGGTCACATTGGGGAAAATATTCCGCCACTGCGCACACTCCGGCCGGTCGGCGCTGCTCCAGTCCGCGTACAGACGGGCAGGGGAACGATCACCGGAAAGAAAATGCTCGGAAAAATAGGGGATGCTCTCCCATGTGGCGTACCCGCCGATCAAAGTATCCTGCCCTGCCGCGCCCTGCGGTACCGCCAGCCGGCAGCCGCCCAACAGGCAGGCCAGGGCAGCGGCACCCGCACCGAATAACATATTACGTTTCATCACAATCACCTTCGTCCAGTTCGCCGTCAAATTTCAAAATATCGCCAACATCACATTGCAGATAGTAACAGATGCGGTTGATGGTGTGGAACCGCACACCTTTGGCTTTTCCGCTGCGCAGGATGGAAAGGTTTGCTTCGGTAATGCCCACCCTGGCGCAAAGTTCTTTGGCCGTTATGCCGCGTGCCCGCAGCTGTTCATCCAGATACACTTTGATCGCCATCAGATGAACCCCTCGTTTTCTTCCCGCAGAGCGCAGCCTTCGGCCAGCCAGCGGCTGAACAGCAGCGCCGCTACCGCAAACAGAACGGGCAGCAGGGCAATGTGCAGCCCGCTGTTCAGCTGGTGCAGCTGCCCGGCGGCGCAAAGCTGTACTGCCAAAAACACTGCTTGTACTGTAACATCCACCGCCGCAGCTCCGCCGGCCAGTGTGCCGCAGTGCGCGGCGGCCTGTGCCATGCCGGGGGCAAAACGATCCGCCTTGGCGAGCTTAACCAGCTGCAGCAGCCCATGTACAATGCCAAGGTTCAGCAGGGCAGGCAGGCTTTGCACCAGCCAGCCGCAGACCAGAAATAAAGCGGTGGAGTTCAGCGTGCCGAAAGCTGTATTGTCGAGCATAGTGTTTGCCTGCCGCACGGCGGCAATCTGCCCGCGCAGATCCAGCAACCCCACGCCAAACACGGAAACAACAAACGCGCCGTCCAGCAGGCAAAGCCCTATCTGCATCCCGTGCAGCAGGCTGCTGGTGTTCAGGCTGCGCCGATGCAGCGCCCCCAACAGCAGCCAGACGGCACAGGCCAGCGCAACGGCCCAAATCAGCTGCCCCAGCATGGCCACGACAACTTCTTGCGGCAGGCTGCCCATCCGCTGGGCCAGTAGCCCCGGATTGATGAGGAAATAGAGCGCAGGCCCCAGCACCGCGCTGAACCCAACCAGCGGCCAGTGGTGCCGGATATCCCGCAGCGCAATCCCGGCGGGCAGCAGGCAGAGCAGGGCATACAGCCCGCAGGCCGCCACATTGCCCACACTGCCGCTTAACGAAAGCACCCGCAGCCCGGCCCCGATGCTGACCCAGGGGAACGCCAGCCACCCGGCCTCGACCGGTGCGAACCATGCCCCCAGCGCACAGGCCGCGGCAAGCCCCGCCAGCCCGCCATAAAATACACGGAAACGCTTCATCGCTTCCACATCCTTTCTGATTTTGCTTGGGCAATACCGCATAATTCTAAGTGCCGATACGGCGAGCGAGGTGCGGCAGATGCCAAGCCAAAAGCGCAGATAATACTGGATGCTGCAAAGGTGAGCGCCGCCAGTGGCGGAAACAGCGAACCGAAGCAGGGGCAGCGGTCGCAGAGTGCGAGGGGCTTTTGCCCCCGAAGCACGATGCGGGTACCGCAACCCGACATTATCGAGCATTTTGGCAACGCAGATGCCGTGCCGCAGCTGCCGGAGCGGTGCTTAAGCCGCAAGGCGGGAATTGTGCGGTATTGCCTCAGATAAATTTGCCGGTCTGGCTGGCGGGGGTGTGGCGGATAACGTCCGGCGTGCCGGCGGCCACCACCGTGCCGCCCTGGGCACCGCCGCCCGGGCCCATATCAATGATGTAGTCTGCGTTGCGGATCACATCCAGGTCATGCTCAATGACGATGACGGTGGCGCCGTGCTCGATCAGGGTCTGGAACACGCCGAGCAGAACCTGCACATCGGCGGGGTGCAGGCCGATGGTGGGCTCATCAAAGACAAACAGAGAGTCCGACTGGGCTTTGCCCATCTCGCTGGCCAGCTTCAGGCGCTGGGCCTCGCCGCCGGAAAGGCCGGGCGTTTCCTCGCCAAGGGTCAGGTAGCCAAGGCCGAGTTCCTGTAAAACAGTCAGCCGCTGGCGCACCACCGGCCAGTCGGCACAGGCGGTCAGGGCAGTGTTCACATCCATATCCATCAGCTGCGGCAGGGAATATCTGGTTCCGGACTTGCTGGTGTAAAAAATCTGCCCGGCCTCCTTGGCATAGCGGGAACCGCGGCATTCGGGGCAGGGAATCTCCACATCCGGCAAAAACTGTACATCCAGGCTGATGCTGCCGGTGCCATCGCACACGGGGCAGCGCAGTTTGCCCGTGTTGTAGGAAAAATCGCCCGCTTTATACCCGGCCTGCCTGGCATCCGGGGTGGCGGCAAACTTTTTGCGCAGCTCGTCATGTACATTGGCATAGGTGGCCACGGTGGAGCGCACATTGATGCCAATGGGTGCGGCATCGATCAGCTTGACCTGGGTGATGCCGTCCGGCACAATAGAGCGTATATGCTCCGGCAGCTTTTGGCCGTGGATGGCGGCGTTCAGGCCGGGAACCAGGCTTTCCAGCACAAGGGTGGTCTTGCCGGAGCCGGAAACCCCGGTCACCACAGTCAGCCGCCCCTTGGGAATTTCGATGTCCAGCGGCTTTACGGTGTGGATGGCGTTGGTGGAAAGCTGAATGCGCCCCAGCGCGAACAACTCGCTTTGCGGGGCCTGGGGGCGCAGGCACTGCGCTTTGCCCGCCAGGAACGGCCCAATGCGGGAAGCAGCGTTTGCTTCAATGGCCGGGATGCTGCCCTGGGCAATCACCTGGCCGCCGCCCGCACCGGCCTGCGGCCCCATCTCAATCAGCCAATCGGCTTCGGATAGAATCTGGGTATCATGGTCCACCAGAATGACCGAGTTGCCGTCGTGGATCAGGTCCTGCATCACGCCGGTCAGGCCGGTGATGTTGGCGGGGTGCAGCCCAATAGAGGGTTCATCCAGCACATACAGAACGCCGGTAGTGCGGTTGCGCACCGCGCGGGCCAGCTGCATACGCTGGCGCTCGCCGGTGGAAAGGGTAGCCGCGGCGCGGTCCAACGCCAGGTAGCCCAGCCCCAGGTCCATCAGCCGCTTGGCCACCGTTTGAAACGATTCACAGATGCTCTGCGCCATGGGGCGCATTTCTTCCGGCAGGGCGGCGGGAACCCCGCTTACCCAGGCAACCAGGTCAGAAAGGGTCATGCGGCAGGCTTCATCCAGCGGGATACCCTGCAGCCTGGGCGCGCGGGCTGCAGCGCACAGCCGGGAACCGCCGCAGTCCGGGCAGATATCCTGACGCAAAAACTTTTCCACCCGCTTCATGCCTTTTTCGTCCTTGACTTTGGAGAGCGCGTTTTCCACCGTGCGTACGGCGCTGTAATAGGTAAAATCCAGTTCCCCGGCCTGCTCGCTGTTTTTGGAGTGGTAGAAAATGTGCTTCTTCTCAGCCGGGCCGTCATAGACGATCTCTTTCTCCACATCGGTCAGGTCGCGGAATGGCACATCGGTGCGCACCCCCATGGCGCGACAGACATCGGTCATCAGCGACCACATCAAAGAGTTCCAGGGGGCCACAGCGCCCTCGTCAATGGTCAGGCTTTCGTCCGGCACAAGGGTGGCGCGGTCAACGGTCTGTACGGTGCCGGTGCCGCCGCAGGTGCGGCAGGCACCCTGGCTGTTAAAGGCAAGCTCTTCCGCCGAAGGGGCGTAAAAGCGGGCCCCGCATTCGGGGCAGATCAGCTCCTGCCCGGCGGCCACGGCCAGGGTGGGCGCAAGATAATGCCCGTTGGGGCAGCGGTGGCTGGCAAGGCGGGAATACATCAGCCGCAGGCTGTTCAGCAGCTCGGTGCCGGTGCCAAAGGTGCTGCGGATGCCCGGCACCCCCGGCCGCTGGTGCAGCGCCAACGCGGCGGGAACATACAGAACCTCGTCCACATCAGCTTTGGGGGCCTGGGTCATGCGGCGGCGCGTGTAGGTGGAAAGTGCGTCCAGATACCGGCGCGAACCTTCGGCATACAGCACGCCCAGCGCCAGCGAAGATTTGCCGGAACCGGATACACCCGCAATGCCGACGATTTTGTTCAGCGGCACATCGACATCAATATTTTTTAGGTTGTGTACCCGTGCCCCGCGGATCTCAATATGATCGACCATACAAACAGCAGCCCCCCAGTTGGATTTATTATAAAACCATTATACCACAGGGGTGCAACAAAACAAAAAAGCGGTGCCCCGCCCTGACCGATTGGGGTCAAGGGCGGGGCACCGCTGAGACTTATTCAGTTATGCCGCAAAGGCAGATCGGTTATTCACCAATTTCAACGCGGGTCACATCAGGTTCCTTCTTGGGAGCTTCCTTCGGGAAGGTCAACTCCAGGATGCCATCGGTGAACTTGGCGCTGACATCCTTGGGCTGCAGGTCGGTGCCAACATAGAAGCTGCGGCTGCAGGCGCCGGTGTAACGCTCCTGGCGGATATACTTGCCTTCGGAGGTCTTTTCGTCTTTATCCAGGCCCTTGGCGGCGCTGATGGTCAGGTAGCCGTTTTTCAGCTCAATGTGGATCTCATCCTTCTTGAAGCCCGGCAAATCAATGGCCAACTCATAGTTGGTATCGGTCTCGCGGATATCGGTCTTCATCAGGTTGCGTGCATGCTTGCCGTACAGCGGGCTGCGTGCGTTCATCATACCAAAGGAATCGTCAAAGAAATCATCAAAAAGATTTTCACCAAAAACAGTCGGCAACATAAGTCATAACCTCACTTTGTAAAAATCTGGAATTTTATTTGGTGCCTCTCCGGGAAGTCTGACGCTTCCCGAGCCTTGCGGCTCCTTGGCGGTGTTTCCCGGAACGCTCTTGCGTTCCGCACCCCCTCTTTCAAGGTACGCCTTTATTATAACCCTAAAATTAGCACTGTCAATAGCAGAGTGCTAATGTTTACAACCTATGCAATGATTGTTCACAAAATATATAATATTGGGAAATGACGGAAAAAGCCGGCACAAAATAATACGAACGTTCGATATAAAACTGTGGAACGATAAAGCGAGAAACAATGCGAGATTTTGGATAACATAAGAAATTGGCAGAGAAACTCTTCGATAAACAAGGCTGTGACAACGTAAGGCGGGGAGAAACAGCGGAATAAGGCTGCCGGACTGGGCCGTCCGCTGCCCGGCATGACCCAGTGGTGCGGGGAAAAGCTGTAATTTTGAAGTTATTTAGCCCAAAGGACAATTTGACGGAAAAAAAGAAAGCAAAAACGGGGATGCAAGATGAAAAACGAAGAAACAGCTTAATAGAATAAGGCGATCAGCGGCAAAAATCCACCTGATGCCGACAAAAAGTGCTTGCAAAATTTTGGCAGTATGCTATAATCAGAACAATCCAAACACGGAGCAAGGACAACGGGGTCCGCAGTGCAAAAGCTGCGGACCCCGTTCTGATTCCGGAGACAAAAGCATAAAAAGAACAAAAGAGATTTTGCTTTTGCACAAAGGCGTGCGGCACCCGCTTGACGGCGGGGCTGCGCGCTTTTTGTTTGGTCAGGAGATATCTGAGAGAAGAAAGCAGAACGAACATGAAAGAAAGAGGGGCTTACGATGAAAAAGGCAACACGGGTTCTTTCTCTTACCATGGCGGCGGCGATGGCGGCAGGCGTTTTGGGCGGCTGTTCTTCCAGCGCACAGGGCGGCACAGCCAGCACGGCAGATACTTCCAGTGCCGCTTCCACCACAGCATCCAGCGCGGACAGCGGTAATGTGATCCGTGTTGGTGTGGTCTGCTCCATGACCGGCGGCTCCGCCATTTACGGCGAGGGTGCCCAGAACGCGGTGGATATGGCTGTGGAGGAGATCAACTCCGGCGATTCCGGCTACACGGTCGAGATCGTCAACGGCGGCAAGGTGGCTGACGATGCCAAGGACGCCAAGCAGGCCATGAACGCTTACAACAAGGTCATGGCAGATTCCCCGGCCGCTATCGTGGGCAGCTTCTTCTCTTCCGTTACACTGCCTATGGCGACCCAGGCTGCCAATGACGGAATGCTGCTGCTGGCAACCGGCGCTACCAACGTGGATGTGACCCAGAAAGGCTCCACGATCTTCCGTAACTGCTTCATTGACCCGTATCAGGGCAAGATGGCCGCCCTGTTTGTTAAGAGCAAGGGATTCAGCAAGGTAGCCGTGATTTATGCCAAGGATGATGACTATTCCAACGGCCTGAAGGACGCTTTTGTAGAAAACTGCGAGGCCAACGGCATTGAAATTACCTATACCGGCGAGTGCATGAGCACTGATACTGACTTTTCCTCCCAGGCAGCACAGGCCGTGGCTTCCGGCGCAGAGTTTTTGTATTATCCCTGCTTCCTGGATACGGTACCGCTGTTTGTAGGCGCAGCGCGCAACGCGGGCTTTACCGGTACCATCATGGGCGGCGATGCCTGGGATGGTGCGGATACCACCGGCCTGGAAGACAAGTTTGATGACTGCTACTTTACCAACCACTACTCCAGCGAGGATACCGCCCCCGCCGTTCAGAACTTTGTGCAGAAGTACACCGAAAAGTACGGCACCGAAAGCCTGAACGCCTGCGCGGCCCTGTACTATGACGCCATCTACATGCTGCTGCAAGCTGCCGAGAATGGCGGCGGCACCGATACCGCAAGCCTGGTAAAAGGCATGACCGGTATGGAGTTTACCGGCGTTGGCGGCAAGATCAAGCTGGACGAAAACGGCGACGCCATCAAGAGTATTGCATTCAACACCTTTGTTGACGGCAAGGTCAAGTGGTCTGAGACGCTGGATTCCGATGGCAACCTGGTTTCCTCCGCTGAGTAAAGTTTTTTAGATTCCCCTAAACACTCCCTCCAGAGCAAAGGCGCAATGGTGCGCGCGGCAATGCAAGCAGCCGCGCGCACTTTTTTGTTTTTTGGATTCCCCCGAATCAAACATTCACAAAAAATGATAGGAAAGGTGAATGGACCATGACTGCATCATTATTTGTTCAGGGCCTGATCAACGGCCTGAACCAGGGCGCTATTTATGCGCTGATCGCGTTGGGCTACACCATGGTTTACGGTATCATCCGCATGATCAACTTTGCCCACGGCGATTTTATCATGATCGGTGCTTACACATTGTTTTACACCATCCCGCTGATGGTCGATGCGGGAATGCCCGCCTGGATGGCCGTGATTGTGGCCGTTGCGGTGTGCGCGCTGGTTGGTGTGCTGGTTGAGATCCTGGCTTACCGCCCGGTGCGCAAGGCCGGGCCCATGTCCGCCTTGATTACCGCACTGGCCATGAGCATCTTTTTGGAAAACCTGGCCATGGTGCTGTTTGGCGCCAAGCCGCACAACGTGCAGGCCATTTTCAGCCTGCCCACCATTATGGTCGGCGGGGTATCGCTGCCGCTGAACGTGCTGCTGACCATTGGCATCGGCGTTGCGATGATGCTTTGCATGCAGTTGTTTGTAAAAAAGACCAAGCTGGGCAAGGCCATGCGCGCCGTCCCGCAGGATAAGGATGCTTCCACCCTGGTGGGCATCAACGTGAACAAGATCATCACCCTGACCTTTGCCATCGGCTCCGGTCTGGCGGCGGTGGCAGCGCTGATGTACTGCTCTACCTACCCCCGCGTTACCACCGATATGGGCTCCATGATGGGCATGAAAGCCTTCATCGCCGCAGTTCTGGGCGGCATTGGCATCATCCCCGGCGCCATGATCGGCGGCATTCTGGTCGGCCTGATTGAAATTTTTGTCAAGCTGTTTGCCCCCGGCTGGTACGAAGCCGTTACTTACGGCACATTGATCGTGATCCTGCTGGTCAAGCCCGCCGGTATCCTGGGCAAGAACACCGGCGAAAAAGTGTAAGGGAGGGAGCAGAGCAATGAGTAAAAAAATAAAAGGCTCCTATCTTTTGAACGCTGTGGGCGTAGCGCTGGTGTTTGCCCTGTTGACAGGGCTGTTCGCCGTCAATGCGTTCGGCACCTCCACCACCTATATTCAGGGCATCTGCACCACCGCCTGCTACACCATCATCATGGTCACATCGCTGAACCTGGTAGTTGGCTTTATGGGCGAGTTCTCCTTGGGGCATGCGGGGTTTGTTTCGGTCGGCGCTTATGTCTCTGCCATTGTATCCGGCGCGCTGGCAGGCAAAGGGCTTTCGGATCTGGGGCTGTTCCTGATCGCGCTGCTGGTCGGCGGCCTGGCTGCGGGCATCATGGGCGTACTGGTCGGCATCCCGGCGCTGCGCCTGCGCGGCGACTATCTCGCCATTGTCACCATGGCGTTTGCCGAAATCATCCGCGTCTGCTTCTGCAACTTTTCCATCACCGGCGGCGGTAAAACAATGAGCGGCATCCTCAAGCTGTCCACCTTCCCGCGGGTATTCTGGATCATGGTGGTCTGCGTTACCATCATGTACCTGTTCGTCCGCAGCAAATATGGCCGCACCGTGCAGGCCATCCGTGAGGACTACATCGCGGCTTCGGCTTCCGGCATCAACGTGACCTATTACAAGGTCATGACCTTTGCCATCAGCGCATTCTTTGCCGGCGTCGGCGGCGGTATTTATGCCCATTACATGACGGCAATGATCCCCACCAACTTCAACTTTAACTATTCCGCAGAGCTGTTGAGCGAAGTGATCATCGGCGGCACCGGTTCGCTGACCGGTTCCATCATCGGCGCAGCGTTCCTGAGCGCTTTACCGGAACTGATGCGTGAATTTTCTACCTACCGCATGCTGGCCTACTCGGTGGTTCTGGTGCTGGTCATGCTGTTCCGTCCCGGCGGCATCTTTGGCCGGTGGGAGTTCAGCCTGACCCGCGCGCTGGAAAAACTGACCGGCCGCGGCACGGTAAAAGCAAAAGCAGAAAAGGGGGCCTGAACCATGGCACAACCCGTTTTGAAATGCCAGCACCTTGGTATCCAGTTTGGCGGCCTGAAAGCCGTGGATGATTTTAATATGGAAATCGGCGAATCCGAGCTGGTGGGGCTGATCGGCCCCAACGGCGCAGGCAAAACCACCGTGTTCAACCTGATCACTGGTGTGTATAAGCCGACCGAAGGCTCCCTTTACCTGAATGGTGAGCGGATGAACGGCAAAAAGACCCACCAGATCGTTCATGCAGGCATTGCTAGAACCTTCCAGAATATCCGCCTGTTCAAAAAAATGACGGTGATCGAAAACGTCAAAGCTGCCATGCTGGAAGAACTGACCTACAACATGCCGCAGGCCATTTTCCGCACCAAGGCGTACTGGCAGCAGGAAGCCGCCGCCACCGCACGCGCCAAAGAGCTGCTGCAGGTGGTGCACCTTTCCGGCAAGGAGAACCTGGAGGCCGACAACCTGCCCTATGGTGAGCAGCGCCGCCTGGAGATTGCCCGCGCGCTGGCCACCAACATGAAGCTGCTGTTGCTGGACGAACCGGCCGCCGGTATGAACCCGACTGAAACGGAGGAACTGCTGGAGATTATTGATTATATCCGGAGCGAATTCAAGGTATCGGTGCTGCTGATCGAGCATGACATGAGTTTGGTCATGAAAATCTGCGAGCGAATCCAGGTGCTGGACTTTGGTACCACGATCGCTTCCGGTACACCGGCAGAGATCGCCAATGACCCCCATGTGATTGAAGCATACCTGGGCAAAGACAAAGAGAAGGAGGTCGAAGCGGATGCTTGAAGTAAAAGACCTTCATGTCAATTACGGCGCGGTACACGCGCTGAACGGCATATCGCTGCATGTGGATGACGGCGAGATCGTATCCCTGATCGGGGCAAACGGCGCGGGCAAAACCACCACCCTGCGCACCATTACCGGGCTGGAAAAAGCTGCGTCCGGCAGCGTGATGTTTGACGGGCACGACCTGCGCAAGGCGGAACCCAGCAAGATCATTACCTACAAGCTGGCCCATGTGCCGGAAGGGCGGCATATCTTCCCCCAGATGACGGTGGAAGAAAACCTGGAAATGGGCGCTTATGCCGACCCGGCCGGGATGGAAGAGACGATGAAGGATGTGTATAAGCGCTTCCCCCGTCTGGAAGAGCGCCGCCGCCAGATGGCGGGCACCCTTTCCGGCGGCGAGCAGCAGATGCTGGCCGTAGGCCGCGCCCTGATGGCAAAGCCCAAAATGATTTTGATGGATGAACCTTCGATGGGCCTTTCGCCCCTGCTGGTCAAAGAGATCTTTGCCATCATTCAGGAAGTAAACAAGCAGGGCATCACGATCCTGCTGGTGGAACAGAACGCAAAGATGGCGCTGGCCATCTCGGACCGCGCCTATGTGCTGGAAACCGGCAACATCAGCATTGAGGGCAACGCCGCGGATCTGCTGAACGACCCGCGCGTGAAGAAAGCCTATCTGGGCCAGTAAGGAGGGGTGGAAAATGTATCCCGATTATCCGTATTTTGCAGTCGCCATTACCCGCACCTGTGGTTCGGGCGGCGGCAGCTACATTGGCAAGCAGCTGGCAAAGGCATTTGACATTGACCTGTATGACCGCAAGCTGCTGCGCCTTGCCTCAGAGGACAGCGGCATCAGCGAGGAACTGTTTGCCCGCGCCGATGAGAACACCCGCAAAACCATGCTATACCGGGTTTCGGAACGGGTGTATGACGGCAGCATCATCCCGCCGGAAAGCGGCAACTTTATCAGCGATGAAAACCTGTTCAACTACCAGGCCAAGGTGCTGCGGGAGCTGCTGAACGAGGAAAGCTATATCTGCGTGGGCCGCGCGGCGGACTTTGTTCTGCGGGATAAGCCCAACGTGCTGACCGTGTATGTGGATGCCCCCTATGACTGGCGTGTGGAGCGCGAGATGAAGCGCCAGGGCATTGGCAGCAGCCAGGCCAAGCACTATATTGACAAGCTGGACCGCTACCGTGAAAGCTATTACAAATACCACACCGGCCGCCAGTGGAAGCGGGTGGAAAATTATGACCTCTGCCTGGATTCCGCCGCCATTGGGCTGGATAACTGCGTGGAGCTGATTAAAAAAGTGATTGAACTGAAATTTGATGTGAAAGCCAAATAACGGCTGAACATAAAGGCAACCAAGATGAGAGGAGTAAGGGAAAATGGAATCCATTGCATATTATGATGGCAAAATCGGCGCACCGGAAAAATTGATGGTGCCGTTCAATGATCGCGTTCACTTTTTTGGCGATGGCTGCTACGATGCCACCGTTGGCGCGAACGGCAAGGTATACCTGCTGCAGGACCACCTGGACCGCTTTTTTACCAGTGCCAAGGCACTGGATATCAACATCCCGATGAGCAAGGCCGAGCTGGGCAGGCTGCTGACCGACCTGCTGGCCAAGGTGGACAGCAAGGTCAACTTTGTATACTGGCAGGTCACCCGCGGTGTGGAGCCCCGCAACCATGTGTATGAGGAAGGCGTGCCCGGCAAGCTGTGGGTTTCCATCCGGCCCAACACCCTGAACGACCCCGACAAGCCCATCCGCCTGAACTCTGAGGAAGACACTCGCTTTTACCACTGCAACATCAAAACGCTGAACCTGCTGCCCAGCGTTATGACCGCCCAGCGCGCCAAGCTGGCCGGCATGAGCGAGACCGTGTTCCACCGCGGGGATATTGTAACGGAATGTGCGCACTCCAACGTTTCAGTGCTGAAAGACGGGATTTTCTATTCCCACCCGAACGATGAACTGATTTTGCGCGGCATTGCCAAGACCCATATGCTGCAGGCCTGCTACCGCCTGGGCATTACCGTGATGGAAAAACCGTTCACGGTGGATTTCCTGCGCGATGCGGATGAGATCATCGTGACCTCCTCCTCCAACTTCTGTCTGCATGCCTGCGAGTTTGAGGGCAAGCCCGCCGGCGGCAAGGACCCCGCTACCCTGAAAGCCATCCAGGACGAAGTGCTGAAAGAGTTCTATGACTATACCGGCTGCGAAAGTCTGTGGGGCTGAAAAGGGGGAAAACACCATGACCCGTGACGAACTGGAAAAACGCAATGTAGGCGAAAACCTGGATACCATCATGTGTCTGGACCCCCGCGGTTACGGGGTGTGCCGCATTTTGTACGCGGGCAGCCGGGCATATACCGGGGAGCCGACCGCCATGCACGCAGCCGAAGCGTTGTGCAAAGCCATCCACCCCGGCGACCCGGTGTATATCCTGGTCGGGTTTGTATTGCTGCCCCACAAGGTGCCGGAAATGGACGGCTCTGTCAGCGCGATCCTGCTGGCGCGGTCTCTGGTATTGGCCTTTGGGGCAAAGCCGATCATCGTCTGCCCGCAGGACAGCGTGGAAGCCTTTAAGAAATGCGGCAATGTGGTGGGTCTGCATGTGTATGAGGACCTGGATACCGCCATGGAGCTGCCGCTGAGCCTTGGCGTTGTGGCCTTTACCAAAGATAAGGCCAAAGCCCCCGCCCAGGCCAAAGCGCTGGCGGATAAGATTTTACCCGCAGCGGTGATCTCGGTGGAAGCCTGCGGCGGCAACGCCAAGGGTGTTTACCACAATGCGGTGGGCAAGGATGTGACCGCACTGGAAGCCAAAAGCGATGTGCTGTGGAACGAACTGCGCGCCCGCGGCGTGCCCAATGTGGCCATCGGCGATCTGGGCAATGAGATCGGCATGGGCACCATTGGGGAGCACATTAAAAAATATGTGCCCTTCACCGCCCCCGGCGAATGCCAGGACGGCTGCTGCGGCGGCATTCTGGCCGCAAGCAGCACCGATAACATCATCACGGCAACCTGCTCTGACTGGGGCTGCTATGCGCTGATGGCCGCGCTGGCCTACCTGAAAAAGGATATGGACATCCTGCACCGGGAGGAGATGGAAAGCGAGGTCATGCGGGTGCTTTCCCGCAATGGCATGATCGATATGACAGGCTCGCTGCTGCCGGGTGTGGATGGGTTTGATACCCGCATGAACGTTGGCATTGTCAGCATGATGCGGCAGTGCACGGCGTATGCGGTGCGGTATTCCCATAATTCGGACCACTGGTTCGGCCCGGTGCTGGCAAAGAAATTTTTTGAGCAGGCATAAAGCAGGCTGTGCTATAATAGGCACATTGGCCTTGGTCAGGAAGCAGTGAACCCAAAACGGCACGTTTAGGGACCGTAGGGGCGCACAATGTGCGCCCGCGAACCTAAGGCAACACCGCACAATTCCCGCCTGACGGCTTAAGCACCGCTCTGGCGGCTGCGGCACGGCATCTGCGTTGCCAAAATGCTCGATAATACACAAAGTATTATCTGCGCTTTTGGCTTAGCATCTGCCGCACCTCGCTCGCCGTATCGGCACTTAGAATTATGCGGTATTGCCCTAAAGGCACAGCACACTTCCTGACCAGCCCCAAAATATCGGACGCAAAGGGGATTTTTGTTATGATCCAGTTTACCCCCGTGGGGGACAGCGGCGTGCTGGCCGTCTGCGGCAGTGAGATCAGTGAACAGGTGAACGCGCAGGTTATGGCGCTGGATGCCGCTGTGCAGGCGGCGCAGCTGCCCGGCGTGGTGGAAACAGTGCCCACCTATGCGGCGCTGCTGGTCACGCTGGACCCTTTGCAGACCGATGCCGATACCCTGATCCCCGCGCTGCGCCGCCTGTGGGACGCTTTGCCCCCGGTCAGCAGCACCGCGACCGGGCGGCTGGTGGAGGTGCCAGTGTGTTACGGCGGAGATTACGGCCCCGACCTGGCCTTTGTGGCACAGCACGCCGGGCTGACCGAACAGCAGGTCATCGACATCCACTGCGGGCGGGACTACCGCATTTTTATGCTGGGGTTCCTGCCGGGGTTCCCGTACCTGGGCGGTATGGATGAACGCATTGTCTGCCCCCGGTTGCAGACCCCGCGCACCAAGATCCCCGCGGGGGCGGTGGGCATTGGCGGCAAGCAGACGGGCATCTACCCGCTGGCTTCCCCCGGCGGGTGGCAGCTGATCGGCCGCACGCCGCTGCGCCTGTTTGACCCGGCTGGCGGCGGCAAACTGCCTTACACGGCGGGGGACCGCATCCGGTTTGTGCCCATCAGCCCGGAAAAGTTTGAAACCATCCAGAAAGAACAGGGGGCGGCACTGTGAACTTGCATGTGATAAGCCCCGGCCCGCTGACCACCGTGCAGGATGCAGGCCGCACCGGCTATGCCGCGCGGGGGTTCCGCACCTGTGGAGCGGCGGATGGTTACGCTATGCGGACCGCCAACCTGCTGGCGGGCAACCCCCAGGCAGCCGGTGCCGCCGTGCTGGAAATGACCCTGCAGGGCGGCAAGTATCAGTTTGACGGGGACGCTGTTTTTGCCCTGGCGGGGGCCGATATGCCCGCCGCGCTGGATGGCCGCCCGGTGCCCGCCTATACGCCGCTTTTGGCCCGCGCGGGGCAGGTGCTGGCAATCGGCGCGGCCCGCAGCGGGCTGCGCGGCTACCTGGCCGTGTTTGGCGGCGTGGATACCCCGCCCGTGCTGGGCAGCCGCTCCACCGACTTAAAATGCCGGATGGGCGGGCTGGATGGCCGCGCACTGAAAGCTGGGGATGTGCTGCCCATTGGGGCGGCACCCGCCATGGTGGAACAGCGCTGGCAGCAGATCTGCGCCAAAGGGGCAAACCGCCCGCTGGGCACGGCGCGCACCCCCGCAAGGCCGTGGCGCTTTTTGGGCGGGCGGAAGCTGCCGCTGTTCCGTGCGGTGCCCGGCCCCCAGACCGATGCCTTTACCGCAGTGGGGCAGGCCGCATTTGTACACGGGGTATATGCTTTGACAGCAGACTGTGACCGCATGGCCTGCAAATTGCAGGGGCCGCAGATCGAGACTGTGGATGGGTCGGACATTGTATCGGACGGCATTGTGGCGGGTTCGGTGCAGGTATCGGCCAACGGGCAGCCCATTGTGATGCTGGCTGACCACCAGACCACCGGCGGGTATGCCAAAATTGCAACCGTCATCAGCGCTGACCTTTCGGCCATGGCGCAGCTGCGCCCCGGCGAAAAGCTGGCGTTCCAATATGTGACCGCGGCGCAGGCTGTTGCAGGAGCCAGGGCGCAGGCGGCCGTGCTTGACAAAATCAGGGAGCGGATGAAATAATGGACTTTACAGCCATGAAACCGGCCGACCTGCGCGGGCTGATCCGCAAGGGCGAACTGACCGGCCCGACCACCGGCATGTGCAACGGTTATGCCCAGGGCAACCTTGTGGTGCTGCCCAAGGCGCTGGCGTGGGACTTTTTGCTGTTCTGCCAGCGCAACCCCAAAGCCTGCCCGCTGCTGGAAGTGGCAGACGCAGGCGAGCGAACCTTTGCCCAATTTGGCAAAGGCAGCGATATTGCTACCGATATCCCGCGCTACCGGGTGTACGAACACGGCGAACTGACCGGGGAATACACCGATGTGAGCAAATTCTTTGAGGAGAGGAACGACCTGGTCAGCTTTTTGATCGGGTGCAGCTTCTCCTTTGAATCTGAACTGCTGGAAGCGGGCATCCCGGTGCGCCAGATCGAAGAGGGCGTGAATGTGCCAATGTACAACACCAACATTCCCTGTACCCCGGCGGGGGTGTTCAGCGGAAACATGGTGGTCAGCATGCGGCCCATCCCGTACCGGCAGGTCCCGGCGGCAGCTGCCATTACAGCGGGCATGCCCCGCGTGCACGGTATGCCGGTGCAAATCGGTGAGCCGGAAGCCATCGGCATCCATGATTTGGCTCACCCGGATTACGGCGATGCCGTGACCATCAACCCCGGCGAAACACCGGTGTTCTGGCCCTGCGGCGTGACCCCGCAGAACGTTGTGATGCACTCCAAGCCGGAGTTCTGCATCACCCATGCGCCGGGGCACATGTTTGTGACCGACGTAAAAAATGTGGAGCTGAAATATTAAGAGCAGATAGTAAAAACCGCAGGGGCGCACACTGTGCGCCCCTGCGGGGCAGAAGCATTGCCTTATGCCTGAAAGTGGAGGATTGAGCCATGCCGCATATTGATTTGAACTGTGACCTGGGCGAAAGCTTTGGCGCGTATACCATCGGAATGGATGAAAAGGTGATCCCGTTTATCACATCGGCCAATGTGGCCTGTGGCTTCCATGCAGGCGATCCGCTGGTGATGCAGCGCACCGTGGCGCTGTGCAAACAGAGCGGCGCGGCGGTGGGGGCGCACCCCGGTTTCCCTGATCTACAGGGCTTTGGCCGCCGCCAGATGAAGCTGACCCCGGCGGAAGCCAAGGCCTGTGTGCAGTATCAGATCGGTGCGCTGAAAGCGTTTTGCGATGCCGCCGGTGTGCCGCTGCACCATGTAAAGCCCCACGGCGCTTTGTATAACATGGCGGGCAAGGACCGCGCGCTGGCGGATGCCATCTGCGCCGCAGTGAAGGAGAGCGCCCCTGGCGCGGTGTTGCTGGCGCTTTCCGGCAGTGAGATGGTCAAGGCGGCCCAGGCCATCGGCCTGCCGGTTGCCAATGAGGTGTTTGCCGACCGCGGCTACCGCCCGGATGGCAGCCTTGTGCCCCGCGGAACCCCCGGTGCCATGATTGAGGATGAGGACGAAGCCATTGCCCGTGTGATCCGCATGGTAACCGAGGGCAAAGTGACCGCCAACGACGGTACGGACATTGCCATCCAGGCGGATTCCGTCTGCGTGCACGGCGACGGCCCCAAGGCTCTGGCCTTTGTAGAAAAGATCGGCGCGGCCCTGCAGGCAGCCGGGGTGGAATTGAAGGCGTTTTGAGAAAATGAGCAGGGGCACCGTTCAGCAAATGCCGTTTTCCCCTGTAGAGACCGTAAGAGCGCACAGTGTGCGCCCGCAGGGGTGCGCCGGGTGATGAAGTGAAATACCCGGCAAAGCCCGTCATGCGGGACGATGCAGGTGTCGTTCCCTGCAAATTTTTAGCCTGGCAGCGGGAAACCGCCCCTCAGGCCGCTTCGCGTCCAGCTCCCCTCCAGGGGAGCCATCGCATACCTAAAGCAAGATATTGGCTCCCTGCCGCCAAAATTAAAATTGCGGATAATAAAAACAAAAAGGCGCGTGCCAGCCCATGGGGGCAAGGCACGCGCCTTTTGCTATGCTTATCCCCGCACGCGGAAGCTGCGCTCGGCAGGGTCCGGGGGGATGGATTTGCAGGTAAAGGTTTCAATGTGGATCCAATGGCTGGTGCCGGTAATGGTGGGCACCAGGCGATCCAGCTGGGCAGCGGAACCCTGGGCTTCCAGGTCCACTGTGCCGTCCCAGTTGTTTTCCACCCAGCCGGTCAGATCCAGCAGCTGGGCGGCATACTGCGCACGGTAGCGGAAGCCAACCCCCTGCACGCTGCCGGTAAAATGCCAGTGGCGGCGTTCCACAGCGGCGCTCATTCTGCGGGCTCCTTCTGCGGTTCGCTCTGGCTGGCGGGTTTCGGGTCAAAGCTGTTCAGCCGGGCCGTGCCGGACAGCAGCCACGCCACAAACAGCGTCATAAGAATGACGGAATCGATCGGGTGCAGCACAAAGTTCAGCGGGTAAAGCACACCGGCGGCCAGCAGCGGCAGCAGCGCGCTGTAAACCAGCGCCATGCGGGTGTTCTGGGCAATGCGGGCATCCACCGCGCGGGAAATGCGCACCGCGGCAGCGGCATCGGCCAAATCGTCCCGAAGCAGCATCACATCGGCAGCGGGCAGCGGCTCGGCTCCCATGCCAATGCCGACATCGGCACAGGCCAGTGCCGCGGCGGCAGAAGTACTGCCTATCATGGCGGCAGGGCCGTTTGTTTGCAGGCGGCGCAGTTCGGCTTCCAGCTCTGCGGGGGCAAGGCCGGATACCACGTGGGCGTCATCCAGCCCAACCTGAGCGGCAACGCGGTCTGCATTGGTGCGGCTGTCGCCTGTCAACAGGATCACATCCAGCCCAAGGGCTTTCAGCGCGTCAAGGGCGGCTTTGCTGGCGGGCTTTACGGCATCGGCAACGCCGATCAAACCGGCTGCGTGGCCGTCGAGCGAAAAGTAAAGCGGGGCAATGCCGTCAGCGGCCAGCTGCTCGCCAGCTTGCTGCAAATCGGGGGTCAGCTCGCACTGGGCGGCAATAAACTCTGCGCTGCCGCCTGCCATCACCTTGCCGGCCATTTTGCCGGTCAGGCCCTGGCCGTCCAGAATGGTAACGTCCTTAACGGCGCTCAGCTTGATGTTCTCCGCAGCGGCTTTGCGCATCACGGCGCGGGCCAGCGGGTCCTGGCTCTGGCTTTCCAGCCCGGCAGCCATGCCAAGCAGGAACTTGGCAGGCACGCTGCGGGTGCCCACAATGGTGACCACTTCCGGTTCGCCGTTGGTGATTGTTCCGGCTTTATCCAGCACGGCGGTGTGCAGGGTACCGATGGACTGCAGGCTGGCGGCTGTTTTGAACACGATGCCGTGCTTGGCACCCACGCTGGCACCGGACATGATGGCAGCCGAAGCTGCCAGTGCCAGCACACAGGGGCTGCTGACAGCCAGCACGCTGATGGCGCGGGCCAGCGCAAAAGCAAAGCTCTGCCCCAGCAGCAGCCAGATGATGAGCACCACGCAGGCAATGCCGATAACGGCGGGCACAAACACGCTGCGTACCTTATCGGCCAGGGAACTCAACGGCACCTTGGCAGCGGCAGTGGTCTGCACGGTATGTACCAGCTGGGCGGCGGTGGAATCTGGCCCGATGCGGGTGGCACGGCAGATCAGGGCGCCGCCCTGGTTGGCGGTGGCGGCGTAAACAGTGCTGCCTTTGTGTTTGGCCACGGGGGCAGCGGCACCGGTCAGGGCAGATTCATCCACCGTGGTTTCGCCCTCAATGACAACGCCATCTACCGGCATCACATCGCCGGGACGAATCAGGAAGATATCGCCCACCCCGACTTCATTCAGCGGTACGGTGTACTGCTGGCGGCTGCGCAGCACGCAGGCGGTTTCGGGAATGCGCTCTGCCAGACTGTGCAGAGGGGCCATGGCTTGTGCCTTAAACCGTACTTCCAGCAGCTGGCAGGCTGCGGCAAAGATCAAAATAGCGGCGGCAGAGGGCAGGAACAGCTCCTGCGGGGCATCCTGTGTAAAAATGGCGATTATGCCGTAAACCAGCGCCGCCCCGGAACTGAGCGCCACCAGCGTATCCGGCCCGGGGGCGCGGATGCTCTTGCAGCCGTTGATAAAATAGGAACGGTTCAGCCAGCAGACCGGCACGGTGAGCACCAGCTGCACAATGCCGCACCACATGGCGTTATCACCGGTCAGGAACGGCGGCAGTGGCAACCCGAAAGCAGCGCCAAGGCCAAGGTAAAAAAGCGGAATCAGCAGGCAGGCACTGATGACCAGCCGCCGCTTGATCTGGGGAACAGCGCTGCCCGGCATGGCGGCAGCGGCCCCGGTAGGTTCAAAATTTTGCATTGGAACACTCCCGTATCAAATAAGAGTTGCAAGCGTCAGGAGATGTTGGTGGAAGAAAGCCGGTGATTGGGCCGGGATGCCTGACGGCACACCCCTACCATTAAAACAGACCTTCCGGCAGAATAATGTCGTTTTGCGGCACGCGCTGCCAGCTGAAGCCGTCGGCCAGCTCGGCAGGGGTGCGGGGGTCCGGGGCGTTTTGCAGCCCGCAGGCATAGGCCAAACGGCCAATGATCTGCTCCGGCGTATAGCGCGCCTGTAAATGCTCCAGGCTTTCGTCGCCATCCCGTTTGGAAAGCCGCCGCCCATCCACGGCCAGCAGCAGCGGCATGTGATAAAATTCCGGCGCGGGCAGGCTCAGTTCCCGGTAGAGCCACAGCTGGCGCGGCGTGCTGGACAAAAGGTCTGCCCCGCGCACCACCTGGGTAACGCCCATCAGGGCATCATCCACCACCACGGCCAGCTGGTAGGCAAACACACCGTCCGCCCGCCGCAGGTAAAAATCCCCGCAGTCCTGCGCCAAATTCTCGGCATAGGGGCCCATGTGGCCGTCCACAAAGGAAATGGTTTCGTCCGGCACCATCACCCGCCAGGCTGGCTTGCGCCTGGCGGTGCGCAGAACGATCTCTTCCGGCGTCAGGTTCCGGCAGGTCCCGGCGTATACCACATTCCCATCGGAGCGGTGGGGGGCATCGGCGGCGTGCAGCTGGCTGCGGCTGCAAAAGCAGGGGTAAACCAGCCCTTTGCGCACCAGCTTTTGGTAATATTCTTCATAGATAGCGCTGCGCTCGCTCTGGTAATAGGGGCCGCGAGGGCCGCCCTTGCTGCCGCCTTCATCTGCGGCAAGGCCGAGCCAGGCAAGGTCGGCTTCCAGCAGATCAGCAAATTCGCGCGGGCAGCGCACGGCATCCAGATCCTCAATGCGCAGCACAACCTTGCCGCCGCTGCTTTTGGCCGAAAGCCACGCCAGCAGGCAGCAGCACAGGTTGCCCAGGTGCATCCGCCCGCTGGGGCTTGGCGCATAGCGCCCGACTGTGCTGCTCATTCCAGCGTATAGCGGGCATCGCCCAGGCTGCGCAGGTGGACGCGGTAGAACCCGGCAACGGCCCGCACCATGGCGTCAGCATCGGCCACCGCGGCGGTTTCCACCGCACTGTGCATGGCCAGCTGGGCCAGGCCAATATCTACCATGGGAACCGGCACGGTATGGCTTTGCAGGTTGCCCAGCGTGCTGCCGCCCGGCAGGTCGGCACGGTTGGCAAACACCTGCACAGGAACGTTGTTCTTGCGGCAGATCTCCTTAAAAATCGCGCCGGTCAGGCCGCTGGTGGTGTATTTCTGGCTGGCATTGACTTTGACCACAACACCCTTGCCCAAAATGACCTTGTTGCAGGGGTCAGCCTTATCAGCAAAATTGGGGTGAACGGCGTGGGCATTATCGGCGCTGAGCACAAAGCTGTTGGCAAATGCCTGGGCCTGTGCCTGAGCACTGTGGGGGATCGCATTCAGGATGCGGTCGAGCACATCGCGCAAAAAGCTGCTGTCTGCGCCCTGGCGGGTGCTGCTGCCCACTTCTTCGTTATCAAACATCGCCCAGACCGGGGCGCAAGCGCTGTCGGTCTCAGGGGCGGCGTCCAAAAAGCCGTACAGGGTGGTGGCGGCGCACTCCAGGTCGTCAATGCGGGGGGCCATGAACAGCTCGCCGTCCGGCCCAATGCGGGTGGGTGCCTGGCGGGTGTAAAGCGAAAGGTCAAAGTCCACAATGTCCTCTTCTTTCACACCGGCGGCCTCAGCCAGCAGGGCGGGGAAGGGCTTGGAACCCTCCAGCCCGTATAGGGGCTGCATGTCCACCTGGGGGTTAAAGGCGTGGCCGCTGTTCAGCGTGCGGTCCATGTGGATGGCCAGAGATGGGATGACCAGCAGATCACGGTCAAGATTGACCAGGTGGCTTTCCAGCGTACCGGCGGCTTCATCCCGCACCAGCACACGCCCGGCGGCGGAGAGCGGACGGTCCAGCCAGGTGGACATAATCATTCCGCCGTAGCCTTCCACGTTCAGCTTGATGCAGCCCGCAGCGTTCACGTTGGTGTTCTTGATGCGCCAGGTGGGGGAGTCGGAATGGCTGGCAGCAATGCGCCAGCCGCCAATGGCGTGGGCAGGCACCCGCCAGGCAATGATGGAACTTTCGTTGCGGGTTACATAATAACCGTGTTCCGGTTCCAAATTCCAGTATTCGGCTTCCTCCAGGCGGGTGTAACCGGCGGCATCCAGCAGCTGGGCTGCAGTGTGTACCGCGTGGAACGGCGACACTGACCGGTGCAGAAAATCAAAAAGCTGTTCAATTTGCATGGGATAGAACCATCCTTTTATGTTTAGGCAACACCGCACAATTCCCGCCTGACGGCTTAAGCACCGCTCCGGCGGCTGCGGCACGGCATCTGCGTTGCCAAAATGCTCGATAAGACATCCAGTATTATCTGCGCTTTTGGCTTAGCATCTGCCGCACCTCGCTCGCCGTATCGGCACTTAGAATTATGCGGTATTGCCTTTATATGATGAAATCTGTATGGTTGTTGGCGCGTGGGACAAAAGAATCCCACCCCACTTTATTTTACACCGCACAAGCGATTGATTCAACCGCAGTTTGGGCAATCCAATGCGAGTGTATGGTATATGCTGCCTTCAAGATCTTTCCAGGCAAAGCCGGAATCGGTCAGCATCATATAGGAATGGGCGCTGTTTTCCTTCGGGATGGCAACGGAACCAGGGTTCAGATACAAATTGCCGCTGCCAAATTCCTGCCAGGCGGGCACATGAGTGTGGCCGTGCAGCAAAATATCCCCCTTGGCAAGCGGCGGCGGGCAGGCCGTGTTGTAATGGTGGCCGTGGGTGGCAAACACTGTGCGGGAACCGGCATACAGCAGGGCATAGTCGGCCAAAATCGGGAAGTCCAGCACCATCTGGTCCACCTCGGTATCGCAGTTGCCGCGCACGCACAGCAGCCGCTCCCGCAGGGGATTCAGCATGGCAATTACCTCTTTGGGGGCATAGCCCTCCGGCAGGTCGTTGCGGGGGCCGTGGTACAGAATATCCCCCAGCAGCAACAGCTTGTCCGGCTGCTCGCGCTCCATGGCGGCAAGCAGCTGCCTGCAATAAAAAGCCGAACCGTGCAGGTCGGATGCAATCATCAGTTTCATGGCAGTTCCTCCGGCGGTGGGCTTGACGCAGCACGCCGCCTTATACTATAATAATATCAATCGACCGGCAGGAAGCCGGCCCTGCGGCGCAGAAGCGCCCAACATCCTGGTGCATGCTGCACCGTATGGCAGATGACAACTTGATATTGCTTTGATGATAGATATGCAGAAGGTATCGTGTTCCCCAGCAGGGGGACGGGATATTTTCTGCATTTTGTTTTTGTGGATTTTTATGCGGTTTTCCGATATGCTTTAGTTCCGGCAGCCGTCCAGCACGGCCGCGGCGGCCTGCTCCACCAGGGCGCCGATGGGGGCGCTCACCCCAACCACCAGGGTATCGCACCGGTTGGCGGGGATCAGGATGCGGCGGGCATCGCTTTGGGCTACGGCCTGCGCCATGGCGGGGGTGATTTCGCCCAGCAGGGCGTCAGCCATCACAATGCCGATGGGCCCCAAAATGACATCCGCCCGGCGGCAGCCCACCACCACGGCGTTCTCGCCGGTGGCAGCGCGGTCAGCCCCGGCTTTCATCATGGCGGAAGTGGCCGCGCTGTTGGTGCCAATGGCCGTTACCACCGCCTGCGGAACGGCCTTTTTAACGGCGGCAACCAGCTGGCGGCCCAGCCCGCCGCCCTGTCCGTCAATCACAAGAATTTCCATAAAAGAAAACCTCTTTCTTTATCTCTGTTTTACCATCATCGTATCATGGTGTTCTGCTGCTGTCAAACTGTGGAATCAAATAAAAAAATAGAATGTGAGGAGTTTGAATCATGAAAACATCCACCCGTAAGCTGACCCTTTCCGCCCTGTTTTTGGCCCTGGGCCTGGTGCTGCCGCTTATCACCGGGCAGATCCCGCAGATCGGCAAAATGCTGCTGCCGATGCACATTCCCGTGCTGCTGTGCGGCATGGTATGCGGCTGGCCGTATGGCCTGGCCGTTGGCGCGGTAATGCCGCTGCTGCGCGGGCTGCTGTTTGGCATGCCGGTGCTGTACCCCACCGGCATTGGCATGGCGTTTGAGCTGGCTGCCTATGGCGCGGTGATCGGCCTGCTGTATGCTAAGCTGAACAAGCGCGGCGTGGCGGGCGTTTATATGGCGCTGGTGCCCGCCATGCTGGCCGGGCGCGCTGTGTGGGGCGTGGCACAAACCGTGCTGCTGGGCCTTGGCGGCAATGGCTTTACCATGCAGATGTTCATTGCCGGTGCATTTGCCACCGCGCTGCCGGGCATTGTGTTGCAGCTGGTGTTGATCCCCGTGGTGATGGTGGGGCTGGAACACGCCGGTGTGCTGCGCGATACGGTGTAAACGAAAGAATAATACAAAATGTATAATTTCCGCGGCTGGTAAAATTTTTACCCGCCGCGGCTTTTTTTGCGGCCAAGTATCTGCTATAATAAGGGCCGTGTAAATGTTTGATAAACAACGAACACTTCCTGAAACTGACTTTGGGGAAGAAGGTGCTGTTATGAATACAGCGAAAGAACTGTATGACCGTTGGCTGGCCCAGCCGGAACTGGATACCGCTGTGGCGGAAGAACTGCACGGCATTGCCGGGGATGATGCCGCTATCACGGACCGTTTTTACCGTGACCTGGAATTTGGCACCGGCGGCCTGCGCGGTGTGCTAGGGGCGGGCACCAACCGCATGAACCTGTACACGGTGCGCAAGGCCACCCAGGGCCTGGCCGATTACCTGAACACGACCGACCTGCCCAAAAAGATCGCCATTGCGCATGACAGCCGCAATAATGGCGAACTGTTCACCCGCGAAGCTGCCCGCGTGCTGGCGGCAAACGGCATTACCGCCTGCGTGTACCCGCGGCTGGAGCCCACGCCCGCACTTTCCTGGGCGGTGCGTTACCTGGGCTGCGGGGCAGGCGTCTGCATTACAGCCAGCCACAACCCGGCCAAGTACAACGGCTATAAAGTGTATGGCGCCGATGGCTGCCAGATCACGCTGGAAGTGGCAGATAAAATTCTGGCTGCAATCGAAAAAGTGGACTGCTTTGACGGCGTAAAGCTGGTGGATTATGAAGCCGGTGTGCAGGCAGGCCGCATTGTGAGCATTGACGACAAATGCCTGGATGATTTTGTACAGGCTGTATATGACCAGCGCGTTGGCGATGGCACCGGCATTGAGCAGCTCAAGCTGGTGTACACCCCGCTGAACGGCACCGGCCTGGAGTGCGTAAAAAAACTGCTGGCCAAGCTGGGTGTGACCCATGTGACGGTGGTGCCGGAGCAGGAAACACCGGATGGGAACTTCCCCACCTGCCCGTATCCCAACCCGGAAATCCGTGAAGCCATGCAGAAGGGACTGGAACTGTGCGATAAAGCACACCCGGATCTTCTGCTTGGCACCGACCCCGACTGTGACCGCTGCGGCACCGCTGTGCCGGACGGCAAGGGCGGCTACCGGCTGATCACCGGCAACGAGATGGGCATTATCCTGCTGGATTATATCTGCCGTACCCGCCTGGCCCGCGGCACCATGCCCAAGGATCCCGTGGCCGTGACCACCATTGTTTCCACCGATATGGCAACGCCGGTTGCCAAAAAGTACGGCGTGGAGCTGCGCCGCACCCTGACGGGCTTTAAGTTCATCGGCGAGCAGATCGGCAAGCTGGAAGCAGAGGGCCATGTGGAACGCTATATCTTTGGCTTTGAGGAGAGCTATGGTTACCTGTCCGGCGGACATGTGCGGGATAAGGATGCCGTGAACGCCACGCTGCTGGTGTGTGAAGCCGCCGCCTGGTATGCCCAGCAGAGCATGACGCTGCTGGATGCCATTGAAGCGCTGTACAAAGAGTTTGGCTATTACCGCAACGCCCTGTGCAGCTTTGCCTTTGAGGGCGAAACCGGCATGTACACCATGCAGAACCTGATGAAGACTCTGCGCGCCGACCCGCCCAAAGAGATTGCGGGCTATGCGGTGGAGCGTGTTGCGGATTATGATACCGATGGCACCGGCCTGCCCCGCGCCAACGTGCTGGAATACCACCTGGCGGGCGGCCACAAGCTGATGGTGCGCCCCTCCGGCACCGAGCCGAAAATCAAAGTGTATCTGTCCGCCGTGGGCAAGAGCGAAGCGGAAGCCGATGCGGTGAACGCGGAGCTGGCGAAGGCAGCGGAAATGCTCATGAAGTGAGTTGGAAGTTAGGAGGTAGGAGTGAGGAGTTAGGAGTTGGAAGGAAAAATTAGAAATCAGGAACGAGCGATTAGGAATTGTGCGGCGGATGAAGTAGGGCGCGATGCCCTCATCGCGCCGGGGAGAGACCCTGCCGGTTGCTATAAACGCTGCCAATATTTGTAGGGGGCGATGCTTGCATCGTCCCGCGGACGGGCCGCGCCACATCATTCGCCGCAAGGCAACGGACGCACAATGTGCGCCCCTACGGGATTGGGTAACGAAAAACATCTAAGGCAACACCGCACAATTCCCGCCTTGCGGCTTAAGCACCGCTCCGGCAGCTGTGGCACGGCATCTGCGTTGCCAAAATGCTCGATAATGTCGGGTTGCGGTACCCGCATCGTGCTTCGGGGGCAAAAGCCCCTCGCACTCTGCGACCGCTGCCCCTGCTTCGGTTCGCTGTTTCCGCCACTGGCGGCGCTCACCTTTGCAGCATCCAGTATTATCTGCGCTTTTGGCTTGGCATCTGCCGCACCTCGCTCGCCGTATCGGCACTTAGAATTATGCGGTGTTGCCCTAAATACAATTTCTAATGCGGTTTTCGCGATTTCTGATTTTTCTATGAATTTTTGACTTCTTGATGCTTTTACTTTTTCAGATACACCCTAGGATACACAAAATAGATTGATAAAATATCTCAACCGCAGAGGTGACAAAATGGAATTCCCGAAAGACTTTTTGTGGGGTGCGGCATCTCAATCATGGATAACTATGAGTGGGCCGAAGGCTACAGCAAGCGCTTTGGGCTGATTTATGTGGACTACCGCACCATGGAACGCATCCCCAAGGATTCCGCTGCGTGGTACGCCCATGTGATCGCCACAAACGGCAGCGAGCTGTAAAATGCAAAACATATGTCAGGGGGGAAGCTCTGCGCAGGGCTTCCCCTTGACTTTTTGTATGCTGCGCTTTATAATTTGAAAAGACTACCGATTTGATAGGTTGGGCGGGCGCGAACCCGCCCATTTGTTTGTTAATTTACAAAACCGTGGGGGAGCAGGCAGTATGCTGAATCAGTTTTCAAGAACGCAGTTGTTGTTTGGCAAGGAGGCAATGGAGCGCCTGTACAACGCCCGTGTGGCCGTGTTTGGCGTTGGCGGTGTTGGAGGCTATACGGTGGAAGCACTGGCACGCAGCGGCATTGGCACGCTGGACCTGATTGATGACGACAAGGTCTGCCTGACCAACCTGAACCGCCAGATCCTGGCCACCCGCAAAACGGTGGGCAAATACAAGGTGGATGTGGCGGAAGAGCGCATCCATGATATCAACCCGGACGCCGTGGTGAACACCTACAAGACGTTCTACATGCCAGACACCGCCGACCAGTTCGATTTCAGCCAGTACGACTATGTGGTCGATGCCATCGACACGGTAAAGGGCAAGCTGGAACTGGTCATGCAGGCGCAGGCAACGGGCACGCCCATCATCAGCTGCATGGGCGCGGGCAACAAGCTGGATGCTTCCGCCCTGGAAGTTGCGGATATTTACGATACCTCCGTCTGCCCGCTGGCCCGCGTAATGCGCGCTGAGCTGCGCAAGCGCGGGGTCAAGCACCTGAAGGTGGTATACTCCAAAGAGCCTGCACTGACCCCCATTGATGATACGACCATCAGCTGCCGCACCCATTGCATCTGCCCGCCCGACACGGCCCGCAAATGTACCCAGCGCCGCCAGGTTCCCGGCAGCAACGCCTTTGTGCCCGCCGCCGCGGGGCTGATCATTGCGGGTGAGGTTGTGCGCGATATTGCCAACGGCAAACCGCAGAAAAAATAAGGGCAATACCTATCGAAAACGTCAGGAAAACAAAGATGCTCCGTAAGGGTGAACAGTGTTCACCAACGGACGTTTGCCATGTGCATGACATAAATGTGCGTTGCTATGTCAAGGCGTGGGGCGCACAATGTGCGCCCCTATGCTCCCAACAGAAATTTTAATACACGAAAAATTTCGGGAGAGATTCCGGGCGGCGGCCATCCGCCTATGCTTGGAACGGCTGTACTGCGCGGCAAGCCTGCCAAATCTGGCAGGCTTTTTTTGTGCTGTTTGCAGATTGACAAATGTACAACAAACACATATGCTGTTATTAGTGCGCAATGCCTGCGCAACATGGGAAAAGGAGGGGGCTGAATGGCGGGTAAGCGTGATGAAGTGACCATCGCGGAAGTGGCGGAGGCATTGGATATATCAAAAACAACGGTATCCCGCGCAATATCCGGCAAGGGGCGCGTGAGCGAGGCTACCCGCGCGCGTGTGTTCGATTATATCGGCAAGGGCCGCCAGGATGCCGCTGCGCCGCTGCGCACTGCGCAACAGGGCCCAACCAACAACCTTGCGCTGGTGATCCCCAAGCATTTTATGCGGCTGGACTTGCCGTTCCTGCGCAAGTGCATGGGCGGTGTGTGGAACATGGCGGCCCAGCGCGGGTATGACCTGCTGCTGTGCTATGCGGGAGAAACCGATGTAGGCCAGCTGGAACGCCAGCTGGAATCCTACAAGGTGGATGGCGTGATTTTGTCCCGTACGATGCTGCACGATGAATGTGTGCAGACTTTGCAGCGCCACAACGTGCCTTTTGTGGCCATTGGCCGCGTGGATGACGATAAGGTACCCCAGGTGGATAACGACCAGGTAGGAGCGTCCGCCGAGATGACCCGCCTGCTGCTGCAGCTGGGCATGCGCCGCATTGCCTATATGGGCGGCTGCACCAACTATACCGTCAACGAGGACCGGCGGCGCGGATACCTGCGCGGATTTTCCGACTGTGGGGTGCAGGTGGACCAGAAATTGATTTGGACGGGCATTGAAACCAGCGAACAGCGGATCGATGCATTGGAAGGTGCGCTGGAGCAAAAGCCCGAATGCCTGCTCTGCGCGGACGACAGCATGGCGGTCGCGGTGCTGCAGGAGCTGCGCGCCCGGCACATCAAGGTACCGGAACAGGTGAAACTGGCCAGCTTTTATGATAGTGAGCTGCTGACCAGCTCAACCCCGCAGATCTCGGCCGCTCAGTTTGACGGCGAGCGCCTGGGCGCCACGGCGTGCCGGATGCTGCTGGATATTTTGGCGGGCAAGCAAATCGCATTGCGCCAGATGCAGGGATATCAGGTGATTTTGCGCGAGTCCACAAAATAGATAATATTACCAATATTGTAAAATATGATGATTGATACAGCCTTTCCTGCGCGCACAGCGTGTGCACCAGGAAAGGCTGATTGTTGTTAAAAAGCCTGTACTAAAGTTGCGCAATGTTGCGCATACAAAATTCGACATTGTTACAAAAGTGTAACAGGCTGTGAAAAATGCACAAGAAAACATGGTAAAACATGTTGATTATGAACATTGACACTGAAAATAGAATTGTGTATCCTTAAGTTGTGAAACAAAGTTGCGCAACGATGATGCGCAACCTTGAGAAGCTTGTGATATAGCAGATGAAGGAGAATGATTATGAAAAAGCAACTCGCACTTGCAACAGCTGCCTTGATGGCACTGTCCCTGGCAGCATGCGGCAGCACCGCACCTGCCTCTTCCGCAGCAGAGTCTACCAGCACTGCAGCTTCCAGCGAAGCCGCCTCCACCGACAGCACCGCAGCTGACGATGGTGACGTTCTGCAGCAGGCTGCAGCCGCTGCTTTCGCCAACGACGTTACCCTGACCATGTGGGGCGCCGAGGAAGACCAGGAACTGCTGCGCACCATCGCTGATAACTTTATCAAAGAATACGGCAATTACGGCGGCAAGATCACCATCAACCTGGGCACTCAGTCCGAGTCCACAGCCAAGGATACCGTCCTGACCGACCCCACCGCCGCTGCTGACGTTTACGCATTTGCTGATGACCAGCTGAACGAGCTGGTTCAGGCAGGCGCCCTGCAGGAAGTTCAGCTGAACGCTGACGACGTCAAGAGCCGCAACACCGCAGCTTCTGTTGACGCTGCAACCGTGAACGGCAAGCTGTATGCTTACCCCCTGACCGCTGATAACGGCTACTTCATGTTCTATGATAAATCCTTCTTCACCGAGGATGACGTTAAGAGCCTGGATACCATGCTGGAAAAGGCAGCCGCCGCCGGCAAGAAGGTTTCCATGGACGTTGCCAACGGCTGGTACCTGTACAGCTTCTATGCTGGCGCTGGCCTGAACCTGAACCTGGCTGATGACGGCGTGAACACCGTCTGCAACTGGAACGAAGCACCGGGTGCTGATGTTACCCAGGCTGTCATTGATATCTGCAAGAACCCTGGCTTCATTGCCCTGAAGGACGAAGAGTTCACCGGCAAGCTGAAGGACGGCACCCTGGTTGCCGGCGTTAACGGTACCTGGCGTGCAAACGACGCTGCTGAAGTTTGGGGCGACAACTACGCCGCCTGCAAGCTGCCCACCTACACCCTGAACGGTGAGCAGGTCCAGATGGCTTCCTTCTCCGGCTTCAAACTGATCGGCGTCAACCCGCACAGCTCTAACGTTGGTGCTGCCATGCTGCTGGCTGATTACGTTACCAACGAAGAGAACGAGACCCTCCGCTTCCAGCAGCGTGCACAGGGCCCCTCCAACACCAATGCTCTGGCAGCCGCTTCTTCTCCGGCTCTGACCGCTGTTGTTGCTCAGTCTGAGTACGCTAACCTGCAGCGCGTCGGCGGCAACTACTGGGCTTCTGCTGAAACCCTCGGCCAGATCTGTGTCAACGGCAACCCCGATGGCAAGGATCCCCAGACCCTGATTGAAGATGCTGTTGCTGGCATCACCGCACCGGTTACCCAGTAATTGTTAAAACAAAAAAAGCTGCATTGATACACTAAAACAGCGGCCCACAAGCGGTCCGGAACGGTTGCCGGGCACGTGTGGGCCGCTTGGCGTAACCGCGTTGGAAAGGAGAGATTCCTGTGGCAAAATCCGCTGCTGCGGCCCTGCACACGGAACCAAAGGAACCCAATTTTTTGCAGAAATTTGGTCATGACTTTGTGCACGGCGATATCTTTACCAAACTATCCTTCTTTGTATGGGGTCTGGGCTACATTGGCCACGGCCAGCTGATGAAGGCGCTTCTGGTCACATTTGTACAGGGCTTTGCGCTGTATTTCCTGGCATTCTTTGGCGTACCCAACCTGGCAAAGTTCGGCACCCTTGGCACCGTAAAAATGGAGATGGTGTTCGATGTTGCCACGATGAAAAACGTTGTAAACGATTACGATAATTCGTTTGAGATCCTGCTGATGAGCATGATCTCCTTTATCGTGATCGCGGCACTGATCGCGGCGGCCATGATGGTGGTATCTTCCAACTATCAGCTGCAGAAGATCCGTGAAGCTGGCAAAAAGACCAACAACTTTGTGCAGGACATCAACGTTTACCTGAACGAAAAGTTCTATGTGACCCTGCTCACCCTGCCGGTTCTGGGCGTTGTGGTGTTCACCATTGTGCCGCTGTTCATCCTGATCGCCGTTGCGTTCACCAACTATGACCAGCAGCACATGCCGCCCAATGAACTGTTTACCTGGGTTGGGCTGAACAACTTCTTTACCCTGTTTGGCGGCGGCGGAATGACCTCCACGTTTGGTTATTCCTTTGCCAAGGTTTTAACCTGGACGTTGGTTTGGGCATTCTTTGCCACCTTTACCAACTTCTTTGGCGGCATTTTGATGGCAATGTTCATCAACGACAAAAAGACCAAGTTCCCCAAGTTCTGGCGTACCCTGTTCATGGTGACCATTGCGGTGCCGCAGTTCGTTACGCTGCTGCTGGTGCGCAACTTCTTCTCCAACAACGGTATTTTCAATACCATGATGGCCAATGCAGGCGTTACCGACTTCCTGCATAACATCGGCCTGCTGGATAAGGGCCTTTCTTACATTCCGTTCCTGACCCAGCCGGGCTGGGCCATGTTCACCATCATCATGATCAATATCTGGATCGGCGTGCCGTACCAGATGCTGATCGCTACCGGCGTGCTGATGAACATTCCCGCTGACATGATCGAGGCCGCCCGCATTGACGGCGCCAACCCGGTGCAGATGTTCTTCCGCATCAAGCTGCCCTACCTGCTCAGCGTGCAGGGTCCCTCTCTGGTAACGGATTTCGTCAAGAACGTCAACAACTTCAACGTCATTTACCTGCTCACGCAGGATGTGTTTGTAACCCAGAACCAGGCCCTTGCACAGTCCAACGCAAAGGAAATTGACCTGCTGGTTACCTGGCTGTTCCGCTTGACGCAGGATTACTACAACTACAAGATGGCTGCCGTGCTGGGCATTATGGTGTTCATTGTGTGCGCCGTGTTTACGATTGTATGCTTCCACTTTATCAATAAGAAGGAGGCGACGTTCTCTTGAGTACCACTGCTGTACCCTCTGCCGCTGTGCAAAAGCAGCTCAAGCAGGGCAAAGTGAAAAAAGGCATCTTCTCCGTCATCCGCCATCTGGTGCTGGCGCTGCTGGCTTTTATCTGGCTGGTACCCATCGCCTGGCTGCTGCTGACCTCGTTCTCCACCGATAAGGGCATCAACTTTACCCGCTTTGTGCCGGAAAGCTTTACCATGTGGAACTACGTCAGCATTATGACACAGCCGGACTCTGTTGCACAGTTCCCGCGCTGGTTCATGAACACCCTGGTTGTGGCATGCTTTAACTGTGTGATCTCCACCTGCTTTGTGTTGATGGTGGCTTACGCCATAAGCTGCTGCCGCTTCAAGGGCCGCAAGCTGCTGCAGAACTTGTCCGTTACCGTCAACCTGTTCCCCGGCGTTCTGGCCATGATCGCTGTGTACTTTGTTTTGAAGTACATGAACCTGACCAACTCTTACGCCGGTCTGATCATGGTATACGCGGGCTCTTCCGGCCTGGGCTACCTGATCTGTAAGGGCTTTTTTGATACGGTGCCTGTGGCACTGCGTGAGGCCGCCAAGCTGGACGGCGCTTCGGAAGCGCGCATCTTCTTCCAGATCGTCATCCCGATGTCCCGCCCGATCCTGGTGTACACCATTATCAACTCCTTCCTGACGCCGTGGACCGACTTTGTTGTGGCAAAGATGATCCTGAACTCCGGCGTTTCGACGGACTGGACGGTGGCAATCGGCCTGTACAACATGCTGCAAAAGGCTTTGGTCAACAGCTACTTCTCCCGTTTCTGCGCAGGCGGTGTTTTGGTGGCTATCCCCATCTCCATCCTGTTTGTCATCATGCAGAAGTTCTATGTTGAGGGCATTACCTCCGGTGCAGCAAAGGGCTAAACCTTTGCATCAACGGCACATGGCACAATAGCTGCAGAATCTACTATAATTAGGGCAATACCGCACAATTCCCGCCTGACGGCTTAAGCACCGCTCCGGCGGCTGCGGCACGGCATCTGCGTTGCCAAAATGCTCGATAAGACACAAAGTATTATCTGCGCTTTTGGCTTGGCATCTGCCGCACCTCGCTCGCCGTATCGGCACTTAGAATTATGCGGTATTGCCTTAGGAATTGGAAATCAGGAATGAGGAATTTCGGTGCAGACCGCCAGTTCCGTCTTTCGGGTTTCCGATTCCTAATTTTTGTTTTATGCTTTACAGTGTAGAGGAAAGGGAATCCACGATGAACTTTATCACCAAAGCCCCTGTGATGCTGTGCGGCGGCGATTATAACCCGGATCAATGGCTGGACCGCCCGGATATTCTTGAAGCGGACATCCGCATGATGAAAAAGGCCGGAATGAACAGCGTTACGCTGGGTGTGTTTGCCTGGGCAGCATATGAGCCGCGCGAGGGGGAATATAACTTTACTTGGCTGCGCGAGATCATGGATCGACTGTATGACCAGGGCATTTATACCGAGCTGGCAACGCCCACTGGTGCAAAGCCCAACTGGCTGGCACGCAAATACCCCGAAGTGCTGCGCGTGCAGTCCAACGGTGTACGGGACCACCAGGGCATGCGCCACAACCACTGCCTGACCAGCCCCATCTACCGCCAGAAGGTAGAGGAGCTGCTGAACCACCTGATCGACGCTGTGGGCGACCACCCCGGCCTGATCTTGTGGCACATTTCCAATGAGCTGGGCGGCGAATGCTACTGCCCGCTGTGCCAAGAGCGCTTCCGCGGTTGGCTGAAAGAAAAGTATCATACCATTGATGCCCTGAACCATGCCTGGTGGACTAGCTTCTGGAGCCACCACTACGACAGCTTTGACGAGGTGGAGCCGCCGTTTGATAACGGGGAGCAGAGCCTGAACGGCCTGAAGCTGGATTGGCGGCGCTTTACCACCTGGAACATGATGGACTATGTACACAGCGAAACGGCGATCCTGCGCAAGCGGACCCCCAATGTGCCCATTACCACGAACCTGATGGAGTACTTCCCCGGATTGGACTACCACAAGCTGCAAAGAGAGCTGGATTTTGTCTGCTGGGACAGTTACCCCCATTGGGGGCGCCCCGACCGCAGCACCACCGTGACGGCGGGCATGACGGCGTTTGATCATGCGCTGATCCGCGGCTGCAAGCCGGACAAGCCGTTCCTGCTGATGGAAAGCACCCCCAGCCTGGTGAACTGGCACGAGTATAATAAGCTCAAGCGCCCCGGCGTGAACCGGATGAGCGCTATCCAGACAGTGGCCTGTGGTGCGGACGGCGTGCAGTACTTCCAGTGGCGCAAGGGCCGCGGCGGCTCTGAGCAGTTCCACGGCGCGGTTGTGGACCACGATGGCCGCGATGATACCCGCGTGTTCAACGAAGTGACCGCCACCAACGAAGCCCTGGCCGCCCTGACCCCGGTGTGCGGCAGCCTGCCCAAAGCGGACGCGGCCATGATCTTTGACTGGGACAACCGCTGGGCGCTGGATGACGCCTGGGGCATGCAGATCAAGCAGAAGAATCTGCGCGAAACCTGCTGCCAGCTGTACGCCCAGCTGAACCACTGCGGTGTGGAAACCGACGTTGTGGGCGTGGATGCAGACCTGAACCGCTATAAGCTGGTGGTGCTGCCCATGCTGTTTATGACCAAGCCTGGTTTTGCACAAAAGATCCGCGAATATGTGGAAAACGGCGGCACCGTTGTGGCCACCTATCTGCTGGGCTATGTGGATGAAAGCACCCTGTGTTGGCTGGGCGGGTTCCCCGGTGACGGCCTGCGCGAAGTGTTTGGCGTGACCGCAAGCGAACTGGACACCCTGTACCCCGGTGAGGGCAACCGTGCCATCTGGGTCAAGAGCAGCCAGCAGAGCAGCATCAAGGATTACTGCGAACTGTTGCAGCCTGCCGAGGGTACCGAGGTGGTGGCTGTGTATGGACAGGATTTCTATTCCGGCCATGCGGCTGTGACCCACCATGTGTTCGGCAAGGGGCACGCTTATTACATCGGTGCGCGCCTGGATGATGCCGGCAACGCCGCTGTGCTGCGTGCAGCTTTGGCCGATGCCAAGGTGCACCTGCGTGACCTGCCGCAGGGTGTGGAATACCACTGCCGCGAAAGCGAGAACGCGCGCTACCATTTCTACATCAACACCACCCAGAGCGCAGTTAAGGTGCAGGTGGAATCCGGTGCAGACCTGTTGAGCGGCAAAAACGTTTTGGGCAGCATGGAGCTGAAACCCTATGATGCCTGCGCAATTGAGGAAAAAGTGAAATAAGAAAAACGCCATGCTTTCCGAAGAAAGCATGGCGTTTTTTAGTTAGGAGTTAGGAAGTAGGAGTGAGGAGATAATGTGGAATTAGGAATTGGAGGTGGTGAAAGGGAGCGGCGAGGTTGGTTTGAGCAGATGTTTTGTGGTGCCAGAACGGTCAAGACCGTTCCCTACAGTGCATTTTATAATGTGCGGCAATATTTATGGTGCACCCCCACCCGTAGGGGCGCACAATGTGCGCCCGCTGCGCTGAAGGGGAACTGCTCCTTTTTAGGCCGTGCGTATCTCTCAAATATACTTATCCAACATATCCTGCAAAGCCTGCTTGGGCAGGAAACCGACGCTGCGGGCGGATTCCTGGCCGTTTTTCAGTACGACCAAGCAGGGGATGCTGGAAATGCCGTATTCGGTGGCAAGCTGGCGGTTTTCGTCCACATCAATGCTGTAAAATGCGGCTTTGCTGCCAACTTCATCGGCAAGCTCATGCAGGACCGGGGCAAGCATCTGGCAGGGACCGCACCAGGTTGCAGAAAAATCCAGAACGGCCACGCCCTGTGCTTTGGCCTGGGAAAGATCATTATTGCTGATTTTGGTAACCATAAAAAGGTTCCCTCCTTTAATTATGACTGTAAAGCAGCGTGTTCCGCTGCTGTTTGCCGGACATGGTTATGGCGTATCTACACCATAGTATGGGCCGGGAGGGGGAAAGACATTCCCTTACTGCTGATTGTACACAGTTTGGGCTGTTTTGTCAACAAGAAAAAGACTGAATCTTAATTTTGGCATAAAATTACTATAACAAGTAAGATAAATTAAGACGAAAAGCAGATACAGGATAAAACAAAGCCGCCCGCTCTGCGCAGGGATGCCCTGCACAGAACGGGTGGCAACTTTGTTGGAAGGTAATCAGCGGTTGTATTTTGCAGTAGCCTGCAGGCGCTGCATGGCACGGTTCAGGGCAATCTTGCTCTGGTAATACTCGTGCATGCTCTGCTTGTGCTGCAAGCGTTCCTCGGCGCGGATGCGGGCGGCCTCGGCACGGTTTTTATCGATATCCTCCGGGCGCTCGGCGCTGTCGACCAGCAGCACAACGTAAGCGGGGGTCACTTCGGCAATGCCATCGCCCACCAGTACGTTGCGAGTTTCGCCGTTCACGGTGAACTGCATGATGCCCATTTCCAGGGCAACCAGCACCGGGCTGTGTCCGGCCTGTACGCCGTACTGGCCGTCAGCGGTGGGCAGGGTCAGGCTTTCGCACTCGCCCTGGAAAAACTCGCCGCTGCTGGCCGTGATGTTCAGAACGAACTTTTCCATCAGGCCACACCGCCCTTTTCGGCAGCCTTCTTGCGAGCATCGTCCAGCGTGCCCACGTTGAAGAACGCCCATTCGGGCAGATCATCGACCTGACCGTCCACGATGGCGGCAAAGCCCTTGACAGTTTCGGCCAGGGGCACATATTTGCCCGGCAGGCCGGTAAAGTTCTCGGCAACGAAGAACGGCTGGGACAGGAATTTCTGGATTTTGCGGGCGCGGGCAACGGTCAGCTTATCGTTGTCGTCCAGTTCGTCCATGCCAAGGATGGCGATAATGTCCTGCAGTTCCTGGTAGCGCTGCAAGGTAGCCTGTACCTTGCGGGCCACGCGATAATGCTCCTCGCCCACAATGTCTGCTTCCAGGATGCGGCTGGTGGAATCCAGCGGATCCACGGCGGGGTAGATACCCTGTTCCACGATCTTACGGGACAGAACGGTAGTGGCATCCAGGTGGGCAAAGGTGGTGGCCGGGGCGGGGTCGGTCAAGTCGTCGGCAGGCACATAAACGGCCTGAACCGAGGTGATGGACCCATCACGGGTGGAAGTGATACGCTCCTGCAGGGCACCCAGCTCGTTGGCCAGCGTGGGCTGGTAACCAACGGCGGAGGGCATACGGCCCATCAGGGCGGAAACTTCGGAGCCGGCCTGCACAAAACGGAAGATGTTGTCAATAAACAGCAGCACGTCCTTGTGGCTTTCCTCGCGGAAGTATTCTGCCATGGTCAGGCCGGTTTCGGCAACGCGCATACGGGCTCCCGGCGGTTCGTTCATCTGGCCGAAGATCAGGGCGGTCTTGTTCAGAACGCCGGAAGCGTTCATTTCGCCCCAAAGGTCACAGCCCTCACGGCTGCGCTCGCCAACGCCGGTAAAGATGGAGTAGCCGCCGTGCTCGGTGGCTACGTTGTGGATCAGCTCCTGGATCAGCACGGTTTTGCCAACGCCAGCGCCGCCAAACAGGCCGATCTTGCCGCCCTTGGCATACGGTGCCAGCAGGTCAATGACCTTGATGCCGGTTTCCAGAATTTCGGTTGCAGGTTTCTGGTCCTCAAAGCCGGGGGCCTTGCGATGGATGGGCCAGGTAGGGACGTCTGCGGCCATGGGGCCTTTGCCGTCAATGGGGCGGCCCAGGGGGTCAAACATGCGGCCCAGGGTGGCTTCGCCCACCGGGGCAGTCAGGCCGTGGCCCAGTGCGTTCACGGTCATCCCCTTGCCAAGACCCTCGCTGGCAGAAAGCATAATGCAGCGAACGGTGGTTTCGTTCACATGCTGCGTTACTTCCATCGTGCGCTCGGTGCCCTCAGCGGTCACTGTCAGCGCTTCCTGCAGGGCAGGCAGCTTGCCCTCGGTGAACTGAACGTCCACCACGGGGCCTGCTACACGAATAATTGTTCCCTGTGTCATACGATAGCCTCTTCCTTAATTTCAGAAGTAGATAAATGTTTGAATATTGTATCCCGATAGGGGATACAGTGCAAAAAGTTTAATAGTCGCTGGTTTGCACAGCAGAAGCACCGCCGATGATCTCGGTGATCTCCTGGGTGATTGCACCCTGGCGGGTGCGGTTATACTCCAGCTGGAGCGCGTGAATCATATCGGTGGCGCTCTTGGTGGCGGAATCCATGGCGGTCATGCGGGCGCTCTGCTCGGCGCAATAGCTCTCGGTCATGGCACCGAAGATCATGCCGTGCATGTAGATGGGGGCCATCTGCTTGAACACCGACCACGCATCGGGGAACAGCTCAACCTCGCCATGGGGATCGCCCAGTGCGGGCGGCAGCGGCGCAAAGCGGGAGCGTTCCAGCGGCAGCAGCTGCAGCATGACCGGTTCAGCGGTCAGGGCGTTCTGGATCTTGGTGTAGATGAGGTAAACCTCATCCACCTCATCCGCCTTGAACGTATCGATCATGTCCGCCGTGATGTCACGCGCACGCTGCAATGTGGGGGCCTGGCCGCTGTACAGAAAATCTTCCACCAGGCGGGGGTCCTTGTGCAGCAGGGCGCGGTAGCCGGTCTGGCCCACCACATAAAAGCGGGCCTTGGGGTCATCGCCGCAGTGCGATTTCAGAAACTTGAGCAGGTTCTGGTTGTACGCACCGGCCATGCCTTTGTCCGCCGTCAGCACCAGATAGGCGCGGCGCGGAGATTCCGGGTTGCGGGTGTGGAAGAACGGGTGAACCGGTTCTTCCGGCAGGTGGGGCAGCACGCGGGTCATCGTCATCTGCATGCGCTCAAAGTAAGGCGAAACCGCCTGGTAATTTTTGCGTGCCTTGCGCAGCTTGGAGGAGGAGATCAGGTACATGGCATTGGTGATCTTCATGGTGTCCTGAATGCTCTCAATACGCTCCTTGAGCAGCTTAGTGGATGGCATGGGCATCGCCTCCCGCAAATGCGTTCCAGGCGTTCAGGATGGTCTGCACCTGTTCGGGGCTGAGCTTACCGGAAGCCTGGATCTCGTCCATCACGCCGGACGGGTCCGTACGGAACTGACGCACAAATGCGGAGGTTTTCTGGCGCAGCTCGCCGGTTTTGATCTCGTCGAGCACGCCGTGGGCGGCGAGGGTCAGCAAAACGACCTGCTCGGCGTCGGATTTGGGCTGGTACAGCGGCTGTTTCAGCAGTTCCATCAAAGCCTTGCCGTGTTCCAGCTGGCGGCGGGTCTCAGCGTCCAGGTCAGAGCTGAACTGCGAGAAGGATTCCATATCCTTGTACTGGGCCAGCTCGATACGCAGGTTGGCGTTGGCCTTTTTCATGGCCTTGGTCTGGGCAGCGCCGCCGACACGGGAAACCGACAAGCCAACGTTGACAGCCGGGCGGTTGCCTGCGTTGAACAGTGCGGTCTCCAGGAAGATCTGGCCATCGGTGATGGAAATAACGTTGGTGGGAATGTAGGCGGAAACATCGCCTGCCTGGGTTTCAACAATGGGCAGTGCGGTGATGGAACCGCCGCCCAGGTCGTCCCGCATACGGCAGGAACGTTCCAGCAGACGGGAATGCAGGTAGAAAACGTCGCCGGGGTAAGCCTCACGGCCGGGGGAGCGGCGCAGCAGCAGGGAAATGGCACGGTATGCCACGGCGTGCTTGGAAAGGTCGTCATAGACGATCAGCACGCTCTTGCCCTGGGCCATAAAATATTCGGCCAGTGCGGTGCCGGCATACGGGGCAATGTACTGCAGGGGGGCGCTGTCGCTGGCGGTGGCGGCCACAATGGTGGTGTAGCCCATAGCGCCATGCTTTTTCAGGTCCTCGGCCACGCGGGCAATGGAGGAAGCCTTCTGCCCGATGGCAACGTAGATGCAGAGCACGCCGGTATCTTTCTGGTTCAGGATGGTATCGGTGGCGATGGAGGTCTTGCCGGTCTGGCGGTCGCCGATGATCAACTCACGCTGGCCACGGCCGATGGGGAACATCGAGTCGATGGACAGAATGCCGGTGTGCAGCGGGGTGTCCACGCTCTGGCGCTCCAGAATGCCGGGGGCCTGCTTCTCGATGGGGTTGTAACCAACGGCTTCGATGGCACCCTTGCCGTCGATGGGCTCGCCCAGCGGGTTGATGACGCGGCCCAGGAAAGCTTCGCCAACGGGGATACCGGCGCGCTTGCCGGTACGGGTCACCAGGGTGCCCACGCCGACGGATTCGGCACCATCAAACAGCATAATGCCCAGGTGGGAAGGCTCAACACTTTCCACCATGCCCTTGGCACCGTTTTCAAAGGTGACAATCTCGCCGTACACGGCGCGGTCCATGCCTTCAACGGTAACAATGCCGTCGGCAGCGGACACAACCGTGCCTCCCTCGGCAGTGTTGGCGGCGGGCTTATAGTCCTCTACGCGGGTCTTTAGGGTGGCCAGGTCGGGCTTGTCGCCGGTCATCTGGTCCAGGGCATGGCGGCCGGAGTTATCAAACACACGGTCGCCCACCTGCAATACATAGCCGGAAAGCAGGCTTTCATCCACGCTGACATCCAGCAGGACTTCGGTTGCATCGTACAGGGATTTCAGCTCGGCCTTGATCTTATCAAGGTCCTGTTCCCGCGGCTGGCGGGCGCAGTGCAGGTCGGCCTTTACAATGCGGTTGGCGGAGAAAAACTCGCGGCTGAATTCACTTGCCATTGCTGTCCCCCGCTTTCTGCAGCAGGTCATCCAGCAGGCGTGCATCGTCCTGCTGCGTCAGGTTGCGCGCCAGCAGCTTTTCACACATATCGCGGGCCAGGGCGGAAGTTTCAGCATTGGCATCGCGCAGGCGGCGGGCATGCTCTGCTTCGGCAGCGGCTTTACCTTCGGCCACAATCGCATCTGCCTGGCGCTGGGCGTCCTGCAAAAGCTGTTCTTTCTCTTTTTCAGCCTGCTTTTCGTAGGCTTCGCGGCGCTGGGCAGCTTCGGTATCCACATTCTGCAGTTTATCCTGCGCCTGTGCCAAAACAGCCTGTGCGTCGTTCTTTTTGCCTTCTGCATCGGCGATCGCATCATCGATCTGCTTCTGGCGCTGCTCAATCACGTTCATAACGGGACGGTACAAAAACTTGCGCAGCAGAACAAACAGAACCAGAATGTTGACGACCGTCCACAGAATATTCAAATTCAGTGTCAGCATCGTTTATGCCTCCGTTATCAGCCCAGGAACAGGATGATGAGCAGGGCAACAACGAAGCCGAAAATGGCGGTGCCTTCTGCCAGGGCGGCGCCCAGCAGCAGGTTCTTGCTGATCTTGCTTTCAGCTTCCGGCTGGCGGCTGATGGCCTCCGCTGCCTTACCGGTTGCAATGCCAATGCCGATGCCGGCGCCAATGCCGGTCAGTGCTGCGATGCCAGCGCCCAAAGCTACCAAACTTGCCATAATAAATTACTCCTTTTTATAATAATGTAAAAGTGGGAAAGAAAACGCAGGTCATTCCATCGTTTCTTTCATGAACAGGGAGGTCAGGAAGACAAACACATAGGTTTGGATCAGACCGTCAAACAAATCAAAATACAGGCTGAAAATTGCGGGGACAAAAACCGGAACCACCAGTTTGATGAGTTCCATGATGACAAATGCGCCCAGAACGTTGCCGAACAAACGCATGCACAGGCTGGTGGGCCGGATGGCGATTTCCAGAATGTTCATGGGGGTCATCAGGGCAATGGGTTCCGCCAGGCTGTGTACAAATCGCTTGCCGCCCTTTGCATGGATGCCGGAATATTCGATCAGCACAATACTCATAATAGCCAGCGCTGCGGTAACATTCAGGTCCTTTGTGGGGGGCTTGAGACCAATGATGCCGATCAGGTTGGAGCAGGCAATGTACAGTGCAACCGTGATCAGGTACGGCACATACTGCTTGCCGGCTTCGCCCAGCAGATCTTTGAAGAAGTTATCCATGGTTACCACAGCGGTTTCCAGGATGGCCTGGCGCTTGCTGATATGATTGACCTTGAGATTGCGTGTGAGCAAAATCGAAACGATCACCAAAAACGCCATGATGCCCCAACTTACCGCGATGGATTCCGGGATGTCGATGCCGCCAAAAATGGGAAGGGTAAACGCCGTATCAACGTTAAGCTCCTCTTTTAAGGCGGCGGTCAGTTCGTTCATTATTCCGCCTCCTCTGGCCAGCGGGGCAGCTTGTGCGCCGGGCTGGCTTTATGTTTTGAATTTATCTGATAAAAAGCGCACCAAGGAGAAAAACAGAAGGGGGAAACGGTGATGTTCCGTTTCTGCACCCTCCTTGCTGCGTTTTTTATGCCGCCATAATACCACCATTCCCCGCCATTTGTAAGCCCCTTGCCGCACATTCTGCCTTTTGGATATTCCGTGATTCTGACAGATTAAAAATACTGTGCACGATGCACAATAAAGCGCACCGAAAATTGAGCTAATTGCCGAATTTAATGACAAAAAATACGGAAAAGCTCTTGATTTCAAACAAATCTTGCAGTTTTATGCGGTTTTGATGGTGAGGGAAAGGTACGGTGTTTGTGCAAAACTGCCAAGGAGCGGAAATTCAGGCGATGCGCTCCGCGCCAAGGGCGGTTTCGGATGCAAAGCGGGTAGCCGCCAGCTTTTCCAGTGTGGCAAGCCGCACGCAGATGGTAAACAGCCGGGCCGCAGGTTCGATCTCCTCGGCGCTGGCAAAGCTGGGGGCAATACGGATGTTGCTGTCCTGCGGGTCGCGGCCATAGGGCCAGGTGGAACCGGCGGGGGTGAATTTGACACCGGCCCGGCGGCAAAGCTCCACCGTGCGGGCCGCGCAGCCCGGCATGGTATCGAAGGAAAGGAAGTAGCCGCCGCGGGGTTCCGTCCAGCTGGCAATGCCGCTGCCGTCCAGTTCCTCGCGGAAAATGGAGATGACCTGCTCGAACTTGGGGCGCAGCAGGCGGGCATGGCGTGCCATATGGGCTTCAATGCCGCTTTCATTGCGGAAAAAACGTGCCTGGCGCAGCTGGTTGAGCTTATCGGGGCCGATGGTGGCAAACTTCCACACTTTACGCAGATCGATCAGGTTGGCGGAACTTGCCGCCACGGCGCTGATGCCTGCACCGGGGAAGGAAACCTTGCTGGTGGAGCAGAACTCATACACCATATCCGGGTGCCCGGCATTGGCGCAGGCGGACAGGATGTCTGGCAGGACGGCCGGAGCGTTGGGGTAAAGGTCATGCACGCAGTAGGCGTTATCCCAGAAAATGCGGAAATCCGGCGCTGCGGGTTGCAGGTGGGCAAAGCGCTCCACCACCATGGGGCTGAACACAATGCCGGTGGGGTTCTGGTACTTGGGTACGCACCAGATGCCTTTGATGGAAGCATCCCGCTGGACCAGGTCTTCGATCATGTCCATATCGGGGCCATCATTGTGCATGGGGATGGGGATTAGCTGGAAGCCGAAATGCTCCGTCATGGCAAAATGGCGGTCATAACCCGGCACGGGGCAAAGGAACTTGCGGTCCTTGACCTGCACCCACGGCTCTGCGCCCAGCAGGCCGTCCAGCATGGCGTGGCTGAGAATATCGAACATCATGGTCAGGCTGCTGTTGCCGCCCACCATGACCTGCTCCGGCCGCGCGCCGATCATACCGGCCAGCAGGGCTTTTGCTTCGGGAATGCCGTCCAGCCCGCCGTAATTGCGGCAGTCGGTGCCATCCTCACTGTCCAGCACGCTGCGGGAGTTCAGTTCACCCAGCATGCGCTGCGAAAGTGCCAGCTGCTCCGGCGCAGGCTTTCCGCGGGAAAGATCCAGCTGCAGGCCCTGCTGTTCGTACTCCTGGTAGCGCTGGCACAGACGGTGGTATTCCCGCTGCATTTCTTTTTTTGTCATATCCTGATACTGCATGGTGCCATCCTTCCTGGACAATACCGGCAGGGCCGCTTGCTTACCTGGTGTAGCTGAAAACGAAGAAAATGACGAAGATTTCGCAAATGTGCGATGGATTCCGCGTTTGTAGAAATATTCTAAATTTTCGACGTTTCAGGTACACCCTGGGGGGAGTATGCACGGACCCTGCCGGTATGCCTTGTTTTCTGGAACGGTTTGTATTATACTGTCGGAAAACACATTTGTAAAATATATGTTTCGCATGCAAAATATTTGTATTTGATATGGCAAAACGCAGGAAAAGAGGAAAAACTGTGAATGTAAACTATGAATATTACCGCTTATTTTACTATGTCTGCAAATATCACAGTATAACCCGCGCGGCCAATGTGCTGCGCATGAGCCAGCCCAATGTGACCCGCGCCCTGAACCGGCTGGAGGAACAGCTGGGCTGCAAGCTGCTGGTGCGCAGCACCCGCGGCGTGACGATGACGCCGGAGGGCGAGGCGCTGTTTGCCCACGTGGAAATCGCCCAGGAGCAGCTGCAGGCGGGGGAAAGCGAGCTGGCGGGCATTACCGCGCTGGAAAGCGGCGCGCTGACCATTAGCGCCAGCGAGACCGCTTTGAATGTGTTTTTGCTGGATAAGCTGCGGGAATTCCACCGGCGTTACCCCGGCGTGCGGCTGCGCATTGCCAACCATTCCACCCCGCAGGCCATCCGTGCGCTGGGGCGCGGGCTGGTGGATCTTTGTGTGATCACCACCCCGGCCCGGTTGGAATCCACGATGCGCCGTACCCTGCTGATGCCGTTCCAGGAAATTCTGATTGCCGGCAGGGACTTTGAATTTTTGCAGGGCCGCCGCTGGGCGCTGAAAGAACTGCAGCAATACCCTCTGATTTGCCTGGGCAGCGAGACGATGACCTATGCGTTCTATAACCAGTTTTACTTAAGCAACAATCTTGTTTTGCAGCCGGATACTGAGGCCGCTACCACCGACCAGGTGGTGCCGCTGGTCAAAAGCGGGCTGGGGCTGGGGTATGTGCCGCAGAATTTTGCCAAGGACGCCCTGGCCGCGGGGGATGTGTTTACCATCCAGTTGAAAGAGGAAATCCCCACCCGTCATGTTGTGCTGGTGCAGGATGGCGGCCGTGTTCCCAACGCAGCTGCGCGCGAATTTGCCCGGATGCTGAACAGCAGCGTTACGCAGCAGAATGCACCATAAGCGGATAAAATTGTGCACCGGCACCAGAAAATTAAAAATATCTGCGTCTGTTTTTGTGAAAGGTGATTGACAACTGCCGTGCGGAACCGTATGATAAAAGTGGAACTTTGCCCGGTACAGCGGGAACCATACGGTGCGCCGGATTCCGCGCAGAGGGACAGAAAATAATAGGAGTGATTGTTTTGAAACAATGGCTGAAAGACGCAGTTTTTTACGAAATTTACCCCCAAAGCTTTTATGATACCAACGGGGATGGCATCGGCGATCTGAAGGGGATTATCGAAAAGCTGGATTACATCAAAGAGCTGGGGTGCAACGCCCTTTGGATCAACCCCTGCTTTGATTCCCCGTTCAAGGACGCCGGGTATGATGTGCGCGATTATAAGCTGATTGCCCCCCGCTATGGCACCAACGCGGATGCCAAAGCGCTGTTTGAAGCAGCTCATGCCAAGGGCATCCATGTGCTGCTGGACCTGGTGCCCGGCCATACCAGCGAGGAACACGCATGGTTTAAGGAGAGCAGCAAGCCGGAAAAGAATGAGTATTCCGACCGCTATATCTGGACGGACTCCTGCTTTAGCGCCGGTGACGGTATGCCGTTCATTGGCGGCGAGACCGACCGCAACGGTACTTATATTTTGAACTTCTTCAAGTGCCAGCCTGCTTTGAACTATGGTTACGGCAAGTGCCGCGAAAAGTGGCAAATGCCCACCGACGCCCCCGGCCCGCGCGCAACGGTGGAAGCCGTGAAGGATGTGATGCGCTTTTGGCTGGATATGGGCTGCGATGGTTTCCGTGTGGATATGGCATCCAGCCTGGTCAAGAATGATACCCACCACAAAAAGTATACCTGTGCCATCTGGCGCGATATTGCCGCTATGCTGGACAAGGAATACCCCGAAGCCGCTCTGGTGAGCGAATGGAACCAGCCGCGCCAGTCCCTGAAAAACGGCTTTGATATGGACTTTATGCTGGAATGGCAGGGCAATGGCTACAGCTGGCTGATGCGCAATTATGATGGCGCAATAGATTCTGACCCGCATAACATCGGCAAGGCGTATTTCTGTGCGGATTCCGGCACGGGTATTGACAAGTTCCTGGATGACTGGCTGCCCAGCTACAAGGCGACCCGCAAGGACGGCCTGTATTGCTTGATTACCTGCAACCATGATACCATCCGCCCCTCCGCCGGTTTGACCCCGGATGAGTTGAAAATTGCTTACGCCATGCTGTTTACCCTGCCCGGCGCACCGTTTGTGTATTATGGCGATGAGATCGGCATGCGCTATCTGCCGCTGCCCACCAAGGAGGGCGGCTATTTCCGCACCGGTTCCCGCACCCCCATGCAGTGGGATAACAGCGCCAACAAGGGATTTTCTACCGCCGCAGCCGACAAGCTGTACCTGCCGGTGGACGATGCCGCGGACGCCCCCACCGTGGCTGCCCAGCAGGCAGACCCTGACAGCCTGTGGCATACCGTGCAGGGGGTGCTGAACTTCCGCCACAGCCACCGGGATCTGGATTCCGATGCGCCGTTCCATGTGCGGTTTGCCCCCAAGGCAAAGGGCAGCTACCGCCCGTTTGCCTGGGAGCGCGGCAAGCTGATCTGCGCGGTGAACCCCGCCCGCGAGGAAGCAGAACTGCCCCTGAAGCTGGAAGACGGTACCCGCGTGCTGCATGTGATCGGCAAAGCCGAAGTGAAGGGCGATGAGCTGGTGCTGGGTGCACAGAGCTTTGCAATTTTGGGGTAAGCAGAATAGATTGCAAACGTTAAATAGAATCATATAAAGCAGCGCCCCGGCGGGACAAGATATCCCGCCGGGGCAGTGTTTTTTATGGAAGAATGATTATACGCTTCAGATCACATTGTATTCTTTCAGCAGTTTTTCAATCTCGGTGCCCTCCAGCTTCTTCAAAGCTTCTTTCAGGGCCAGTTTCTGCACAACGTTCATCTCCATATCGGTGACCTTTTTGCCATCGCGCAGTTTTACGGTGGCATCCAGCAGGTCACGGATATCATATACGCTGCCCCAGACCTCCGGTACGCCGCGGTCAACGTTCAGCAGGGTGTAAACCGCTTCCATGCCGGTGCGGATGGAATACTCGGTGGTAAAGATGGTATCGCGCTTGGTCTCGGCAAACTGGCCGATGAAAGCGAAATTCACAGCGCCTTCGGGCACAACATCCGGGCGGTCGCCGGCAGCGCGCGGCATAAAGAAAGCATCGATATACGGCATCATGCAGGGCACGGTGTTGGCACTGTTGGCAGCCAGATCCTCGATCTGGTCAACTGGTACACCAATGTGGTACAGCCATTCCTGACAGATCTCCTCGCCGGTGCATTCGCGCATGGGCTTCTTGACGTAATCGCCGGGCTTATCACTGAACAGACTGTACACCCAAACGCAGAGCTGGTCCTTGGGCTGGTCGCGGAACTGCTGCTGGCGGTTCAGGGTCCAGCTGAGCAGCCAGCTGGAATCCTTGACGGAGACAATGCCGCCGGTGACGACCTTGCCGGTGAAGGGATCGCGCTTGCAGATCTTTTTGATATAGGGCACAATGCGCTGGTCCAGCGTGGTGATGGTGGCGCTCATCCAGTTGCTCAGCTCCGGGTCATAGCAGAACTTGTCCGGGTGGCCGAAGCTGGGGTCCTGGGCGGCGATCTTGCGCCACAGATCCCAGCCGCCGCCTTCCTTCAGATCAAACTTGAGGGGGGCAACGGTGGTCTGGCTGCCAATGGTGGAGTTTTCGACACAGCCGCCGTTGGTGATGAACACGAGGTCGTTCTCGGTCAGGTCAATGCACTCTTCGTGGCCGTCGCGCAGAGTATCAATGCGGGTGGCCTGCTTTTTGCCGTTGGCGCAGTCAAAGGCAACGTTGGTCACCTTGACGCCGTAATGGAACTGCACGCCATAGCTTTCCAGGTACTTGACCATGGGCAGGATCATGGATTCATATTGGTTGTAGCGGGTAAAGCGCAGGGCGGTGAAATCCGGCAGGCCGCCGATGTGGTGGATGTAGCGCTGAAGGTAGCGCTTCATCTCCAGGGCGCTGTGCCAGTTCTCAAAGGCGAACATGGTGCGCCAGTACAGCCAGAAGTTGGTGTTCAGGACTTCGTCATCAAAGAAGTCGGTGATCTTTTTATCGTACAACTGCTCGTCCGGGGTCATGAACAGCTTCAAAATCTCCATGGCACCCTTGTCAGACAGGCCGAACTTGCCATCGGTGTGGGCATCCTCGCCGCAGTTGACAGTGGCGCGGCACAGGCTGTAGTTGGGATCGTGCTTGTTCAGCCAGTAATACTCGTCCAGCACGGTGACGTTCTCATCCTCAATGGAGGGGATGGAGCGGAACAAATCCCACATGCACTCGAAGTGGTTGTCCATCTCACGGCCGCCGCGCATAACGTAACCGATGTCCTGGTACTTGTAGCCATCGCAGGCACCACCGGGGATGGGGTCCTTTTCCAGCACATGGATGTGCTCGCCCTTCATCTGGCCGTCACGCACCATAAAGCATGCGGCGGACAGCGCGGCCAGGCCGCTGCCGATAAGGTAGGCACTCTTGTGGTCAACGCCCTCCGGTTTTTCGGGACGGGCAAAAGCTTCATAGTTACCGCTGGAATAATACATAAAAAGCCTCCTTGCGTTGGTTTGTTTATCTGGGGCAACACCGCACAATTCCCGCCTTGCGGCTTAAGCACCGCTCCGGCAGCTGCGG
>SAUS01000108.1 GCA_004000625.1 Candidatus Cibiobacter qucibialis | reverse complement strand
CCGCAGCTGCCGGAGCGGTGCTTAAGCCGCAAGGCGGGAATTGTGCGGTGTTGCCAGAGAATAAAGAATAATGAAAAAATGGTGGAGTGCGCACCGCGCGGCGGTCCACCACAAGGATTCTTTATTATTTATTCATTATTTTTTGAATTTGCCTGTATAAACATTCAAGATGTTGCAATTTTATGCAACTTGTGGTATAGTAAAACAGCTTTTATAAACGGAGGAAAGTATCATGGCAAGAGAATCGATCGAAGTTTTGAAGGAATGTGAAGCATTTTTGGAGGGGCACTTCCTCCTTTCGTCCGGCCGTCATTCCGGCGCATACTGCCAGATGGCCTATCTGCAGCAGTACCCGGATAAGTGTGCCGAGGTTATGGCTCATGTGGCAGAAAAGCTGAAGGATACTGATGTTGACGTTATCGTTGGCCCTGCCATGGGCGGCATTGTGTATGCTTACGAGCTGGGCCGCCAGCTGGGCAAGCGCGCCATCTTTACCGAGCGCGTGGATAACGTGATGACTCTCAAGCGCTTTGCCATCCATCCGGGCGAGCGCTGCATCATCGCCGAGGATGTTGTGACCACCGGTGTTTCCAGCCTGGAAACCAAGCGCGTCATCGAAGAAGCCGGCGGTATCTGCCTGGGCATCACCTGCGTGGTGGACCGTACCCGCCCCGAAGCTCCGTCCCCGATCCCCATCCTGGCCAGTGCCCTGAAGCTGGATCTGCCCAACTATGCTCCCGAAGAATGCCCCATCTGCAAGGAGGGCAAGTTGCCCCTGGTCCACCTGGGCAGCCGCAAAATGAAGGAAGCAGCAAAGCAGACGCTGTAAAAGAGTTAGGAGTTAGGAAGTAGGAGGTAGGAGTTATTGCGTGGGAGATAGGCTCTGCGCGGACGGAAACGGCCTTGGCTGTTTCAAAAGGCGGGCGCACGGTGTGCGCCCGACCATAAACTCCTAAGGCAACACCGCACAATTCCCGCCTTGCGGCTTAAGCGCCGCTCCGGCAGCTGCGGCACGGCATCTGCGTTGCCAAAATGCTCGATAAGACATCCAGTATTATCTGCGCTTTTGGCTTGGCATCTGCCGCACCTCGCTCGCCGTATCGGCACTTAGAATTATGCGGTATTGCCCTAACTCCTCACTCCTACTTCCTAACTCTAACCGGAACCGGATTTCGATACAACAAAGGATTGCGAGGCAAAACATGCAGGCATATCTGATTTTGGCAAATGGCCGGATCTTAAAGGGCAAAAGCCTGGGCTGCCAGGGCACTACCGTGGGCGAAGTTGTGTTTGCCACCGGTATGGTCGGGTTTGAAGAAACGCTGACCGACCCCAGCTACTATGGCCAGATCATTACCCAGACCTACCCGCTGATCGGCAACTACGGCATGAACAGCGAAGACAAAGAGAGCGGCAAGATCTGGGCAAAGGGTTACATCGTGCGTGAAGCATGCACGACCCCTTCCAACTTCCGCAGCGAGGAAACGCTGGATACTTTCCTGAAAGAAAACGGCATTATCGGCATTGAGGGCATTGATACCCGCAGCCTGACCCGCATCCTGCGCGAAAGCGGCGTTATGAACGGTGCCATTACCACCGAGTTTGACCCCGAAACCGAGCCGGAAAAGCTGGCTGCCCTGATGCCCATCATCAAGGCTTATGCCGTGACCGGCGCGGTAGATGCCGTGACCTGCACCGAGCCGCAGTGCTTTGCCCCCACTGCCGGTGTGGCGGAGGGCGAAGAACCGCTGCACATTGCCCTGCTGGACCTTGGCTGCAAAAAGAACATTGTGCGCTGCCTGTGTAAGCGCGGCTGCCGTGTAACGGTGCTGCCTGCTTCTACCACCCTGGCAGAGCTCAAAGCCCTTGCGCCGGATGGCCTGATGCTTTCCAACGGTCCCGGTGACCCGGCAGAAAACGTGCAGGTCATCGCCAATATCCGCGATATGCTGGATACCGGCATCCCAGCTTTCGGCATCTGCCTGGGCCACCAGCTGACCGCTCTGGCTGCAGGCGCCAAAACCTGCAAAATGAAGTATGGCCACCGCGGCGCCAACCAGCCTGTGACCGACTTTGCGCTGGAACGTACCTTTATTACCAGCCAGAACCACGGTTATGCGGTTCTGGGCGATACTTTGCCCGCAGGTACCGGCCGCGTCAGCCATGTGAACGCCAACGATAAAACCTGTGAGGGAATTGAATACCTGCAGTGGAACTGCTTTACGGTGCAGTTCCACCCCGAAGCAAACGGCGGCCCCAAGGATACCGAGTTCCTGTTTGACCGCTTTTTGCAGAATGTCCGCCGCATCAACCGCGTGAAAGGGGGCCATTGAGATGCCGAAAGATCCTAGAATCAAAAAGGTGCTGGTTATCGGTTCCGGCCCTATCATCATCGGTCAGGCTGCCGAGTTTGACTACTCCGGCACGCAGGCCTGCCGTGCTCTGAAATCCGAGGGCATTGAGACCGTGCTGGTCAACTCCAACCCGGCCACCATCATGACGGACCCGGATATTGCGGATCATGTTTATATTGAGCCGCTGACCGCCGAAGTTGTGGAACGCATTATTGAAAAGGAAAAGCCGGACGCCATTCTGCCCAATCTGGGCGGCCAGATGGGCCTGAACCTTTCCATGGAACTGGCCCGCAGCGGCTTTTTGGACCGCAGCGGCGTGCGCCTGCTGGCCTGCAAGCCGGACACCATTGACCGTGCCGAGGACCGCCAGCTGTTTAAGGATACCATGGAAAAGCTGAACCAGCCCTGCATTCCCTCCAAGGTGGTGGAGGACCTGGATTCCGCCATGGCGTTTGCCGATGTTATCGGCTATCCTGTTATCGTGCGCCCGGCTTTCACCATGGGCGGTACCGGCGGCGGTATCTGCGAAAACCATGAAAAGCTGCACGAAATCGCAACCAACGGCCTGCGTCTTTCCCCCATCCATCAGATCCTTGTGGAAAAGTGCATCGCCGGTTGGAAAGAGATCGAATACGAAGTGATGCGTGACCACAAGGGCAATGTGATCACCGTATGTAACATGGAAAACCTGGACCCTGTCGGCGTGCATACCGGTGACTCCATCGTTGTGGCACCCAGCCAGACTCTGTCCGATAAAGAATACCAGATGCTGCGTACCGCCGCGCTGGATATCATCACCGAGCTGGGCATTGAGGGCGGCTGCAACTGCCAGTTTGCCCTCAAGCCGGACAGCTTTGAGTATGCGGTCATCGAGGTCAACCCCCGTGTGTCCCGCTCCTCGGCGCTGGCCTCCAAGGCAACCGGCTATCCCATCGCCAAGGTGGCAACCAAGATTGCCCTGGGCTACACGCTGGATGAGATCACCAACGATGTGACCGGCGAAACCTGCGCCTGCTTTGAGCCTGCGCTGGACTATGTGGTCGTCAAATACCCCAAATGGCCGTTTGATAAGTTCGTTTACGCCGATAAGAGTCTGGGAACCCAGATGATGGCCACCGGCGAAGTGATGGCCATTGGCAACAACTTTGAACACGCCATGATGAAGGCAGTCAGCTCCATTGAGCTGGGCATGGACACCCTGACCCTGTCCGACTTTGAAAAGCTGACTACCGAGGAAGTCATTGAGCACCTGCATGTACAGGACTCCGAGCGCGCTTTCTGCGTATACGAAGCCCTCAAGCGCGGTGTGCCGCACCAGACCATCTATGACATCACCAAGATCGACTGGTGGTTCCTGGATAAGATGCAGCACCTGGCGAACCTGGAGCTGGGCCTGAAAAACGGACCCCTGACCCGCGAAAAGTATCTGGAGGCCAAGCATTACGGCTTCCTGGATAAAACCATCCTGCGCCTGTCCGGTGCCGAAAAGCTGCCGATGGACAACTATGTCTGCGGCTTCAAGATGGTCGATACCTGCGCTGCCGAGTTTGCCGCCAAGACCCCGTACTTCTACTCCACCTGCGATAAGGAGAACGAGGCCGAGCAGTTCATCAATGCCCATAAGACCGGCAAAAAGAAGATCCTCGTCTTTGGCTCCGGCCCCATCCGCATCGGCCAGGGCATCGAGTTCGACTACTGCTCTGTCCACGCAGTCTGGACGCTGAAAAAGCACGGCTGCGAGGCCATTCTGGTCAACAACAACCCCGAAACGGTTTCCACCGATTTTGATACCGGTGACCGCCTGTACTTTGACCCGCTGAACCCCGAAAGCGTTGACCATATTATCGCTGCCGAAAAGCCGGACGGCTGCCTGGTGCAGTTCGGCGGCCAGACGGCCATCAAGCTGGCAAAGCATATGGATGAGATCGGCCTGCCCATTTACGGCACCCCGGCCGATGCCATTGATGAAGCCGAGGACCGCGAACGCTTTGATGAGCTGTTGGAACGCTGCGGCATTCCCCGCCCGGCGGGCCGCACCGTCTTTACCCTGGACGAAGCCCTGCAGGCTGCCCAGGAGGTCGGCTACCCCGTCCTGATGCGTCCGTCTTACGTTCTGGGCGGCCAGAATATGATTGTGGCCTATAACTCCAGCGATGTCATCGAGTATATGGGCGTTATCACCAAGCATGTGGACATGAGCCACCCGGTGCTGATGGATAAGTACATCTACGGCACCGAATGTGAAGTTGACGCCATCTGCGACGGCACCGATTACCTGGTGCCCGGCATCATGGAGCAGATCGAGCGCACCGGCGTGCATTCCGGCGACTCTATCTGTGTCTACCCGCCGTATGATTTCCCGCAGGATGTGATTGATACCCTGGTGGATTACACCGGCCGCTTTGCCCGCGAGCTGAAGGTTGTGGGCCTGGTCAATGTGCAGTACGCTGTGCAGGACGGGAAGGTTTACGTCATCGAGGTCAACCCGCGTTCTTCCCGTACCGTGCCGTATATCTCCAAGGTCACCGGTGTGCCCATGGTCGATCTGGCCGTGCGCTGCACCCTGGGCGAAAAGCTGAAAGATATGGGGTACGGCACCGGCCTGTGGCGCAACGGCAAGAGCCCCTATGTGGCTGTTAAAGTACCCGTCTACAGCTTCCTGAAGCTGCACGGTGTGGATACCATGCTGGGACCCGAAATGAAGTCCACCGGCGAAGTTTTGGGCATTGCTCCCAACATGCACGAAGCGTTGATCAAGGGCTTGGTTGCCGCCGGTTACCAGTTCAAGACCCCCGGCCCCGGTTCCTGCGTAATTATCTCGGTCAAGGATTCCGACAAGAAAGAAGCTGCCGAGCTGGCCTGGAAGCTGCATGACTACGGGTATAAGATCTATGGCACCCCCGGCACGGCACGCTACCTGAACAGCCAGATGGTGCCCTGCAGCACCGTGCGCCAGATGAGCGGAGAACGCCCGAATGTGCTGGATCTGCTGGAAAGCGGTCTGGTGGATTACATTATCTCCACCAGCCCCCATGGCCGTGACCCGCACCGCGATTCCGTCAAGTTCCGCCGCAAGGCAACCGAGCTGTCCATCCCGTGCATCACGGCGCTGGATACCGCCCGCATTCTGGTGAATGCCCTGCACAGCGACCATGACATCAGCGGCATGGAGCTGGTGGATATCGCCACCCTGCACCGCGATGCCGCCAACGGCAAATAACCAAGGGTAAAACAGAAAAACAACCTGGGGCAGCAAAGCCCGGCAGCCGTTGTGCTGCGGGGAGCTTTGCTGCCCTGTTTTTGTGCCGTACAGCAAATGTTTTGCGGCGGTGCCCGTGCGCTATGCACGCGTTCCCGAAAGAAACGCGGGATTGTTGCATCTTTTTGTGAGATATGCCAATTTTTGATTTTTTGGGCTAGGTTTTGGCAGAATCACTTGATTCTGCGCGAAATTTTCCTTATAATAATCAGCGTACTAAAACGTGGGGCAGTTACTTGCCTGATGATAAAATATATGCTTAGGGAGATAACGAGTTATGACCAGATCACAGTTGATTACCAAAGTTGCAAACGATACCGGCATTTCTGCCGTTGAAGTTGAAAAGATCATGGACGGCATTTTCGGCACCATCGGCGATGTGCTGAAGGCTGGTGATAAGGTTACCATTGCAGGCTTTGGCCGCTTTGAAATGCGCGAACGCCAGACCAAGAACTTCACCAACCCAAAGACCAAGGTTACCAGCCAGCTGGAACCCACCGCTATCCCCGGCTTTAAGGCAAGCGGCCGCCTGAAGGAAAAGGTTGGCAAGTAATTGCTGAACAGCAGAACATAAACAAAATCAACCGCTCCGGTTTGCCATGCATGGCTGACCGGGGCGGTTTTTAGTTAGGGCAATACCGCATAATTCTAAGTGCCGATACGGCGAGCGAGGTGCGGCAGATGCC
>SAUS01000107.1 GCA_004000625.1 Candidatus Cibiobacter qucibialis | reverse complement strand
TTTTGGCAACGCAGATGCCGTGCCGCAGCTGCCGGAGCGGTGCTTAAGCCGCAAGGCGGGAATTGTGCGGTGTTGCCCTAAATTTTCGACTTTTCAGATACACCCCAGGAAAACATGGGATACCCTGCCGGAACAAAAGCGGCAGGCAAGATAAAAACAATTTTATTATAGTAATAGATTATACAAATTGCAAGAAGAATTTTTGTGAAACACATAAAAATATAGGCAAAAGGTCAGAAAAATAAGGGAGACTGCGTTGCACAAGGGCAAAACGTGTGATAGAATAATAGAAATATCTCCGGTTAATACGGATGCGCTGCGGGGGCCAACCCGCACAAGGGAAAGTGAAGGAAAGAGCTATGGAACGCCGCCCAATCAAAACGATCCGCAATCAGGTGTATCAGATCCTGAAGGATGATATCTGCGAAGGAAGATTTGCTCCCGGCCAGTGGCTGCAGGAAAACGAGCTGGCAGAGCGCCTGTGCGTGAGCCGCAGCCCCATCCGGGAAGCACTGCGCCAGCTGGCTTCGGACGGGCTGGTGGTGGAGATCCCTAACAAGGGTGTGTTTGTAAAAGAGTTTACCGCGCGGGACATTGAGGAAATTTTTGACCTGCGCGTTCTGCTGGAAGATTACGCCATCAGCAAGCTGCAGCACCACCTGACCACGGCGGATATGCAGCAGCTGATCGACTGCCTGAACGAGATGGAGCGGCTGCACGCCCAAAAGGACCTGCGTGCCTACACGGATATAGATTCTAAGCTGCACGGGCTGCTGATTGAACTGTGCGGCAACAGCCTTTTGGAATCCATGTATGCAAGGATCCATTCGCTGAACCAGCAGTTCCGTATTTATTCGCTGACAAGTACCCAGCGCTTTAATGAATCGATGGAAGAGCACCGCGATATTGTGCACTGCCTGCTGACCAACAATGCGGACGAGGCAAGGGCCATCAACAAGCGCCATTTGCAGCTGGCAAAAGATAAAATTATCCAGCATTTTTCTGAGCAGGAAGCCCTGAAACAGGCAGCGGATGCACAGCCCAAAACAACCGCCGAAGCGGACAAAAAAGCAAAATAACAAAATAACATGTGCCCCCGGCAGCTTTGCATTGCTGCAGGGGGCACTGCTGTTATGGAAGATAAAATCAGGAACTGAGCTGTTCTTTGTGGTATTGCAGGGTGTACAGCTGATAGTACCGCCCATGACGGGCCAGCAGCTCCTGGTGGCTGCCCTGCTCCAGAATTTTGCCGTGGGACAGCACGATGATGTTGTCCGCGTGCTGGATGGTGGAAAGGCGGTGGGCAACGATCAGCATGGTGCCGACGGTGCGCATTTTTTCCAGAGAATCCTGAATCAAAAGCTCGGTTTCGGTATCAATGTTGGCGGTTGCTTCGTCCAGAATCATCACGCTGGGCTTGTGGATGATCGTGCGGGCAAAGCTGAGCAGCTGGCGCTGACCGGCGGAGAAGTTGTTGCCGCGCTCGCGCACTTCCTCATCCAGGCCGTGGTCCAGCTTGTTGATGAAGTGGTCAGCGTTGACATAGCGGCAGACCTGCATGATCTCTTCGTCCGAGATGTTATCCTCCCGCAGGACAATGTTGCTGCGGATGGTGCCGGAAAAGAGGAAAACATCCTGCAGCATTTGTCCAAAATGGCGGCGGAGGGAAGAAATTTTGATTTTGCGGATGTCGATGCCGTCAATCAGAATTTCGCCCTTCTGGAACTCGTAATTGCGGCAGATGAGGGACAGGATGGTGCTTTTGCCGGAGCCGGTGGAACCGACAAAAGCCACGGTTTCCCGCGGGGAAACATGGAACGAAACGCCCTGCAGCACCCATTCGCCGGGAATATAGCTGAACCAGACATCGCGGAACTCAATTTCGCCTTTTACATCGGTCAGCTCAATGGCGTCGGGGGCATCCACCAGCTTGGGCTGAATGTCCATAATAGAAAAGACTTTTTCCGACGAGGCCAGCGCGGATTGCAGCCAGTTGAACTGCTCGGCCAGGTTCTGGATGGGGGTAAAGAACTTGGAAATGTACATGTAGAAGGTGACGATGGTGCCGCCGGTGATGGTCTGCCCCAGGAAAGAAACGTTGTTCAGGTGGCCCATGCCGCCCAGGTAGAACAGGCACAAAATAGAGCTGATGTACAGCATGTAGACCAGCGGGCGGAATACGCCGAACACAAAAATCTGTTCCTGTGTGACCTTGGAAAGGGTCTGGCTTTTTTGGTAGAACTCCGCCATCTTTTCGTCCTCGCGGCCAAAAATCTGGGTGACCTTGATACCGGAAAGGTTCTCCGAAAGATAGGTGTTGATGTCAGTGGTGGCATCCTTGACCTTACGGTAGGCCCGGCGGGAAAACTTGCGGAAGACGACAGTGAAGATGACGATGAAGGGAACAAAGCAGAGCACCATCAGGGTCAGCTCATAGTTCAGGCAGAGCATGGCCACCAGAATGCCCAAAATGACGAACGCATTTTTGATCAGGTTCACCAAAAGGTTGGTGAACATCATGGAAATGGCGTTGGTATCGTTGGTAACGCGGGTAACAAGCTTGCCAACCGGGATCTCGTTGAGCTGCTCGTGGGAGAGGGACTCAATGTGGGTGAACAGATCCTCGCGCAGATCGGAGATGATGCGCTGGCCGACCCGCTGCAGAATGACCGCCTGAAAATAGGTGCTTGCCATCGAGAACACCAGAACCCCCGCATAGACCGCGACCGAAGCGAACAGGCGGCTGAGGGCAAAATCGGCGGCGACAAGTTCTTCGATTGCACCGACGATTAGGGGAGAGATAATGTCGTAAGCGATGGAGAAGAGCATCAGGAAGAGAACCAGAAGAAACTTGGCCCAGTACGGTTTGGCATAGGCGAACAGGCGGCGCAGAATCTCGCCGTCTGCCATGGTGCGCTCAAAACCCATGGCGGTCTTTTTATCTTTGACCGAAGCGTAAGCAAAAATCAGCAGCGCGGTAACGGCACCGATGACGCCGCCAACCAGCAAAAGCGGGTTTATATTAAGCATTGTCATCACCTCCGGCTTCATCTTCCAGCCGCTGCAGGTCCACCATGCGGCGGTACTTGGGGCAGCTGGTGTACAGCTCATCGTGGGGGCCGACGGCCTCAATCTTGCCATCAGCCAGGAAGATGATCTTGTCCAGCCGCTCCACCGTGGAAATGCGGTGGGCAATCAGCAGGGTGGTCTTGTTGGCGCGGCTGGATTTCAGGTTGTCCAGAATGATTTTTTCGGTGCGGGTGTCCACAGCGGAAACAGAGTCATCCAGAATCAGGATGGGGGCGTCTTTCAGCAGGGCGCGTGCAATGGAGATGCGCTGCTTCTGGCCGCCGGAAACGGTCACGCCGCGCTCACCCAGAACGGTTTCGTAACCATCCTTAAAGTCCACGATGTTGTCCCGCACATCGGCCAGGCTGGCGGCGTGGTCGATCATTTCGGGGGAGGCATCGTCCACACCAAAGCCGATGTTGTGGGCGATGGTATCCGAGAAGAGGAAATTGTCCTGTGGAACATAGGCGCAGGCAGCGCGCACAGAATGGATGGACAGGGTGTTCACGTCCTTGCCGTCCACAAACAGGGTGCCGTCCGGCACGTTGTAGGTGCGCAGCAGCAGGTCCACCAGCGCCGTTTTGCCCGCGCCGGTCTTGCCCACAATGCCCACGCTTTCGCCGGGGTGGATGGTGAAGGAGATATCCTGCAGCACATCGTATTCGCCGTCCGGGTAGCGGAAGGTCAGGTGGCGGAATTCCACACTGCCCTGCGGGTTCTGCAGCTCCTGCACGCCGGGGCGGTCGGCCACATCAATGGGGGCGTCCAGCAGCTCGGTGATGCGGTTCAGGGAAGCCTTGCCGCGGGAGGTCTTTTCGATCAGCATGGAAATTGCCATGATGGGCCAGACGATGGCCTCAAAATAGCCGATGTACTCTACCAGCTGGCCCGCGTTGAACCGGCCCTGGTAGACCAGATAACCGCCATACCCCAGGATGACACAGATGACGGATTCGACAAACAGGGTCACGAGCACTTCCAGCAGGGTGGCAATTTTGGTGTAGATGACGTTGATCTCCTCGTTCTGTTTGTTTAGCTTGCGGAACGCCATGAGCTCTTTCAGCTCTTTGACAAACGCCTTGATAACGGCAATGCCGGAGAAATTCTCCTGTGCAAAGTCTGAAAGATCGGAGAATGCCTGTTGGCGTTCTTCCCAGCGCTTGGTCATGGCGGTACCCATGACGGTGCCGATGCTGAACATGATGAGGGCAGGGATCAAAGCCAGCAGGGTGAGCTTATAATCCATGCGCCACATTTTATACAGGGCCATCAGGCCGAGAACCAAAGCGTCAAAGAACATCAGGATACCATCACCAAAACATTCCTGGATGGTATCAATATCATTGGTGTAAAGGCTCATCAGGTTGCCGACCTTGTTAACTTGGTAATACTGCTGCGAAAGCTGGCGGCTGTGGTCAAACATCCGCTCGCGCAGGTTGGCAGCAACCCGCACAGCGGAGCCGAAAAAGCAGATACGCCACAAAAAGCGCCCAATGACCATGAGCACCACGATCCAGATCATGGGCAGGCAGATGTGCTGCAGCAAAACCTCTTTGGTAAAGAGCAGGGTCTGGCCGTTTACGACCACCTGCCCCAGGTTGACCCCGTTGATGACCAGACGGTAAAACTGGGGGATCAACAGCTGGATATAGTCAACCGTTAAAAGGGCCAGCAGCCCAAGCAGCAGCACGGGCGCATTTTTGAGGTAATAACGGTTGATGTACTTGCCGAAAATCACGGCATCTCCTCCTTTTCCTTGCAGGGATACAGCCGGGCAGCCCGGTCGGCGGCAAAAGTGCCGTATTTTTCAGTATATAGGACGGGAACGGTTGAGTCAACGCAAAACGCGAAAAAGTGGGGAATACAGCCGAACAGGGGGGAAGCGTCTTTTATTATGAAGCATAGCCCCTACGGTCTCGATAGGAAATAGGTTGTTTCTGGATACACAAATGTTTCTTCTTTATATAAGGCAACACCGCACAATTCCCGCCTTGCGGCTTAAGCACCGCTCCGGCAGCTGCGGCACGGCATCTGCGTTGCCAAAATGCTCGATAAGACATCCAGTATTATCTGCGCTTTTGGCTTGGCATCTGCCGCACCTCGCTCGCCGTATCGGCACTTAGAATTGTGCGGTATTGCCATAAGGATACAAAATGAACTGCTTTTACACATAGATTTCGTTGTTGCGGGCGGGCAGCTTTTGCACCACGGCTTTGTGGGCGGCGGTTTCACGCCAGGCAGCGGGACTTAAACCCGTTTCCCGCTTAAACACGCGGCACAGGTAGTTGGCACCGGAAAAACCGCACAGCCCTGCGATCATTTCCAGGCTGTACTCCCGCTCGGCCAGCAGCAGTTTGGCAGCTTCAATGCGCACGCTGGTCAAAAAGCGGCCCGGCGGCATGCCCATCTCGGAAGAAAAGACCCGCACAAGGTGGCACTTGCTGACCCCAAGCTGGGCGCTGAGTTCTTCCACGCCGTACAGGGCCATGTAGTTATCGCGGATGGCTTCCACCGCGCGGGCTACCAACGGCGAAAGACGGCGGGATTCCTCGTCCCCGTGGGCAAGGGCGCACAGCAGGGTGTAGGGGGCGGCGGCGCTGGCGGCATCGTCGGCATTCCCGGCACCGCACACGCGGGCCAGCAGCTCCGCTGCACTGGGGCAGGAAGCCCCATCCGCAAAGCGCGGCTGCGGCAGCCCGGCCAAAAACTGCTGCACGGCCAGCCCGGTCAGCCGCACGCACAGCAGATGGCAGGGGGTAACGGGCCGCAGCGTGAAGGTGCCAAAGCCCAGCAAAAGATCGCCGGAGGAGCCCGCCGCGCTCTGGCTGCCGGGGCATTCCAGCACGCACTGCCCGCTGGAAAGTACCCCTGCCCAAAGGCCCTCGCCGGAAAGGGTAAGCGGCGCTTCGCCCTGCAGCTCCTGCACTGCGGCGCAGGCGCAGCAGGTGGTTGGATCAAATATCAATTTCTGACCTCCAATATCAATAAAGTGCTATATCTTTTTCAATCGTACCCTGTTATTATAGATTTGTCAAGAAAAATACGTGCTGAGCGTATCAATAAAATCATAAAAACCAATTTGGAGGTAATGACCCATGGCCAGCATTAGTTGCCGTCATATTTACAAAATCTATCCGGGCAATGTTACTGCCGTTAAGGATTTCAACCTGGAAATCGCTGATAAGGAATTTATCGTTTTCGTCGGTCCTTCCGGCTGCGGTAAGTCCACCACCC
>SAUS01000009.1 GCA_004000625.1 Candidatus Cibiobacter qucibialis | reverse complement strand
TCTGCCGCACCTCGCTCGCCGTATCGGCACTTAGAATTATGCGGTATTGCCTTAGAAATACAGCCGGCCAGCGCGCAGACAAAAACAGTTTTAAGCATGTGGGAGCGGTGCAGAGTTGATCTGCACCGCTTTTTTGTGGAATGCACAAAAGGAAACATATATGTCCGAAAAAAGTGTTCAAGAATGCAAGTTGTGCCACTGTGGAGACGGGTTATGCCAAAATCCCCCGAAAAAAGAAGGAGTTGTGCTACACTTAAAACGTAACAGCAGAAAGGAAGGAGGTGAAAACTGTGAACAGACAAGCAGTGAACCCATATTTGCCATCGTGGGAATATATTCCGGATGGGGAACCGCATGTATTCAATGGTAGAGTGTATGTCTATGGCTCACATGACCGCTTCAACGCACCGATCTTCTGTGTGAATGACTACGTTTGCTGGTCGGCGCCGGTGGAAGATCTTTCCGAATGGCGGTACGAGGGAGTTATCTACCGCAAAAAACAGGACCCCAAAAATCCATTGGGATACCATCTGCTTTTTGCACCGGATGTCTGCCAGGGCCCGGACGGCCGGTACTACCTCTACTATGCGTTTGACTTTTTAGGCATTATGAGCGTGGCGGTCTGCGATACACCTGCGGGAGAATATAAATTTTTGGGTCATATTCACTATGCAGACGGCACACTCTGGGGACGAAGAAGGGGAGATCAGCTTCCGTTTGATCCCGGCGTTTTGGTAGATGATGACGGGCGCGTGTGGCTGTATTCCGGCTTTTATAATGCAGTGCCTGCTATTCTGACAGGTGGACACAAGCTTAGATGTGACGGCGGTACAGTTCTGGAACTTGAAAAAGATATGGTGACGATAAAAACGGAGCCGCGCGTGATTTTCCCTAAAAAAGGGCCGGGAGCTTTTCAAGGACATGAGTTTTTTGAAGCAAGCTCGATACGCAAGGAAGGAAAAACCTATATCTTCGTATACTCCTCTCGTCATAACCATGAATTGTGCTATGCTACCAGCCAAAGCCCTGACAGAGATTTCTCTTACGGCGGCACTCTGGTTAGTCAGGGTGATATCTTCCTGGACAGCAACCTGTCCGAAAAGCACGCAGCTAACTATTTGGGCAATACACATGGCGGGCTGCTCAAGCTAGAGGACAAATGGTATGTTTTCTATCATAGGCAAACCAACCGTCATTCGTATTCCCGGCAGGCTTGTGCCGAGAAGCTTCGGCGTAACGAAAACGGAGCGTTTCTGCAGGCAGAGGTCACAAGCTGCGGCCTAAACGATGGACCCTTAAAGGGAAAAGGCCGTTATGAGGCGCGTATTGCCTGCAACCTCTGGGGGAAGAATGGTACCGGACGCTATGACGGACCTTTCCCGAAATGGCGGCTGCGCAATCACCCCTATTTCACGCAGGACGGGCCGGACAGAGAGGACAGCGGCAATCAGTACATTGCCAATATGCGCGATGGTGCAGTGGCAGGATTCAAGTACTTTGCCTTTAAAGATGCTGCTGAGATAAAGGTACATTGTACCGGCCCTGCAAATGGACGCCTTCAGGTGTCAACCGCACCGGATTTTTCCACGCTGTGTGCCGATATTTTCATAAAAAACGGCAGCCAGGTGGGGGAAAAGGTGTCCCTTACGATCCCTGACGGAACCTATCCGCTGTATTTCCGTTTTACGGGTAGTGGGAAAATGAATTTCCACTGGTTTGAATTGCAATAAATACGCATTGAACCGCATACCCATTTACTTTTGAAGGAGAAAAGAAATGAAAAATAAGAAGAGGCTTGTGCCGTGGCTGATTGCTGCAGTTATCATTGCAGCATTGGCAGTAATAGGGAAAAAGCTGTACGATTTGATGTTTGGCGGCTCCCTGGCAGTTACGACCGAGGATTTGAAGAACGGCATTATTGCTTGTAGCCCGGCTATTATCTTTATTGTTGTTGTACTGATCGCGGCGCTCATCGTAGTGGTCGCAGCCGGAAAGCTAAAACAGCCGAAGCGCGCGCTGGTGCGTGCACAGGCCCCGATTGCAATTTTGCTGGCTATCACGCTTTCCGTCAACTGGGTTATTCTCGGCGTAGAATACTCGGTGGTGAACAGTGTTTTTGCTGAGGATGTCAAGGTCTCGGACGAAACAATGGCATCCGGCCGTGCGATTGCAGACCAGATTGCATCCGAGGGCATCGTTCTGCTGAAGAATGATGACAAGGCGCTGCCGTTGAGCGCCGGTACAAAGCTCAACTTGTTTGGCTGGTCGAGCGTTCGCCCGTTGTATGGCGGCACCGGCTCCGGTGACAGTGATACAAGCAATGCGGTTTCTCTGATTGACGGCCTTAAGCATGCGGGCTTTGAAGTCAATGAGGAGCTTGTGAAATTCTATGAGAATTTCCGTACAGAGCGTCCTGTCGGTACGATCCGTCTGCGTGAGATCGGCAGCAAGCGCGGCGATTTCACCGTTCCGGAGCCTACCATTGCAGAGTACGAGAACGCTAACATTTTTGAGGATGCGGTCGCTTACTCGGATACAGCGGTGGTTGTTGTCAGCCGTACCGGCGGCGAGGGCTTTGATATCCCGCAAAGCATCACCGGCCCGGATGAATACAATGCACAGTACGGCGGGCTCGCACAGTTCTATGATTTTACAACGCAGGCAGAAGACCTCGATGCCAGCAAGAGTTACCTGGAATTAAGTAACCGCGAGATTGCAATGGTAGACCGCGTTTGTAAAGAGTTCAAGAATGTTATCGTTGTGGTCAACTCCTCCAATGCTATGGAGCTTGGCTGGCTGGATCAGTATGACAGCATTAAGGCAGCCGTTCTGTGCGGTGCGCCCGGCGAGCTTGGCTTTGATTCCCTCGGAAAGATCCTGAGCGGTGAAGTGAATCCGTCCGGACATCTGGCGGATACCTATGTCTACGATCTGCTCGCAACACCCACGGCCAACAACTTCGGCGGCTTTGCGTATGATAACTATGCAGAGGTTACGGGGAGCCAGGACAATCGTGCCATGTTTGTCAACTACTGCGAGGGCATCTATGTTGGCTACAAATTCTATGAAACGGCTGCTGCAGAGGGCCTTATTGATTATGATAAAGTGGTTCAGTATCCGTTCGGCTATGGCTTGAGCTACACTACCTTTGATTCGTCAATTGCAGCTGTCGAGGATGATGGCGAGAAAATCACGCTGGATGTAGCAGTTAAAAATACCGGCGATACAGCAGGAAAATATGTTGCAGAAATTTTCTATGAGCCGCCGTATTATAACGGTGGCATCGAAAAGGCAGCAGCAAATCTTGTGCAGTACGCCAAGACGGAAATCCTGCAGCCCGGCGAAGCACAGACCCTGAAGATCACCTTCCGTTATGAGGATATGGCCTCCTATGATTCGAACGGCATCAAGAGTGCGAATGGTGCGTATGTACTCGAGGCAGGCGACTATAAGATCAATCTCTGCTCGGATTCTCATACGATCCTGGATACCTATGTTGCCAAGGTGGACAAGGACGTCATCTATGACGATGCACATGATGGCGCTCGCTCCACAGATCAGGTGGCTGCTACAAACCAGCTCACCTTTGCGCAGGGAGATGTGACCTATCTCAGCCGTGCTGATGGCTTTGCCAACTATGCAGAGGCTACCGCTGCGCCTGCAAACCATAGCCTGAGTGCACAGGCACTGGCAGACTATGCAAGTGCAGCAACCTTTGATGCGGCAAAATACGATGACCCCAATGCTGTGATGCCGACCACCGGGGCGAATAACGGGTTGAAACTTGCTGATCTGACCGGCGTTGCTTACGATGACCCCAAGTGGGAGCAGCTTCTCGATGAACTCACGGTCAATGACTTGTTCAGCCTTACGGCAGACGGTGGTTACCATACCGTTGGTGTTGAATCCATCGGCCTGTCCGCAACGGAGGACTGTGACGGCCCGACAGGTGTGCACAGCAACTACAATCCTGCCGCAGGTCCGAGCTATCCCGGTTCTGTGATGCTGGCTTGCACCTGGAACCAGCCGCTGGCCAAGGCGCGCGGAGAACAGATTGCAAAAGAATGTGCTGAAATCAACTGCGCAGGCTGGTATGCACCTGCAATGAATATCCACCGCAGCGCATTCGGCGGGCGTAACTTTGAATACTATTCCGAGTGCGGCGTTCTCTCCGGGCTGACCGCAGCTGCAGAGGTGTCCGGCGCAACCGAAAATGGTCTGATTTGCTATGTGAAGCATTTTGCCTTCAACGATCAGGACAACTATCGTCAGAATAACATCTGCACATGGCTGAATGAACAGTCTGCCCGCGAAATTTACCTCAAGGCGTTTGAACAGCCGATCAAGGCAGGCGGCATGGGCGTTATGACCTCTATGAATGCGGTCGGTCCTGTCTGGGCCGGTGGCTGTAAGGCTCTTTTGACGAACATTCTGCGTGATGAATGGGGCTTCCATGGCGCTGTCATTACAGACGCAGTCGTCAGCCCATGGTATATGGACGGTAATCTGGCAATTCGTACCGGCGGCACGAAGATGCTGGCGTTTAACATTACGAATGAGTTCTACCGTGATTTGAACTCTGTCGGTACGGTAACGGCTATGCGCAATGCGGCACACGGCACGCTGTATGCATTGGCAAACTCCTTCGCTGTGACGCGTGCGGTAGCTGTGCCGAAGTGGGTAAAGACGACCTACGCAGTGGATGCAGTTGTTGCAATCATCCTTGTCGCTTGGGAAATCTGCGCAATCTGCAAATACCGCAAGGCAAAAAAAGAGGATGAGGGCACTGAACAAGAAGATGTCTTATGAAAGATAAAAGGGATACAGCAAAAACAGCCAATCAGGATATAATGCGGTGGATCCGTGAGGGTGGCTTGTTCGTAATTGTATGCAACCTCATTACGGTGTTTAAGTATATATTGCTGCAGTTCCTGCCTGCTGCTTTTGCAAATATGCCCAAGGTGGATTTTGGCTGGCCGGGAATCGAAGTGACCATGCTGGGAGCAACCTTCAAATGGAACATTTTGGGCTATGACGCAGAACATGGTGGCTTGCCTTATTTTTGCGCTTATATGATAGCCATGATACTGGGTGAGGTAATCAATTTCCCAATACAAAGAAATGTCGTTTTCCGCAGCAAGGGGAATCTTACCTGGCAGATCGTTTGGTATGCGGTTGCATTTTGCGTAATAACCTGTATTGTAAATTCTATAAACTGCATTTGGGTCGCAACAGCTGCGCGATATGTGCCGGATTTTATTTACAATATTGGTACAACGGTATTGAACGGCGGTGTTTCCATGGTAATCTTCTTTTTCGTCAACAAGGTCATTTTCCCAACCAGCGATTAAGACGACATCTCTTATCTTCTACAGGAATCACCTGAGCGCAGTGATGATGCGTTTGCCCGCTCAGAAAGCGTAAAACACGCCCGGACAGTTTGCACTTGTGCAGCTGTCCGGGCGTGTTGTTGTTTTTTGCAAGACCGCCAAAAGCAAGCGGCTGAAACTGTGCAATACTGCTTGTGTGAGGAAGGCACTCGGCGTGCTGCTGTGCCAGTCACAGGCTGATCATCCAGCTGCATCTTCTGAACATGACAAGCGAGACGGCCAAGCGGAAAATCTCCTCCTGTGTAAGCAGTGTATATCTGGAAGCAGTGGAAGAAGCCCAGAACGAAGGTGGCCAATCTTTACCTCGTTGACGATCTTTGACATGATGATGTCCTCCTTGAAAATGGCTGGCTCTGTCCTGCACAGACGCACACTTTTTACCATTATAGCACTATCCGCCAAAATATCCTAGATAAAAAGACGGAGAATCGGAGAAAATGCAGGGAGGTTGCTTGCGTCAAAATTGATAAAGCAAAAGTTGACTTTTGTGCTGATTTCGAATACGATATAGGCACAAAAGTATGGTGGTACCAGTGGTGAATATAAGTAGCTCGGCACAGGTGCAGGAGATTCTGACCCGCGCAGCTTGCGGAGCATTCGCCAATGGTGGGGAGGCGGCAGAATGAATTCTTTTTCGGTAGAGCAAAAAAGGGTAGATGTATTCGAAAGTGCCGCGCCAAACAAGCCGGTGATTTATCTGAATACCTATGGGTGCGAGGGAGCGCAGATCTTTCAGTATTTGACAGACATCGGCTGTCAGGATTTTTCGCTGGTTGCAGTCAGTAAGCTGGAATGGAATCATGATATGGTGCCATGGGATATTCCGCCCATATTCAAAAATGGTGCATCATATACCAGCGGAGCCGATGAGTACCTGCGCCTTCTGATAAACCAAATTATACCGAAAGCAGAAAGTCTGTTGCAGGGGACCCCCGCCTGGCGGGGAATTGCGGGATATTCACTGGCCGGACTGTTTGCACTGTATTCTATTTATCAGACGGACGCCTTTTCGCGAGTTGCGAGTGTCTCCGGCTCGCTGTGGTTTCCGGGAATTAAAGAGTATGTCGTTTCCCGTACACCCGTGAAAAAACCTGCCGATATCTTCTTTTCGCTGGGCGACCGGGAGTGCCGCACCCAGAATTCGCTTCTAAGATGTGTTCAGCAGAATACCGAATCCATCGAAAGATATTACCACGAGCAGGGAATAGATACGACCTTCCAATTAAATCCCGGCAATCACTTTAAAGATGTGGTACAGCGAACAGCGGCAGGACTTCAGTGGCTATTGAGCAGAGAATATGACCCATGAAAGATGCAGCATAATGGGATATAAAGTTTTGTGGGCGCGGCATACTACATAACATATGTATCGCAAGAGACATCGTAGAAAATTTGCGAAGTTTTGTGTACGGATTAGTTAGCTCAAACAGCTATTCCGTAATCTAAATTGCTTATAAAAGAATCACCACACAATTCTAAGAGCCGCTGCGGCTGTGTTTAGAATTGTGCGGTGATGTTTTTATCCAGCTAACGCCCACGCGCCCATAAGAACCGTCACAAACAGGATGTTGGAAACTGTGAACAACGCAAAATACCGGCCTTTTTGTAACGGCAACTCCCTTGCAATTTCGCGATACGAGATCAGGCTGGCCATTGAGGCAATCAGCGTGCCAAGGCCGCCAAGATTTGTGCCGATGATCAGGGAGCGGATATTCTCTGTAAATCCCGAAAGCAGGATCGCCGCAGGCACATTGCTGGTTACCTGTGAGGCAAGCACAGAAACCCATACCTCGTGGCCGGTAAGAATATGCTGCAGCCATCCGGAAAAGGCGGCAAAACGCCCCAGATTGCCAATAAAGATAAAGAGCGCAACAAAGGTAAGGATCAGCGAATAGTCCACACGGCATAATGTGTTCCGGTCTGCCAAAAGCACACAGGCCAGAACCGCAGCAAACGCGATACCATAGGGCAGAACACGCAGTACCACCAACAGACAGAGCACGAATAAAATACTGTACAGCGATAATAGTGCCTTGTTCGGGCTTGCAGCAGCCGCAGAATGAGCCATGGAGATCTTTGCGCCACGGCGGCACAGCCCCACCGCCCATAGCGCAAGAAGTGCCAGCGACAGGATGGAGTAGGGGAGCATCAGCAAAACAAAAGAACCCATATCCATTCCGCTTTTTCCATACAGATACAGGTTTTGCGGATTACCAAGAGGCGTTAGCATACTGCCGAGGTTTGCGGCTATCGTCTGCATGCAGACGATGGGAAGCAGCAGCTTATCCCGAACGGCAGCATCCAAGCTGTTTACAACAACAAATGTGAACGGAACAAAGGTAAGCAGCGATACATCATTAGTGATCACCATGCTTGAGAAAAAGCACAGCCCCACCAGAACAGCGGTCAGCTGAAGCGTTGTGCGGGTATGGGACAGCAGCGCGCGCCCAAGCCGATCGAAAACGCCCTGCCCCCGCAGCCCGGCCATGACGGTCATGAGTGAGAACAGGATCGCAAGCGTGCGAAAATCAATATAACCAAGATATTCTGCATCCGGAAGAACGAAGCAGGATGAAACCAAAGCCAGACAGGCAGCAATGCTTAGAACAGGCTCTTTTTGAAAAACGCGTTTTATCGCCATGGCAGGAAGCTCTTTTCCGTAATTTTCAATTTCAAATGCTATGCCGCATACGACAGCAAACCAATGCTTGAAATTAGTCACATTATTATACAATAAAAGCCAATCCGGCACAAGAGCAGTCAACACTTTAAATATTCAAGTAGGGAGGATTTCGATCGTCAGACGGTACAGATGACATGCCGCCTGACTTTAGCTGATATTGATACTGCTACCGAGAGTCCTGATGGCGGTAGTCCCGAAACCATTGAGTTTTTCCTTGGTTTGCGCCGTGCAGGACTTCCCGTAAGACTTATTGACTCTGACAGTCTTGTGGCGCGCCTGCAGGAAACTGATATGATTGGAATTGTATCCGAGTGGGAGCATCCTTGGTACAGAGCAACTATCGAGGGTGTGTATGTACAGGATGTTGTTCAGCTTATAGCAATTTTCAAAAATAAGGCGAATAGCCGCAGGAATGGAACCAGCCTGAGCAGTCAGAAGGCGAAACTGTCTGAAAAGCACATCGTATCGCGTTCGGAAGAGCATCCAGGGTCCGTGCCTTGAATTTACGAAGGAAAGACTTCACCTTCGACCAGAGCTTTTCAATAGGATACGCTTATTTAACAACGACCGCCTTTCCTGTGCTTTAGGTAAAGCATAAGGAAAGGCGATTGTTGTTTATCTATGTTTATCTATAATAAAAACAGGGCCCGATGCCATTACGCATCAGGCCCTGCTCTATTTCAAATTTCTAATTACTCATTCTTAATTTTTTCTCGCCGTGCTTTCACTCGCCACCAAAGCTCCTACTTCCTACCTCCGATAGTATTCCGCTTCCGCCCGTGCGATCTCCAAAATCCGGCTTTCGGCATAGGCAAAAAATTCCTTGAACGCAAGGCAGGAGTAGTTTTCCAGCTTGCCATCGTTCTCCACCCAGTCGCGCTTGCAGCCGCCGTGGCACAGGCTGTACCAGCGACAGTCGGCGCAGGCATCGGGTTTGCGCTCGCCCTGCTGCAAAAACAGGCGGGCTTTTTCGCTGTTGGCCAGCTCCGGGATGCTCTGCTCTCCAATGCGGCCCATCTTCCATTCGTCCAGGCAGTAAAAGTCACAGGGGTACACCGTGCCGTCGCCCTCCACCACAAAATAAGCGCCGCAGCTGCCAGAGGTGGCACAGGTGCCTGCAGGCATGCCCATCGCCATGTGGATGTAATCGTCAAACAGACGCACACTGGTGTAGTCGCCGTTGACCCAGTCACGGTAGTAAACGTCAAACAGGCCGCACAGGAACTTACCGTATGCTTCCGGCGTCAGTGCCCAGGGCTGCGCACCACGCTCGCCCTCAAGGGGATCCAGGCAGGCAATGAACTGCAAATGCCGGACGCCAAGTTTTTTCAGCGAAGCATAGACTTTTTGCGGGCTGCGGGCCACCGCGCGGTTGACCACGCACAGCAGGTTTACTTCTACGTCATGCTTTTGCAAAACATGCAATGCCGCGGTTACACGGTTCCAGGTGCCCTTCCCCTTGGCGTCCAGGCGGGTATTATCGTGCAGCTCCTTGGTTCCATCCAGTGAGATGCCCACCAGAACCTGGTTGGCAGCCAGAAACTCAGCCCATTCATCATTCAGCACAAGGCCGTTGGTTTGCAGCGCATAATTGATGTGCACCCTGGCCGGGCGCAGCTCGGCGGCTTTGGCCATAAAAAAGCGGAAAAAGTCCAGTCCGGCCAACGTTGGCTCACCGCCCTGGAACGAAAAACTGACCTGTGCGCCGGGTTCCGCGGCGGCAAAGGCAGAGCAAATCAATGTTTCGGCTTCGGGGCGGGTCATGCCTGCGGCGCTCTGGCCGCAGCGCACGGCGGCTTCATCAGCATAAAAGCAGTAGCGGCAGCGCATGTTGCACTGGCTGGATGCAGGCTTGATCAAAAAGTTCAGGTTTTGCATTGTGTACCCCCGGTGGATTTTTACAGATAAACTATACCACAAAATACTGTTTTTCCTCAAGGCTGCAGAGCATGCTTGTCGATTTTTCGACACTAATGCTCTTATTTATGGTAGTTTGGCGTTCTTCCAAAACGGTATGATGAACTTATCAAAATCAACGTACCGGAGGAGGAAAAGACGCATGAGTTCAATCTTGTTTTTCTGTGTCAGTTTTTTTGCGTCCATTGCGGGGGCGATCTGCGGCATTGGCGGCGGTGTTATCATCAAGCCGGTGCTGGATATGCTGGGCCTTGCCAGCGTGGCAACCATCAGTTTTCTTTCGGGGTGCACCGTGCTTTCCATGAGCTGCTACACCGTGGGCAAAAACATTGCCGCTGGCGATAACCGGGTGGATTTCCGCACCGGCACCCCGCTGGCCATTGGTGCCGCAGTGGGCGGCGTTGTGGGCAAACAGCTGTTCAGCACCATTGCGGGCATGTTCCCCAACCCCAACACGGTTGGCGTGGTACAGTCGATCTGCCTGGCCATTATCACCATTGGCACTTTTGTGTACACCTTGTTCAAGGCGCGCATCCAGGGCAAGCATATTACCAACCCGGCATTCTGCGTTATCATTGGCCTGGTGCTGGGGCTGATGTCCAGCTTTTTGGGCATTGGCGGCGGCCCCATCAATCTGGTTGTGCTGTTCTACTTTTTCAGCATGGAAACCAAGACCGCAGCGCAGAACAGTCTGTACATCATTCTGTTCAGCCAGATCACCAGCCTGCTGACCACCCTTATCACCCACAGCGTGCCGGAGTTCACCCTGCCCGCCCTGGTTTTGATGATTGCCGGCGGCATCGGCGGCGGCATTGCCGGCCGCACGCTGAACAAGCGGATGAGCAGCCGTGCCGTGGACAAGCTGTTCCTGGTATTGATGGGCATTATTATTTTGATCAGCATTTACAATGCAGTGCATTATATGGGCGTTTGAGGTTCGTTGGAAGACAGGAAGGAGGAGTTATCTCAATTAGAAATTAGGAATGAGTAATTAGGAATTTGAGATACGGCAGGGCCCGGTGCGTGGTTGTACTGGGCCCTGTGTTCGTTATTTTCAATATCGGGTTCTTTGCTTTTTATGTCAGGCAGACAGTAAAACAGCTGTCATGGCCGGGGGGGGGGTACGGTTCTGCTGCCGCCGTGCAGGGGCGCAATTTTTTGCGTCATAAACAAGGCTCTGCCTGTTGCTGACTTTTATGCTGATGTCTATGACATCACTAACCGTTTCGGCGGCCCAATCTGTTAAAAACACAAAAAGCATATGCCGTTCAGCATATGCTTTTTGCTGTTCTTATACTATAGCCTTTTTTCACACCTCTTCGTTCTCATAGGCAACCCCATCTGGCAGGGTATCCGGGCAGTTTCCACCCCGCAAAAAATTCTGTGGCATGGACATTTTCCTGCGCGTGGATCGGCGCAGGGCGGCCCGCTTCCCCTACAATGGCAATTTCACGGTTTATGGTGCATTTCCAGCCGTTTTTTCCCGGCAAAGGAAGGGTTATCAGCCGTGCAGTCCTCAATGTACAGGCAGGGGGTATTGGTGCGGTACAGGGAATCATTCTGGCTTGCCGCAAAGCGCAGCACCTCAATCGCCACAACGTTTGCCCCCGGCACAAGGTAGGGCGCAGCATTGGCAGTATCAACAAACCATTCTTTCTGATCCAGGGGCTTCTGTGGCCCCTCCTGAACAAACTTCCCGTTTATATACAGCTTATAGCGGGAATCCGCGGTGATCTTGATCGCTTTTTTGGCGGGCAATGCGTCGTCCACCATCATTTCCTTGCGGAAATATACAATGCGGGCATCGCTGTCATCTTCCGGTATCCAATTTGGCAGCCAGATCCAGTTTGTCCGCAAACGGTTCATATCCATGGTGGTTCTCCTTTTTGGGTTACAGCGCTGCCGTCAGGCTCTGTTTATAGCAATTTTCAAAATTAAAGCGCATATCCGCAGAAGCGGAACCAGCCGGAACAATCAGAGATAGTCACAGAGTGAAAAGCATTCTGAATCGCATTTGGAAGAGCATCCAGCGTCCTCGCCTTGAATTTACGAAGGAAAGCCTTCACCTTCGACCAGAGCTTTTCAATAGGATTCAGATCAGGACTATATGGTGGAAGATAAATGTATCGAATCTCCGAGCTGTCCAGCAATTTTTTTACTGCCTTTGCATGGTGCGACTTCATATTATCCATTATGAGAACAGAATTTCCGTTCAGATGAGGCAGCAAATCAGTTTTCAGATACCGCTTAAACCTCTCCACAGTCGTTCCGCTTGAGAAAGTCGTATAGCGTAGTGTCCCATCCAACTGAATCGATGACAGAATGGTCGTGTTCTTGGGCTTGGAAAGTGGTGCGGAATCAACAGCTCTGCTTCCTCCAAGCGAATAGGCATACCGCCTTGTCATATCCGTATTGCATCTGCTTTCATCCAGAAACATAAGGTCACTTGCCTTGAATCGTGAACCCCGATCTGACCGCAGAAGAGATCAACACCTATCTTGGCACACTGGACTTTGAGACCCTGAAATCCATGATGGGCTGATGAGCCGCAGCCAACCCCGTTTTTGCTGAAAACATAAAGTCGGATTTTCGATAATCACAACCGACTTTCTGGCGGCGGGAAAGCTTTCCCGCCGCTATACTTTATAATAGGTAATAAGAGTAGAAAGGGATATTGCCATGAGGATTTTGTATGTAGATATCGACACCCTGCGCCCAGACCACCTGGGCTGCTATGGTTATCCGCGTGCCACCAGCACCAATATTGATAAAGTGGCCGAAGATTCTGTGCGCTTTACCGATGTATATTGTTCCGATGCTCCCTGCCTGCCTAGCCGCGCCGCTTTGATGACCGGCCGGTTTGGTATCCACACCGGCTGCGTAGGCCACGGCGGAGTGAACGCTGAAATGCGTTGGGAGGGCCGCAACCGCGGCATGGCCGATTTCAATGGCCGCTACAACCTGCCCGCCGTACTGCGCCGCGCGGGCATGAAAACCGCCAGCATCAGCAGCTTCTCGGACCGCCACGCAGCGTGGTGGTTCAACGGCGGCTTTGACGAAACCTACAACATCGGCAAGCGCGGCCTGGAACCTGCCCACGAGGTGATCCCTGTAGCGCTGGACTGGCTGGACCGCAAGCGCGATACCAAAGACTGGTTCCTGCATGTGCATGTGTGGGACCCGCACATCCCGTACCGTACCCCGACCGAGTATGGCGAGCCGTTCAAAGATGCCCCGCTGCCTGACCCCTGGATGACCCAGGAGATTCTGGATAAGCATCGTGCCACCAAGCCGGGCGGACATTCTGCCTGCGAAGTGACCGGCTATGACAACAAGCCCAACCCCGCTACCCCGCGCCAGCCGGTGGAGATCAAGAACACCGATGATTTCCGCCATATGATCGATGAATATGATACCGGCATCTGGTACGCGGACAAGCAGCTGGGCCTGCTGTTTGACAAGCTGCGCGAGCAGGGAATTTATGACGATATGGCCATCATTATCAGCTCTGACCACGGCGAGGATCTGGGCGAGATGGGCAGCTATTGCGAACACGGCGAGGCCGACTACATCACCACCCACATTCCCCTTATCATCAAGTGGCCCGGCTGCGCCAAGAACACCGTATCCCATGGCTTCCATTACAATCTGGACTTGCTGCCCACCCTGGTAGACCTGCTGGGCGGCGTTCCGCCCTTCACCTGCAACCCGGTGGTTGGCAATCCCAACCCGGTGGTGTATGATGGTGAAAGCTACGCTGACTGTGTGCGCACCGGCCAGGACGGCGGCCGCGATCATCTGGTCGTCAGCCAGTGCGCTCATGTCTGCCAGCGCAGTGTGCGCTTTGGCGATTATATGTACATCCGCACCTATCACGACGGCTACCACCTGACCCCGGGCGAGGAGCTGTTCAACGTGAAGGAGGACCCGCATGAAATCCACGACCTGGCCGAAGAAAAGCCGGAGTTGTGTTGGCGCGCTGCGTGGTACCTGGAACACTGGGTAGCCGACAACATGCTGAGCAACATTTATAACTATCACGAGGACCCGCTGTGGAACGTCATTGCCGAGGGCGGCCCCTTCCACTGCCGCGGCTACCTGAAAGATTACTGCAAGCGCCTGGAAGATACCGGCCGCGGCGATTGTGCCGAAGAGCTGCGCCGCCGCCACAAGGGCGAACTGAACAAGTAAATCCCACCCTGCAGGCTTGGGCCTGAAACAAGGAGGTTTGTATGGCAAAGCAACCACACATCATTATTTTTAACCCGGATGAAATGCGCGGCGATGCGCTGGCCCACCTGGGCAACCCGGCATCCATCACCCCTAATCTGGATGCCTTTGCGGCCCATGAGGCGGTGTCCTTTGGGCAGGCATACTGCCAGAACCCTGTCTGCGTGCCCAGCCGGTGCAGCTTTTTTACCGGCCTATATCCCCATGTGCGCGGCCACCGCACCATGAGCCACCTGCTGCGCCCCGGTGAGACCAGCATGCTGAAAGAGCTGAAAGAGGCCGGTTATTACGTCTGGATGAACGACCGCAACGACCTGACCGCAGGCCAGATCCCCGGCTGGACGGAAAGCCATGCGACCGAAATTTATTACAGCGGCCAGAAAAAGCAGGGTCCCGGTAATGTGAACCCCGACCAGCGCGGGGAGCCCGGCAACAAATATTATTACTCCCATTATGAGGGCCAGCTGAAATGCAACGCCGAGGGCAAGAACTATAACGGCGATGACGAAGTAGTGGATGCCGCTATCGAGCGCATCCATAACCGCCCGGCCGACCAACCGCTCTGTATGTTTCTGGGCTTGATTTATCCCCACACGCCGTACCGGGTGGAGGAACCGTATTTTTCCGCCATTGACCGTGCCAAGCTGCCCAAGCGGGTCCATGCAGATGACTGCACCGGCAAGCCCCTGATGGAATCGGAGATCCGCAAGTATGCCGGAATGCAGGACTTTACTGATGCCGACTGGGACGAATTGCGCGCCGTATATCTTGGCATGTGCATGAAGATCGATGTCCAGTTCGGCAAGTTGGTTGAAGCTTTGAAAGAAGAGGGCATTTACGATGACTGCGCCATCTTCTTCCTGAGCGACCACGGCGATTTTACCGGCGATTTTGACCTGCCGGAAAAGGCGCAGAACTGCTTTGAGGATTGCCTGACCCGCGTGCCGCTGCTGATCAAGCCGCCGAAAGATATTCCACTGGACCCCGGCATCAGCAACAGCATGGTGGAGTTGGTGGATTTTTACGCCACGGCGATGGATCTGGCGGGCGTGCAGCCCACCCACACCCACTTTGGCCACAGCCTGCGCCCCGTGTTGGCGGACCGCAGCGCCAAAGTGCGGGATTACGTTTTCTGCGAAGGCGGCCGCCAGCCGGGCGAAACCCACTGCGATGAATATCACCGCAACAGCAAGAACGGCAAAGGCGCCCCGACCACAACGGTCTACTGGCCCAAGATGAAAGCTCAAAGCGAGGACGATGCCCACGCCAAGGGCATTATGATGCGCGATGAGCGGTACAAGTACATCAGCCGTACGGTAGGCAAAGATGAGTTATATGATCTGCAGGCCGACCCGCAGGAGACCACCAACCGCATTGATGATGAAAGCCTTGCCCCCGTGGTGGTGGATATGCAGCGCAAGATGCTGAAATGGCTGGAAGCCACCGATGATATCGTGCCCTTTGAGCTGGACGAGCGCTTTACCCCTGAAATGCTGTGGGCGCGGGTACGCGGCCTTGTGCCCCCGGAAAAGGAGGCCGAAGTGCGCAAGATGATTGCCGATGGCACGCCGTTCCCGGTTTTGATGGGCTACTGCCATTCGTTAAAGTAAATATCTTCTCTCCAAGCGCTGCCGTACCGCTGTTTCCAGGCGGGTTTTGCGGGAGCGCTTGTTGTGCAGTTAAGAATTTTTGAAAGTAGGAATGAGAAATTAGCAATTAGGAATTTGAGGTCAGTTGAAGTTTGTGCTGTAGGGCGGGATGCCCTCATCCCGCCGTGAAGGAACGTATTATATACCATTAAGTCTGTGGCAGGGAACCTAAAAATCATCTGTAGGGAACGGTCTTGCCCCCCACAGCTATTTCTATGGTTCATCGTTTTTTTCAAATACCAACCAGCCTAATATTTCCTGAGCGGCGCTTTTGTGCCGCGATCCACCAACATCATTCTTTTTTAATTATTCATTCCATTCCTAATTCCTCATTTCTAATTGCTAATGATCCAGCGTTTCTCGTTTTACTCCTAACTGTTATCGTTCCCATTATAAACACATCTTTCATACATTTGTGTTATAATGCACCCATTATACAATCTATACCCCAACCAACAATTACCCTTGCGGAGGAATTGCTGTGGAATTGGATAAAAAACGTTTTTCGATCCGCCGGCATATCACGCTGGTGCTGACCCTGCTCACGGTGCTGATCGTGCTGCTCATCGGCGTGTGCGTGGCGGTGGTGCGGGAACAAAGCCGCACCCGGCTGACCAGCGCGGCGGATTCATATTTAAGCCTGCTGACCCGCACGCTGGAAAACCAGCTTGTCATCCAGGAATCCTATATCACCAGCCAGGTGCTGAACAGTGAGGAGCTGCACCGTCTTGGCTTTGGCGAGGGCCACACCCAGGCATACCTGGACAGCTATAAGCTGCAGACCGGGTTTTCGTCCGCTATGGCTGCGGGCAATGATGTCACCGCCCTTTACCTGTACAGTGAGCCGAACTCCATTTTGATGAGCGAGTACGCCACCGCCCAGGCTGGCCGCCCCACCGAGACCCAGATCCAGAAAACCAACCTGGAAGAGACCCTGCGCAGCATGGTGGACGCCAAAACGTTGAATGATGAGCGCTGGACACCGTATGTGGTGTCCGGCCAGCAATACTGGGTGCGGGCTGTGCACTATTATGGTGCATGGCTGATTTCGGTGGTCAACCTGGACCGGCAGTGCAGCCAGGCAACGGACGGTATGCTGGTGTTTGCCCAGCCGGACGGCGTGCTGCTGGCCGGTACCCGGCCCGAAGAGGGCGAGCTGTCTCATTACATCAACCTGACAGCTGAAACGGAAGGCTTGGTACTGGAATATTATGTGCCCAGCACTGATATGGACCTGGATAATGCCATGAACCTTGCCCTTGCTGTGGGCATTACGGCAGTGCTGGCGGCGATTTGCTTTGTCATCTGGTACCTGCGCAGCAATGTGGTGCACCCGCTGGATGCTTTGGTCGGCGCCATGCGCCGCATTTCGGCGGGCGACCTTTCGGTGCGTGCTGACTGGAACCCGGTCAACCTGGAGTTGCAGCAGGTGAAAGAAGCGTTCAACGTGATGCTGAACGAGATTGAAACCCTGAAAATTGAGCAGTACGAGCAGAAGCTGGATGCCGAGCGCCAGGAAATGGCCGCCCTGAAAATGCAGATCCGCCCGCACTTTTTCCTGAACAACTTAAAGCTGATCTATGCGTTGGCAGAAACCGGCCAGACCCAGCAGATCCAGCGGATGATTTTACTGCTGTCCAAACATCTGCGCTATGTGATGGATTACAAGCGGGAAACGACCTCGCTGCGGGACGAAACAAACTTCTGCCAGAACTATATGGAGATGACAGGCATTGGGCAAAAATTCCCGCCATTCTGCCGTGTTACCGTCAGCCTGGATCTGCAGGAAATGCAGCTGCCCGCCATGACGCTGCTGACCTTGGCGGAAAACAGTGTGAAGCACGCCACCCGCCCGGACCGCCCGCTGACGGTGCAGATTACCGCAAAAAGCCTGCCGATGGAAGGGGAAAAGCTGGTGAACATTACCGTGCGGGATAACGGCGATGGATTTCCCGAAAAAGTGATGAAAGAACTGAACTCCGGCAAACAGGTGGCCACCGGCCACTATGGCCTGACCAACGTGCAGCGGCGCTGTGCCCTGTTGTTTGGCCCGGATTTTGCCATGACCTTTACCAACGCTGCAGCGGGCGGCGCGGTTGTGGAAATGTATATCCCGCTGCCGGATGCCGCCGAGAAAGCAAAAGAGGAGGAAAAGCATGAAACTGTTGATCGTGGATGATCAGCCCGGCGTAACCGAAGGGCTTTGCCACGGCGTAAACTGGGCCCAGCTGGGGTTCAGCCAGGTACAGGCTGTCAACAGCGTAAGGGAAGCTCGCGCCGCCATGCTGAACACGGTGCCCGATGTGATGCTGTGCGATATCGAAATGCCGGAAGAAACCGGCCTGGAGCTGTTCAAGTGGGTCAAGAAGCAGGGCTTTGCCACCCGGTGCATCTTTTTAACAGCCCACGCCAAGTTCAGCTATGCGCAGGAAGCTATGCACCTGGGCGCGTTCGATTATATCATCCAGCCCGCACCCTATTCCGAAATCAGCCAGGTGACAGCCCGCGCAGTGAAAGATGTGCAGGCCAGCCGCGATCAGAAAGAGCTGACCCAGATGGGCCGCGCGTTCAACGAGCAGGCGCAGGCCATCACAGCCCAGGCGATCCGCGCGTTTTTGAGCCGCCAGCACAACGAACGGGATGTCAAAACCTTGCAGGGGCTGGGGATTTTCCCCCGCAGTGACCGGGACGGTTACCTGGTGTTGATCCACATCCTGCGGTGGGAGCCGACTGCAGACCACTGGGAAAAGCAGCTGCTTGCTGTGGCGCTGAACAACATTGCCGCTGAAACTTTTGCGGTACATTCCGAACTTTCGCCCATTGCCTCGGTGGATGAACACTCTTACGCTATGCTGCTGCAAAATATTGCGGGCGAGGAGATGGATCTTGAAGGGATCATGCGCCAGCTGATGTATATCAGCAATGTGGCGCAGCAGTACCTGCGGTGCAGCATGGCGTTCTATCTGGATGATAAACTGCCTGTGCCCAAGATGCCTGATTTGTGGGAAAAGCTGCTGCACATGCAGGGCGAAAATGTAACACTGCGCAGCGGGGTGTTCCGCCTGAAAGAAGCCCCGCGCCAGCCGCATATCTTCCGCGTGCCGCAGATCCGCACCTGGAACACCCTGCTTAAAGATGGCTACCCCGAAGCCGTAAAGCAGGAGGCCATGACCCTGCTGGATGAAATGTCTGCCCGCGGCGAGATGAACGCTGATTCACTGCGCAGCTTTTATCAGGACTTCATGCAGATGATCTACTTTACCGTGGGCGGCAGCGAGGAAAAGATTCACGAGCTGTTCTACCAGCCCGAAGCATTGGAATTATACCGCAACGGCATGAAATCAGTGGACGAGATGAAAGCCCTGATCCGGTATGTGACATCCTCCTGGACAGAGCACAAGAGTGTGGATGAATCCAAAGAGCTACTGGACAAGCTGAAGCAATATATTGATGAGCACCTGGAAAGTGAGCTGCGCCGCGATGAGCTGGCCGAATATGTTCATCTGAACCCTGACTATCTGACCCGCCTGATGAAAAAGCAGACGGGCTACAGCCTGAAAGAATATGTGACCCGCCGCAAAATGGAAACCGCCCGCACCCTGCTGCGTACCACAACGCTGCCGGTCGGCTTTATTGCAGCCAAGCTGGGGTACAATAATTTTTCGCATTTTTCCTATACCTATAAAAAGATCATGGACGTTACCCCGCAGGAGGAACGCCACACGGAGGAAAAATGAAGCTGAAACTGTATCATGCGGCGGCAGCTGCCGCAATGGCACTGAGCGTTATGCTGCTGACCGCCTGTGGCAGTCCCAAGCAGGCGGACCCGCTGCCCATTATCAAGCTGCGCACGGTAGGGTCCTCTTCCGAAGCCGCGTGCCAGCGCATTGGCGAAGCATTGAGCGAACTGACCGCGGAAAAGTTTGGATTTACGGTAGAGATCTCCCAACAGTCCACCACCAACTATAATGCAGAACTGGAACGCGAACTGCTGCTTGGCAAAGAACCCGACGTTTTTTGCTATACGGACGCCGAAAGTATGTTCAGCCTGGCCGCGGACGGCACTGCCGAACCGCTGGATGATTGGCTGGAAGAGTCCCCCACACTGAAAGAAGCTGTGAGCCAGGACCGCTGGAACTGTATGCGGTACGATGGCAAGCTGATTGCCGTACCGAGCAATAACCCATCTGCGGTGGCCATCGGCTTTGAGGTACGTGCTGATGTTCTGGACGAGTTGGGCATCGATGCGGCAAGCATCCACACTATGGACGATATGCACGCCCTGCTGCTGGCTGCCAAACAGCAAAACCCCAGCAGCGTACCGCTGGTGCCGCATTTTGGCCAGACCCTGATGATGCTGGATTGCGACCCGCTGAACAACGGCCTTGGCGTGCTACTGCACAACACCGGCACCGAGGTGGTAAACCTGTACGATACCCCGGAGTATGAGGAACTGTGCAACCAGATGCACCAGTGGTATACCGAGGGTCTGATTTTGAAGGACGCACCCCTGATCAATGCGCCCAACACCCGCCTGATGCAAATGTATGACGGGTTTGCATTTTCCCACCGCGTTGCGGAGCAGAACGTTGTCAGCGTAACACGCAGCACCAAACAGCGGCTGACCAGCATTACGCTGGGCAGCAAGCTGCAGAACACCAGCGTTTTGAACATTGGGTGGTGCATTTCCTCCCGCAGTGAACACAAGCGCGAAGGGATGCAGCTGCTGCAATACCTGTACACCGACCGCGAGGCCGCAGACCTTTTGCTGTACGGCGTGGAGGGCGTGGACTACCGCCGCCTGGATGTTGACCATGTGACCAATATTGACGAGCTGCCCGCCAACGAGTGGAGCACCGTCCATTGGGGTCAGCCCAACTGCCAGGCCGCCAGCACCTGGGTGAATGCAGATGGAACCGAGGTGGGATACACCGGCCCGACGGACGTGATAACCTCCGAAGCATATGGCTTTACTTATACTCCAAAAATCGAGCTGCGCCCCATGGTGAACAGCTGCCTGGAAATTGTGCGCAAGTATAACAATGCGCTGCTCAGCGGCTACCTGGACCCCGAAGAAGCGCTGCCCCTCTTCCGTTCCGAACTCCGCGCCGCCGGTATTGATAAGGTGATGGCGGATAAGCAATACCAGCTGGAGCGATGGAAAGCGAAAAATAGTTAGAAAGCTGTTAGGGTGTATCTGCAATTAGAAATTAGAAATTAGAAATGAGCAATTAGGAATTTGAGGTGGAGCAGGGGATGCTGCGGATTTGCGGTGTCCCCGCTGCCCCATCGCGCCGGGGAGAAACGTAAATGCTTTGCCGCAAACCTACAAACGATTTGTAGGGGACGATGCTTGTCATCGTCCTGCGGGCTTTGTGGCATTGCAAATCATAGCATTTGTAACGCAATCGCTTGTAGAGCATGCTTATCCGACCACGATGAACGCTTATTCTGGCGTATATTTTTAACGCATAACTCACCTAATATTTCTGAGCAGCGCACCGCAGTCCGCCACCATTATTCTTTATTCATTGTTATTTATTTTTTAAGCCAATCAGCAAAAAGCAGGGCCCGGTGCGGAAATGGCACCGGGCCCTGCCTTATTTCATTTACTCATTGCTAATTACTAATCGTTTTACGTCGTTTTGCCTTGCCGAACCAACAGGCTTATCCTTCCAACCCAAATCCATACTCATAATAATTTCCCGCAGCATCGCGGTAAGCATAGGCTTTGCCGTTCTCGTCTTTGAGGGAATCTGGCATATAGCGATCTTTGTCGTAACCGGGCACATCGTTGGGGCTGATGCAAACGCCGTCGGCGTTCACGGCCAGCACGGCATCCCCGCGGGGCAGGGTGAGGGGCAGCTTGCCGGTGGGGGCAAAACAGCCAAAAATCACATCCAGCGTAGCAGAACGGTAGGTGTCAAACCCGGCCAGCAGCACATCGCACAACGGCTCTACATTGCCCAGCTGCCAGGCCAGCGTTATGTTCACATTGGTGATGACCTTGCCGCCGTTTGCGTGTACCGATGCGGCAATCTCAGCCAGCCGTTTTCCCCCATGCAGCGTGGTTTCTGTGTGGGTGTCGGCCATCGGCTTGCCGTTCGCATCTACATTGCAGACCGTCTTGTCCTCACAGATATCCAGCTCCAGATAGCCGGGGGTGGCGTTAAAATATTCGCCGGAGGAGGGAGAGACAAACAGCAGGGCAAAATCCGCCTGGGCGGGGTCATCCACCAGGGTGCAGGTATCGGCTAGTTCTTTGCGCAGCGCGGCGGTGGAATCCGCGGCGTGCTTGGCGTTTTTCAAAAATGCTTCGGCATAGATTTTTTTGTTCGCGCGCTTGTCGGCGGTCAGGGGCAGGGTACCGTCATTTTTCAACAGCACCACGCTGCGGCGATGGGCATCCGCGGCGGCTTCCCAATCGCTGGGGGTGGCCACAATGCGTGCGGCTTCGTCCGGGTCGCGGTAGGGGTTCTCAAACATTCCCAGGGCAAACAGTTCCGTCAGGGTGCGGGCCACGGCACGGTCCAGTGCTTCATCCGTCAGGGTCAGTTCCTCTTTGGCAAAGCCTTCCGGAAGGGGGTGGGTTTCATAATAACCATTTTTGCCGCGGTTGTAGGCTTCCATGCCGGCTTCGTTATCAAACAGGCCGCTGATGATATCCACGCCTGCATTGGCCACGGCAAAGCCGATGCGCTCCGGCACATCCAGCATCTCAACGCCCCGGGCCATGTTGTGGGCAATGCCGGTATCGGAGTTGATGTAGCCGTCAAAACCCATCTGACCGCGCAGCATGGTATCGATAAAATACTTGTTGTAGGCGAAGCCATAAGGTTTCATTTCCACGGTATTGCCTGCTAGATCATGCTGCACCGCACTTTTTGCTGCTGCGGGCTTAGAATAATACGGCATAATGGAAGAAGTTCCCGCCTTGACGGCCGCGGCAAACGGCGGCAGGTGGTAGGTTTCCAGGCTGCCGGGGGTGGCGTACACGTTCCACTGGCCCGCAGCGTAATGGGGGTCAAAGCCATTTTCGCGCGCGCCGCCGCCCGGGAAGTGTTTGGTCGTTACCGCAACGCCATCCTCGGTCACACCATGGTCGCTGCCCTGAATACGGGGGATAATATGGGCCATAATCTCGCTGATCAGGGCCGGATCCTCGCCAAAAGTACCGTAGGTACGCTGCCAGCGCGGGTCGGTCACAGCGTCCGCCATGTACATATAGCCTTTGCGCAGGCCGCAGGCGTTCCATTCGCGGCGGATGGTATCGGCAAACTTGTCCACAAGATCAATTTTGCTGCCCTTAACGGCGGCGGCAATGCCCAAGGTACCGGGCCAGGTTGCCAGCACGCCGCCCGCATCGTTCATTCCGAACACCAGCTCGCCATTCTCGTTGCGGGAGTTGGACGCCGCTGCCACAGGGATAAAGTGCTCGCACTCCTCGCACACTGCATCCGCCTGGTTCATCCAATCAGCCAAATCGGCGGGGGTGGCGTTGGCACGCAGGATAACATGGCGGTTGAACCAGTCTTTGAGCAGGGGAGAGGTGCCGGGCAAGTACTGCTCGCCGAAAATTGTCTTGCCGCGGAATTCGCCCTCATCCAGAATGCCTGTCTCGTCAGTCTTTTTCTCAATATCTTTATATAGGTCCGCCATGGGGCCGGTGATGGGATACTTGGCCATCCGCCAGTCCGAAATGAACAGCTGGGCGATCTTTTCCTTCACGCTCAACGTTTTAACGTAAGCCGCTGCGCGCTCGGCCGGGCTGTTGCGCCAGTCGTTGACGGGGGACAGCGTTCCGGTGCCGTCAATATCCTTGAAGGTCAGGTCGTCCTGTTCCAACACCCTGCGGTTAACGGTGGACACTACCGGCCCATTGGGGTTGCGGTAAATCTTGATGTTGTCAGATGCTTTTGGCATGGAGAGCTCCTTTCGGTTTTGAGTTAGGAGAGAAAAAGTAGGAGGCATTACAATCAGGAATGAGAAATTAGTAATTAGGGCAATACCGCATAATTCTAAGTGCCGATACGGCGAGCGAGGTGCGGCAGATGCCAAGCCAAAAGCGCAGATAATACTGGATGCTGCAAAGGTGAGCGCCGCCAGTGGCGGAAACAGCGAACCGAAGCAGGGGCAGCGGTCGCAGAGTGCGAGGGGCTTTTGCCCCCGAAGCACGATGCGGGTACCGCAACCCGACATTATCGAGCATTTTGGCAACGCAGATGCCGTGCCGCAGCTGCCGGAGCGGTGCTTATGCCGCAAGGCGGGAATTGTGCGGTGTTGCCTTAGAAATTGAGGTTTGGGGCGATCCAGGAAGCATATGAGATTTTGATACGGATGATTTTGGGGTTTTTGACAAATGAGTTATGTTCCTCAGCGGCGAGATGGTGCATCCCACCCTACGGATAGTATTGTACATCCTATCAGGCAAAGTGCGCCATCTTTTTATATCCTTGTAATCGCCTTGCGTTCCTTCCATTCGCAAAGGAAATGGCGGGTCGGGCCGCTGCGCTGCCACGCCGAGATGGTGTTGGGCCCGCGGTTGCTGACAAACAGGGTGCCATCCGCCGTGGCGCAGGCACCACCCGGCCAGCTGCGCGGCTTGGGCACAGTGCTGGCCTGCACAGTGGAAACGGTGCAGCCGTCATGGTTCAGCACCCGCATGTGGCCGTCCAGCTCATACACACAGTCCAGCATGCCGTCCCCGGCATCCAACACCTGGCGTGGGCCGCTGCCGGTGGGCTGGGGCAGAGTCTTTACGCTGCCGGTGGGCAGATTATTTTCCAACGCAAGGCGGTACAGGCGGCTGTTGCCCAAATCCGCCAGGAATAACGCGTGCCCCACAGACTGCACCCAGTGGGCGTTGGCCCCTGCGGGCTGGAATTGCCACAAAATGCGAGTCAGGGCACTATCCACAGCAAAATACAGGCCGTTTTCAAAGCAGCTGCCGTAAATCACATCGCCGCAGGCATACAGATGGCACAAGCCGCGGCCGGTAGGAATTTCAATGCGGGCGATCTCGCGCAGGGTCGTGCCGTCCAGCACATAGGCGGTCACATCCGCGCCATCCGCGCGTTCCGATGCGGCATAAATCCAACCATTTTGCCCCCGGCAGCAAAAGCTGGGGGCACGGCCATGCCGCAGGGTAGATAAAGTTTCCAGCGTTCCGTCCGCCGTTAAGCGGCACACCGCCAGATCATCGCACCCCGGCGCACCATAGCCGGAAAATAAAAGAGTGTGGGCCATTGGGAACCTCCGGGAAAAGTTAGAAGTCAGGAAGCAGGGGGAGAAGTTAGAACAATTAGGAATGAGGAAGTAGAAAGTAGGAATTGGTAGGGTGAGAGGTAAGGGAAAGAAGATGATGGACAATAAAAATTATCTGTGGGGAACAGTTTATCTCCAGTCTAAGAGCTGCCTTCGGGCCAATTCGGCGGGGTCGGGTGACCCAGCCCTACCTCAAATTCCTAATTTCTCGTTCCTGATTCCTAATTAACTCCTAAGGCAACACCGCACAATTCCCGCCTTGCGGCTTAAGCACCGCTCCGGCAGCTGCGGCACGGCATCTGCGTTGCCAAAATGCTCGATAAGACATCCAGTATTATCTGCGCTTTTGGCTTAGCATCTGCCGCACCTCGCTTGCCGTATCGGCACTTAGAATTATGCGGTATTGCCCTAACTCCTCCTTCCTACCTCTTACCTAGTTTCAGCAGTCCATATCATGTGCCTTAATGCTTGTTCCGCCGTCGGAAAGCAGGGTCTGGCCGGTAATGTTGGCGCTCATATTGCTGGCAAAAAACAGGGCTGTGTTGGCAATATCCTGCATGCGGCCAGGCTCTAAAGGCTGGCAGCGGTGCAGGGCAGCGTCCAACTGCTTTTTGCCGGCATCGTCCAGCTTGTCCATGTCATCATACATCACATCGCTGATGACCACGCCGGGGCAGATAGTGTTCACCCGGATGTTATCCTTGGCGTAATCCAGTGCCATCACGCGGGCTGCTGCATTCATTGCGCCCTTGGTACCGGCGTACAGCATGTTGGTGGGCTGGCTCATCAGGCTGTGAATGGACGAAATGTTGATGATGCTGCCGCCCCCGCGCGCCTGCATGGTGGGGATAACTTTGCGCGCGCAGCGCACGCCGCTGAGATAGTTCGTTTCCAACAGGCGGAACATATCCTCATCTTTGTATTCCGCTGCGGGACAGTGGCAGTTGACGCCAACGGTAGAAACCAGAATGTCAAAGCCGCCGCTGTCCTTTACGGCAGCATCCACAAAGGCTTCGGTCTGGTCGGCTTTGGCCAGGTCTACCACATAGCCGCGGCAGCCGGGGCGGATGGACTGCAATTCTTTTTCTGTGGTGCGCACATATTCTTCGTTGCGGCCGCCGAAATAGACGTCCGCCCCCTGGCGCGCAAACAGCAGGGCAATGCTTTTGCCAATGCCGCGGGCAGCGGTGGTAATGAGCACATTTTTTCCCGCCAGCATCTGGTTATAATCGGGGATCGTGCTCAGGTAAAGCGAAATATCTCTCATATCAGCACCTCTTTTTTCTTGCCGGGCGCGCCATAGCGCTCAATGTCAAACTGCTGGTACAGCTCGTCAATGGCGGCTTCGTCACCGGCGGCGGCACGCAGTTCCACGCTCCAGTCCAGCCCGCGGTACTTGGCCGCGGCGGGGTCGGTATCAATAAAGTTCAGCAGGGCCTGCATCATCTGGTCGTTCCACACCACGGCGTCCACATCGGCGGTGGTGTAGATACCGGCTTCCAGCTTGGGGAATGCGTACAGGTCGCGCACCTGAGATTTGTAGGCGTGCTCAATGACGTAATCTACCATATGGCTGGGCACAAACAGAATGCCGTTCTTGGTGCCGATAACGATATCGCCCGGCAGGCAGATGGCCGCGCCGATGCGGCAGGGGCCGTTGAACGCCGTGATCTGGCAGTCTCGGATGGGGGTGGGGTCTACGCCGCGATAGAACACCTGCACATCAATGTTCTGCATCTGTTCCAAATCGCGCACGCCGCCCCACACTACCACGCCGCCGTTTTTGGTGCGGGCCTTGACCGCGGTGGTCAGGTTGCCGCCCACAAAGGTGCCGCGCAGGATCTTATCATACAGGTCGCACACAACAACATCGCTTTCTTCCAAGCTGTCGATCACCCACTGGTTGCAGTCGCCTTTCCAGCCACGGCTGCGGGCTACATTGAACACATGCTGGCGCAGGTCCGGGCGCTGGGGCATAAAGCAGCAGGTCACAGCACGGCCGTACAGCTTTTTGTCTGGGTGCAGAGGTTTCAAATCACCCTGGAACTGGAACCGGTATCCGCAGGAGTACAGCGGCTGCCAGATTTCTTCCTGGGTCAGGTTTTTCAGGATTTCTATTTTTTCATCGCTCACGCGAGGGCGGCCATTGGGGTAGCGTTCGCCGATCCACTCTGCCGTCATGGCAATGATCTGGTCGCGGTCATTCAGCAGCATAATTTCCTCACTTCCACAGCGTCCAGCTGCGCGTTGTGCCGGGGGCTGTCCAATAGGGGGCGGGGGCGTTCTGCCAATCCGGCATGCTGCGGGCTTCGGGGTCAAACACCACTTCGCCCTCACGCAGGGTGGCAACGCACTCCAGTTTGCCCTCGCCGGTCAGGCGGGCACCGCCGCAGTCCATGTAGCCGAACTTACCTTCGCGGTTGCGCAGCACAGCGATATCTGCGCAGGCACCCACATCCAGCGTGCCCAGTTCGGGGCGGTGGATGCTCAGCGCCGGGGCACGGGTTACACGGTACAGCACATCCTGCAGCGGCATGCCCATGGCCAGGAACTTGCTGGCAACATACAACAGGTCAATGGCGGGGCCGGTCACGTTCTGGTGGTGCAGGTCGGTGGAGATGGTATCCGGCCAGAAGCCCTGATTGAAGCAGCCGACCGCCTGGCGGAACCAGAAGCTGCCGGAACCGTGGCCCACATCAAAGTGAACGCCGCGCTCCCGTTCGGCCAGCATATAGGGCTGCATCCTGCCGTTTTCGTCCATCAGGGGGAACTGCTGCGCAAACACATGGGTGTGTACATCGCCTGGGCGCAGGCGGGCCAGGATGTCCGGGTAGCTGCGTTCCGGCACAATGGGGATGCTGTCCACCATCACGATCTTTCCGCTCATGGAAGCTGCCTTGATAGCGCCGTCAATGGAAGCCCAGATGGGGTGGTCAGCATCCTCGTGCTTCGCCCAATAGTGGGCACTCTTGACGCCGACAATGACATCCGACCAGGTGTTGGCAACGGCGGCGGTGATTTCGGGGTTGATGTCAGCCACAGCCTGCTCTGACGGGGGATAGTGCATCCCCTTGGCGGCCATATCAATAAAGGCGAGAACACGCACCTTGGTGGCGTCGATAACGTTTTCCTTGAAATCGCCAAAGTTGCGCCAGCCGGTGGTACCGGCGTCCACCGCAGTGGTAACACCGGCGCGGAACATGTATTCTTCCGCGTTGATGGTGCGCAGAGAATCCGGCATCTGGTAGGGGAACACCGGGTAGACATGGCAGTGCATGTCGATCAGACCTGGGGATACGATCAGACCGGTCACATCCATCACGGTCTCGGCATCCGCCGCGTTCAGGTTTTTGCCGTGGGCAGCAATTTTGCCATCCTTAATGGCAAGGTCGCAAAGTTCCATCGTTCCGGCGCAGGGGTTGTACAACGTGCCGCCCTGCAGAATAAGATCATACGCAGACATCCTGATTCCCTCCCAAGGTATTGCGGTAGCGGTCCGCAAGTACAAAAATCATTTCAACTTCAACGGGGATATTGTGGTTGGGCATGTTGTGGGTGCCCATAATGGTGCGGGTGTGGTAACCGCGCTCCTGCAAAATTTCCATGCAGGTATCGGAAAAGCCATCCGCCACTTTTTCGGGTTGGGTAAAACCTTCGCCGCAGTTCACCAGCGCGGTGGCGCGCACCAGGTGGTGGATGCAGTCCAGGCTGCCGTACCGCTGCTGCACAGCACGCAGCAGGGTTTTGGCACATTCTGCTGCGGCGTTATAGCCATCTTCCAGCGTAAGATCTGTGCCAACGCGGCCACGGTACAACGGTTCATAGGTGTTGATATCTTCCGGCCCGTGGCCGGAAACATACACAATGCCGTCAACTTCCCGGATGGGAACCAGCGCTTTGTAATGCGCAAAGCGGACCGGCTCGCACAGGGGGTGATTCGCCACAGCCATGTTCTGTGCCCTCCTTTAACGGCGTATTTTAACAATGGCGTCCACGCTGACCGGCATATTGCCCGGTAGAACGTAAGCGCCCATGGCCGCACGGGCATGCTGCCCGCGGTGGCCGAAGATCTCTACCATCAGGTCGGAGTAACCGTTCATGACGGCAGGCATGTTGTAAAAGTCCCCGGCGCTGTTGACAAGGCCCAGCGCCTTGACAAAGTAATCCACGCGGTCCAGGCTGCCAATATAGGCCTGGATGGTGCGCAGCATGTTCAGCCCGCACAGGCGCGCGGCCTGGTATGCGGCGGCTTCGTCAATTTCAGCGCCCACACGGCCGACATAAACGGGGGTACCGTTTTCGTCCACCGGGTAATGAGCAGAAATGTACAGCATATCGCCCGCCAAAACGGCTTCCACGGCGCCTTTGCCGCGCCAATCGGTCTGCTGCAGGGTAATGCCCAGCTGTTCCATACGTTGTTCCGTAACACCCATGGTTCACAGTTCCTCCTTGATTTGCTGCATACAGGTGGTCAGCGTTTCGCACACGGTTTTGACCTGTGCAGGCGTGACCATCAACGGGTTGAGTAGAATCCGGTTGCCCGGCTCCGCACCGATGTAAATGCCGTTGGCACGCATTTTGTCTGCCAAATCTTTGGCGCTGCCATACGGCATTACGGCATAGGTGCGGGCCATAACCTGGCCGACAGGGCCTTCCTGCGTGCGGGTGATCTGGATAAAGCCGCAGTCCCGCAGGGTTCGCTCAAAAGCGGCGCAGCGGCGGTTCAGGGTGCGCATCAGGGTGGCTTCGTCCCGCTGGAGATAAAGCTGCACGGCTTTGTACAACCCAACGATTGATTCACGCGAGGTCTTGCACCCGCGGCAGACGCCATCCGTGGGGGGACCCCAGCGGCGGCAGCGGTCGATCCATTCCTTTTTTCCCACGATCAAACCGGAATCCTGCGGGCCGCGCATGGTTTTGCCGCCGCTGAAAATAACCAGGTCGGCCCCCATGCCGGTGAACTTCCAAAGGTTTTCGGCGGGCGGGTTTTGGGCAGCAGCATCCACGATTACGGGCACCCCATGGCGGTGGGCCACCTCCACCATTGTTTCCAGCGGCAGAGAGGCATCGCGCCCAAAAAAGATGACATAAAACACGGCAGCCGTTGCCGGGGTAATGGCTGCTTCCAGCTCTTCCACAGTCGGAGCGGTGTCCGCTGTACCGATATAGCGCATTTTTGCGCCGACAGCTGAGCAGCCGCGGTCATACATGTTGCGCTGAGCGGCCTGCATGACAACCTCGTACCGCGGGCCGGTGATCTCTGGCAGGGTATGGAAAATTTTTTCATCGTCCCGCGCCAGGGCGGCAGCGGTGGCAACCATCATGCCTCCCGCCGCGCCGTTGGAAATATAAGCACCTTCGTTATGGGTCAGTTTTGCCAGGGCATCGCCGGTTTTGGCCTGAACTTCGGCCAGTTCCACACAGCTGGATGCAATCTCCCGCATGGCCCGCAGGCTGGCCGCAGGCATGCAGCTGGCACCATAAGTGGTAAACGTATCCTGCGCGTTGATATAGCGGTGCAGGCCAAGTTCTTCAAAAATATCCATGGTTTTATCCTCGTGGCAGGGGGATCATTCCTCCGCGGGCTTGTTTTCGTCTGCAAACGGGTTTTCGCTCACCCAGGAGCGTTCTTCGTCCGGGTCGGCGGTTTCAGAGAAGCTGGCGAACACATCAATGACTTCCTTCACGATCTCTTCGCTTTCCACCAGGCCATCTTTCAGCGGCAGAATGTGCAGGATCTTCCAAGCGTTCTGGGCGGCCTGCCACAGCGGCAGGTGGATGGCTTCGCATTCATCGGTCACAGGGTAGCCAACTTCGATCCAATGCTGTTCCACCACTTTGTAGGCGGCTTCCAGCAGGTCGTCCACTTCCTTGGGGGAGGTAGCGCCGCCGTCATCCAGCAGACCGCGCAGGGTATCCACACAGGCATTGATGCGCGGATGGTAATAATAGCAGATCAGTTCGTGGAAATCCTGGCTGTTGTAGTCCGGCAGGTTGGGAATACTCTTGACAAACGTGGTGCCAAGGTCACGCATCCAGGCGCGGAACTCTTCTTTAGGAATGTAGGTGTCCTCGCTGGCAACGTTAGGGTCACAGGGGCGGCCCTGCAGCCAGCGCACAATGTGTTCTATATACATCTTGGTGTTGGCGCTGGTCATCACTTCCAGCTGGGTCAACAGCTGTTCCATCATCGTGGCGTGCAGCTCAAAGGTCTTGTGCAGATTTTTCGCAGTTTTGCGGCGCAGGAACAGCTCCAACAGGCAGCGCAGGTGCATGTTAAAGTTTTCGGTAATGTACTGGCGCATCACATCGTACATATCCTGGCCGATGGCGTCGGTCTTTTTGTCATCGGGCAGGGCGGTCATGGTGGTCATATAATCGTTTAGCAGATCCACGACCTGCTGGGTCTCACTCAGCGGAACCTGGCGGCGCTGGGGGCGCACCAGGTAGCAGCGCTTCTGGTAACGTGCGTGGGAACTGTCGCGGTCATCACAATAGACAGCCTGTTCCAGCGTTTTCATGGCTTTTACGCCAATTTCGGGTGCCAGACCGCCGTAACGGCGCTTGGCGGAATCTTCCAAAAAACTCTGGACGGTAATATCTTTGGGGTTCCATGCCAGCTGGAAGATCAAATCAAAGAAGTGCAGGCTGACACCGCACAGCTCGGTGCAGTTGCCAAAGCCGTCACCGTGTTCCACAATGCTGGGGTCGGTCATCTCCTTAGCGGCTTCAATGTGGCGGGCAAAATCACCGTGCATGTGGTCATCGCCGCCAAATTCGTTCAGCGGCTCCAGCACATAGCGGGCCTTGCGCAGCGGGCTGTAATTGGCATCGCGGTACATCGGGTCACGGAAGGTGGCATCGGTCTCCTTGCGGTTGGGCCACAGGTCCAGCATATACACTTCATCCGGCATGGAATCCACAAAGCGCTGCATCACGCCGGGCATCGTCCAAATGCAGGGCGGGGTGTTGGCGCGCACCCCCCATCCGTCAAAGAAAACACGGGCTTCGGGCACCAGCTCATGCACAGCTTCATAGGTGTACTTGGAATAGTTGACGCTGATGTTGATGTAATCATCTATGGTGGTGGAAATATGGCTTTCGCACGGGGGAGAGGCCACAAAGTTGTGCACCGGGCCGTATTCTTCGATCCAGACTTTGACGAAGGTCTGGAAGAAAGTCTTGAACATGGGATCTTCAGGGTACAGGCAGGGCTTGGTCTGGGGGGCGGCGTTGTCGTCCTTGACCCACTCGCTGCCAAAGTAGCGAGCATTGGGATAAAGCTTGTGGAAGTCCTGCGTCATCTCATCCGGCGGCAGGGTGACCATAATGTCAATGCCCAGGGCCTGTGCATATTCAATGGTATCGCGGATTATATCGCGGCGGGCGATATCTTCGGGTTTGATCTCGATGCCCGGCACGCCCAGCTTAATGAAAGTCATCTTGCGGGCATAGCTGTTCCAGCTGTACAGCCGGTAAGAGTTGATCTTGTTGCGGGCGTATTTGTCCAGTTCTTCGCGGCGCTCGGCTTCGTTCAGGAAAGCGCCGTGGTTATATACCCACTGGCCAATAGTATGGCGGAACTTGAATGCGGAGCGCTCCACGATGGTCAGGTTATCAGGCACGGTCATATCGGGGTTTGCTTCATACACATCGCGGTCCCAGTAAAAACCGACATGGAAGACGGTCTGCAGCAGGTGGCAGACGCTGTAATAGACCGAGCGGTCATTGGAACCGCTGAGCACCAGAACCTCACCGCGCTGGACAATGGCCAGGCAGTCGTTTTCGGTATCGCTCTCTGCGGGCAGGATACCGGGGTTTTGGTCAGCAAAGTTCTTGACCAAGTCGCTGGTAGAGGGGCGGCCAATGAGAATGCGGTTGCCGGTCACAGCCATGGTCAGTGTTTCGTCCGCAATATTCAGGATCGTTCCGCTGATTTTTTTGACATAATCACGCAGCTCTTCTGCCGCATGGCGGTCCAGCCAGGTAGCACGGCGGCCCACGATGATGGTGCTGGCGGGAACAGCGTTGATGGTAAGGTTAAACATAGGGGAAACCTCCGATTAAGTTAGTAGGTAGGAAGTAGGCGTTAGGAGTTGATGGAAATTAGCAGTTGGGAATTTGAGGTTGAACAATGCTCGCGAAACAATCGAATCCGTTCCCTGCGAACCACTTTATAGTTAGCAGCTATTCCCCATATTTTCTTTACCGGCTGAACGGTATCTCCCGGAACGCGTCCGGGCGGTGGAAATCAGGGTGAGGGGAATGGGGAGAAGACCAACAGGCGTAACGTTCCTGCGGCGGGCCGGAACACTGGTAAAAATTGCCCACAGGGTTTTGCGGCAGAGCGGGGGCTGCGGGGCCGTATATCTGCTGCAAAAATGCAAAGGGTACTTCCAGCTCCACGCCCCACACATCCGGCAGCTGCCAGGCATGTACCTGCGGGTAATGCGGCACTGCCAGGTTGACAAAGCTGCGGTGGGCGCGGTCGGGGCCTTTTTGCAGTAACAGTGTTCCGGCGGCATTCATCTCAAAATTCAGGTAACCGCGGGTAAAATCGGGGTAAGGGTTCAAAAATACTTCCAGGCAGCTGTCCAAGCAGACCAGACTGTTTGGTTTGGTCATCGTTACGCGGGGGTGCTTTTCGCAGCACCATAGGCGGAATTTCAGGCCGCTTCCCGTCAGCTTTGCTTCGGCAAAGGCTTCGGGGCAAAAGCTGCCGCCCCAGGGGTATTTGGTAATGGGTACATACATGATATCAGCCCTTCACGCTGCCAACCACGATACCCTTTGTGTAATACTTCTGCAGGAAGGGATACACGCACATGATGGGCAGTGCAGCCAGGAAGATCTGCGCGGCTTCGATGGTTTTTTCACTGACCTTTGCCATGCGGATCAACTGTTCGGGGGTCATCAGGGTTTCCACGTTGTTTTTGGATTCCATCAGGATGGTGGCCAGGTAGGTCTGCAGGGGGTACTTATCGGGGGTGTTCATGTACATGTAGCCGTCCATCCAGCAGTTCCAGTTGGCCACGGTAGCAAACAGAATGATAGTTGCCAGGGAGGGCATCGACATGGGCAGATATACGCGGAACAGAATTTGCAGCTGGTTGGCGCCGTCAATAACGGCTGCGTCCTCAATTTCGGTCGGGATGCCGCGGAAAAAGTTCATAATCAAGATCATGTAGCTTACGTTCATGGCTCCAGGCAGGGTCAGCGCCCAGATAGTGTTCATCAAACCCAGCTTGCTGATAACGATGTAGGTGGGGATGGTGCCGCCGCCGAACAGCATGGTGATGACGAACAGCCAGGAAAAGAAGGTGCGGGCGTGGAAGCGGGAGTTGGCCTTGGAAAGCGGGTAGGCCGTCATCACGACCAGCAAAATGTTGGTCGGTACGCCGATGAGAACACGGGTCAGGGTCACGCGCAGGGAGGTCCAGAACTGGCTGTCCTCCATAACATAGCGGTAAGCTTCCAGCGTAAAGCCGATGGGGTAGAAGGTAACATTGCCGGCAACGGCTTCAATGCGTTCCGAAAGCGAAAGCGCGATAACGTGCAGGATGGGCAGAATGCACACGATGACCAGCAGGAGAAGAAACACGCCGTTGACGTAGTTGAACAGGGTCATTTTTTTACGGTTCATAACAGAATGCTCCTTTCTGATCAGAATACCTGATAATCAAAGTGTTTGGAGGCAATGCGGTAGGAGATAACAACCAGAATGAACGAAACAACGGATTTCATCATACCAACTGCGGTAGAAAGCGACCATTGGTGGTTGACAAGGCCAAGGCGGTAAACCAGTGTATCAATGATATCGGAGCTCTTATAAACCATGGGATTGTACAGCAGCATGATCTGCTCCATACCAGCGCTGAGCACAGAACCGAGCGAAAGCACCAGCAGCATGACCACGATGGGGCGGATGGTGGGCAGGGTGATGTGCCAGATCTGCTGCCAGCGGTTAGCGCCGTCCAGCGCAGCGGATTCATTCAGCGCTGGGTCAACGCCTGTTATTGCCGCCAGGAATATGATCATGTTATAGCCCATATCTTTCCAGACGTCGGAGAGAATAATAATGATGGGGAACCAGGTATTGCTGCCCAGGAACATGATGGGATCAATGCCGATGCGGCCCAGCAATTCGTTGACCATGCCGTCATACTGGAACAGGTTGCGCAACACGCCGCCCATAACAGCCCAGGAAAGGAAGTACGGCAGGAAGAAAACAGTCTGCGCCATCCGCATGAACTTAGGGTGGACAACTTCGTTCAGCAGCAGGGCCAGAATCAGCGGCACCAACAGGCGAAGGATGATCTTGGCGATTGAGATGGACAGCGTGTTGCCAACCACGTTCCAGAACGTGGGCAGGGCCAGCATGTCACGGAAGTTCTTTAATCCCACCCAGGGAGAATTTTTGAAGCTGCGCAGGGGGGTAAAATCCTGGAACGCCATGACCAAACCGAACATGGGCAGGTAGGAAAAGATAATCAGGAAAGTTACGCCGGGAATCAGCATTAAGTAAAACGGCAGTTCCCGCTTGAAAACAACAAGCTTGCGTGATGGTTTTTTGGTGGTTTTAGGTTCCATGGTGTTTCCTCCTTTTTTGGCTGGGGGTTACGGTGCAAAAAACAAAGGCAAGCAGGCTGAACAGCCGCTTGCCTTTCCGGTAGGTTCCTGTTTTGTTATCCGTCCCCGGTCGCCAAGCTCAGTGTTTGCTCTGCACAATAAACAGTTTTCAGTCTGTTTCTATGCTTTTATTGTACCCTTTGGCAAGGGGATGTTTCAATCCATAGGCTTTTACTTTGAATGGTGTTCTGTTTACATCATTGTTCGGTGTTGACGTTGAGGAAAAGCTGATAGCGAAATACAAGCACCTGCACTGCGCAGCCCACCATTCCAGCTCCACTGAAGCTGGAAACCATTCAAAAGGCAGGAGCCATCATGGTTCCTGCCTCTTTTCTTTTTATCTTATCACAGTTTCTATGGCTTCGGCAGCACCTTGACCCCGGCTTCCACAAAATCTGCAATCGTATCCAGCTGCGCCGCTGCCAATTCCGGTGAAGACGTCTGCAGCCCTGCAAGACCGTTGAAGATGAAAACCAACGCCGCACCGATGTTTTCATACTGTGTGCTGTCAATGCCATCCTGCTTTATTTTTTCGAGAATCGCATTGCGGAGATGGGCCGTGAACTGCGTTATAACGGGGGACGGGATAGCATCCATATATTGCCCGTTCTCGTTCAGAGCCCCATAAATTTCCTTAACAAAGGCACGCGGATTATCCAGCAAATTTTGCGCGGTGTTGATCTGGCTGATGACCTCCGCAACGGTTTCCTGCGCCAGCTGATCTACCAGGTCATAAACCGTTTCGTAATGCGCATAAAAGGTTGTTTTGTTGATCTCGGCGCGTTCGGCAATTTCTTTCACCGTGATTTTTTCCATTGGTTTTTCCTTGATAAGCTCCGCAAACGCGCTGCGTATGGCACGTTTTGTTTTCTTGATGCGCAGATCCATAAGGTTCCTCCGTTGATTTTATTGCCAACCGATGGTTAAGCAACGTTTGGCAACAAATATGTTACTTAACCATCGAATCCCACAAAAACCGCTGATTGTAAAGATGACTGCATGATGGTAGTATAACACCAACGGAACAGATAAGCAACTATCCGTTGGATATTCGATACAATTATAGATATTTCATACCAAGGAGGCCGATTGATGAAAACCTTATATCTTGTCACCGGTGCTGCCGGTTACCTTGGCGGCGAGGTCTGCCGCCAGCTTGTTGCACGGGGCTTGCAGGGCAGGGCACTGGTTCTGCCGGGCGATAAAACCGCGCAGTATATTCCCAAACAAATCGAGCAGTGCGTGGGCGACCTGTGCGATACTGCATCTTTGGAGAAGTTTTTTCAGGTAGAGCCGGATACCGAAACCATCGTGCTGCACTGCGCCAGCATGGTAGCCCTTGGCAATGAGCGCCGCGAACTGGTTATGAAAGTCAATGTTCAGGGCACCCAGAACATCATTGACCAATGTTTCGCCCATAAGGAATGCAAAAAGCTCATCTATGTGGGCAGTACCGGTTCGATTCCCGAACTTCCGCACGGCCAGCGGATGAAAGAGCCTGCACAGTTCGTGCAAGAGGAAAGCCTTGGTGTTTACGGGCAGAGCAAAGCGATGGCAAGCCAGCGCGTGCTGAATGCCGCAAAGTCTGGGCTGAATGCCTGCATCGTGATGCCCAGCGGCATCCTTGGCCCCGGCGATGCCGCCTGCGGCCCTGTCACCAGTGGGCTGCTAATGCAGATGCGCGGCGAAGTTTCCGTTGGGCTGAAAGGCACATTCAATCTCTGCGATGTGCGTGACCTTGCCAACGGCATTTTCCTGGCGGTTGAAAAGGGCAAGGCGGGAGAGTCCTACATTCTGGCCAATGAGATCGTGACCTACCCGGAATTTGCCACCTTGACTGCACAGGAAGGGCATTGCAAAAAGCCCATGTTCTATCTGCCGAAGGGTGTTGCCAATTTTGCGGCGGATATCCTGGAAAAGCAGGCCAAAAAATCCGGCAAGAAACCAGCCCTGACCCGCTATGAAATTTATAACCTGGCAAGAAACAACGAATTTGATTCCACCAAGGCACGGCAGGAACTGGGCTACACCTCCCGCCCCTACCGTGAAACCATCCATGACGAGATTGCATGGCTGAAGCAGACCCATAAAATCTGATTTTGATAGAAAGTAAGGAGAGCCAACCATGGATTTTAACAGTGTACAGGGAAAAGTTGTTATTGTTACCGGTGCAAGCCGCGGTATCGGCCGCGCCATTGCCGAATGCTATGGTGCCCACGGCATGAAGGTTGCCTGCGCTGCCCGCAGCGTGGATCAGGGCCAGGCCGTGTCCGATGGCATCTGCGCCAAGGGCGGCGAGGCCATTTTTATCCAGACCGATTGCAGCAGCACCGCCGCCATCAAAGAACTGGTGGACAAGACCGTTGCCCATTACGGAAAGCTGGACGGCGTTGTCAGCAATGCGGGCATCGGTATGGGCGGCACGCCGCTGCATGAATACGATGTGACCGACTATGAGAAAATCTTTGCCCTGAACAGCGAGGGTGTGTTTGCCGGTATGAAGTACGGCGCGGAGGCAATTCTGAAAAGCCACAGCGAAGGCGGCTTTCTCATCAATGTGGCGTCCATTGCAGGGCTTGTGCCCCAGCGTGGGCAGGCTTTGTACAGCGCTACCAAGTTCGGCGTGGTGGGCATGACCCGCGCCGCCGCGCTGGACTACGCCGCCTACGGCATCACGGTCAACGCCATCTGCCCCGGCTACACCAAAACGAGTATCTTCGGCGACGCGCCCGCCTCGGCAATGGATTTCTTTGCTTCGGACTGCCCCGCCAAGCGCATGGGCGACCCGGAGGAATGCGCGGCATTGGCACTGTTCCTTGCCAGCGATATGGCGCGGTATATCACCGGCGCAGCCATCCCGGTGGACGGTGCACTTTCGGCTGGGCACCAGAGCATCAGCAGCTGGAAGCACCCCGAAATCCTGACGGACGGCAAGCTGAACAGCCAAAGCACGATCGCCGCTTTGATGGAAAATGATGCCGCTAAAGTCGTTATTGAAAATTTCCTGCCCGGCTTTTCCGCCAATGAGCAGGCAAAAGCCGCCTATGGCATGACCTTTGCCCAAATCGGCCCGATGCTTGGCCTGCCGGACAGTGCCCTGCAAGGCTTGCTGGCGGCACTGGATAACCTGTAAAGAGGGATCATCACATGAAAAAAGTTTGTGTTATCACGGGCGGCGGCAGCGGCATGGGCCTTGCCACGGCCAAGCTTGTCTGCGAAGCCGGGTACTATACAATTCTGGTCGGCCGCACAGCATCCAAACTGGAAAAGGCCATGGCTGATCTGCGCAAGGCCGGTCATGAAGCCGAAGCATTCAGCTGCGATGTTTCTGACCGGGAGAGCTGCTTTGCGCTGGCCCGCCACGCCGCTGAGTGCGGCGAGGTGAAAGCTCTTTTGCACATTGCAGGCCTGAGCCCCCACATGGGCGATGCTGAGAGGATCCTGCGCGGCAATGCGCTGGGCACCGTCAATATCAACGATGCTTTTTACGAGGTTATGGCACCGCGCGGCTGTGTGATCGATACCTCCAGCATGAGCGCCTACCTTTCGCCGCAGTTCATCATGCCGAAGGGCGCATACAAGCTGGCACGCACCAACCGAGATGCCTTTTTGAAAAAGATGCTGGCACGGGTTAATCTGCTGCCCAAGGATGCCCGCCCCGGCGTGGCCTATGCCATCAGCAAGCATTTTGTTATCTGGTTTGCCAAAACCGATGCCGCGCGGTTCGGTGCCAAAAACGTGCGTTGCCTGAGCGTAACCCCCGGCAACTTTGATACCCCCATGGGCGCGCTGGAAAGCGGGCAATCGGAAGTGTTCATCAAGTATTCTGCACTGAAACGCAACGGCAAGCCGGAAGAAATTGCCGCGCTGTTCACGATGCTGTTGGATGAACGCCTGGGCTTCTTGACCGGCGCAGATATCATCATGGATGGCGGCGTTATCGCCAGCGGTGCAAGCGGGTTGAGCAAGTAAAGCGCCTGCATCGCATGGCAGGGGCGATGTATGCGTGATACAAACGAGCACCGTTTTCCCTTCCCATAATCTGCAAAAGCAGCTCTCACAGATTTTCTGTAGGAGCTGCTTTTTGTTATCATTCTGCAATTTGCAGCACGTTAACCCTGATTTCCACAAAAGCAGTCATCCTATCCCGATGAATGCCAATAATCAGCTTGCTGTCATTTCTAAGGCAACACCGCACAATTCCCGCCTTACGGCTTAAGCACCGCTCCGACGGCTGCGGCACGGCATCTGCGTTGCCAAAATGCTCGATAAGACATCCAGTATTATCTGCGCTTTTGGCCTAGCAGCTGCCGCACCTCGCTCGCCGTATCGGCACTTAGAATTATGCGGTATTGCCCTAATTTTCCAAAAGTTCTTTCATCGCTCTTCCCAGCGCATCGTTCCAGAAAAACCAGTTGTGGTCGCCGGGGGCTTCGTACCAAGTCAGGGGCCAATTCATCGCCTGCAAGGTATCGCGCAGGCGTAGGTTGGTGGGGTACAAACTGTCCTGCTGGCCGCAGGCCAAAAACAGGCGGGGCATGGGGCACGTTCCGTCGCGGAATTTCTCCACCAAGTCAAACAGATCATCCTGTGGCGGCACAATGCCGTGCGGGAAAATTGCCTGATCTTCATGCCAGCGGCAGAGCTGGGGCAGTTCGGCCTGGATTTCCGCCACCGAGGAAAAACCGGCGCACCCGGCGTACTGCTGCGGCGCAGTAAAAGCGCATTTCATAGCACCGTATCCGCCCATCGAAAGCCCCATAATATAAGTGCGCTCCGGTACGGGCTGAATGCCGAAAAACCGGCGGCAGAGCGTTGGCAATTCCTGATTAATGTAGGTGAAATACTTGGGGCCGCAGGCCATATCGGTATAAAAGCTGCGCTGCACTTCGGGAACGATCAGAATAGCCCCGTGGGTGCGGGCCAGGTGTTCGGCCTGGGTATAGCGCAGCCAGCCGGTGCAGTTGTCAGTCAGGCCATGCAGCAGGTACACCACTGGCGCGGCGGCCAAATCTCCGGTATCCGGCATGGTAACAAGCACCGATGTTGCCATGCCGAGAGATTCCGACATGACGTCACAGCGGAAAAATGCCATGGTTTGCCCCTCCTTCAAATTTGTGGGTTTGCCAGTGCGCGGCAGACGGCACGCATGGCGGGCTCGGTGCGGTCCCAGGCGCTCACGGTACTGGCAGCAAAGGGATAGTGCTGCAAAGCGTCCGGCTCGGCCAAGCAGACGGCACAGAAGCGCGGGTTGTGCGCAGCCAGCGCTTCGGCGGCCTGGGCGGTAGCGGCGGCTTCCTCACGGGTGCCAAAGGCGAATACCACCGCGGGCGCCGCGGCGCAGGCATCCGCCAGCTCCGGCAGTTCTTCCACCGTGTGGTAGACAGCGCACTGGCCGCCCAAACGCCGTGCAGCCAGTGGAGCAAAGCTTTCCGTAATGCGATCGCCCTCCGTCACGCCAGTACCGGTACCGGACGCCCGCGCAATAAATAACGTCCCTGCGGGCAGCGGCAGCAGGCCGTGGGGGTCTTGTACCGTCACGCCGGTTTCGGCCAACGCATCCGCAAGGGCAGCATGATTGCTCCAATCCTGGCTGGCGGCATCGCGGGCGGGCATAGTCCAGCCCAGCGCCAGCTTGCATGCCAAGATCCGCCGCACCGATTCATCCACTCGCGCCATCGGCAGGGTTCCATCGGCCACAGCATCGCACAAGGCACGGATGCAGGGGGTCTGCACATCTTTACCGGTGGGGTCGGCGTTATCGCCGCCGTTGCCAATAATCAGCAGGTCGCACCCGGCCAGTGCCGCCTGCACACAGCCCTGTGGTGCGCCGTACTGGTCCAGAATGGCGTGCATCTGCAAGCCGTCACTGATGACAAGCCCCTGGTACCCCAGTTGCCCACGCAGCACGCCCTGGATGACGGGCGCGGACATGGAGCAGGGCGTATCGGTGTCATCCAGCGCGGGGAAGCAGACATGCGATACCATCACGCTGGCAAGGTCCTCTGACATCGCGCGGCAGAAGGGCGTTAAGCAGCTATTCATCAATGTGTCACGCGGGGTATTGTCCACCACAAAGCCGAAGTGTGTATCGGCACCGGTCTGCTCATGGCCGGGGAAATGTTTGCCGCAGGCCAGCACCCCGGCATCCCGCAGGCCGCGGGCCATGGCGCAGCCATAATCCGCGATGGATTGCACAGTTTGCCCATAATAACGGCGTTCCGCAGGGCCGGAAAGAGTATCCAGCACCGGCGCACAGTCCAGGTTAATACCCAGTGCCCGCAGCTCACCGCCCATCATACGCCCAACTTTGTAGGCGTTGGCAGGATCGCCCGTGCGGGCAATGACCATGGCGCTGGGAAAAACCGTGGCTTCGTTGCGCAGGCGGGTAACACAGCCGCCCTCCTGGTCGATGGCGATAAGAGCAGGCAGACCGTTTTCCGCCATAACGGTGTGCTGGATCTCAGCGTTCAACTGCGCCAGCGCGGCCCGCCCGGCACAGTTTTTACCAAACAAAATAACGTTGCCGATATGATTTTTGCGTAAAAATTCCCGCGTGCCCGCATCCATGCGGGATACCTCGATACTGGCCAGGATCATCTGGCCGATCTTTTCTTCCAATGTCATGCGGGAAAGGAGATTATCAATCGTGGTAGGCATAGGGCACCTCGAAAACAGGTAGAAGTTAGGAGGGAGAAGTTCGGAGTTGATGTGAATTAGAAATTAGCAATGAGAGATTAGGAATTGGCGGTAGGAAAAAGTCTAAGGCAACACCGCACAATTCCCGCCTAACGGCTTAAGCACCGCTCAGGCGGGAATTGTGCGGTGTTGCCCTAACTTCAAACTTGCAATCGCCCCGCCAATGATTCCTGCGGTGTTGCGGTGGGCGGCAAGGCGGAGGGTGGGCTGGGGGTTGGCGTGCAGGCGGGCCAAAGTGGTGTGGCAGGCATCCAGCAGAAAATCGCCTGCCTCGCTGATGCCGCCGCCCAGGGCTACGACCTCCGGCGCAAAAATGGAGTTGAGGGAAACAATGCCGGTGCAAAGCTCGTGCACATACTGGGCAAACACGGCCTGCGCCGCAGCATTGCCGCTGCGGGCGCGAGCAATCAGGTCGGCGGGGGACTCGCCGCCGGCCATGCGGATCAACGCGGTGGCCGAAGCGTACTGTTCAAAGCAGCCGCACTGGCCGCAGGGGCAGGGCAGACCGTCGCTGTGGGTGATGATATGCCCCAGTTCCGGGGCCAGCCCGGTGGGGCTGCGCCAGCACTGCCCATTGATGACAATGCCCCCGCCAATGCCGGTACCCAGGGTGAGCAGAATACCTGTCTGTACATTTTGCAGTGCACCGGAACGCATTTCGGCCAACATTGCCGCGTGGCCATCGTTAATGACCACCGCGGGTAGACCGGATGCCCGGCGCAGCAACGCAGCAAGGGGCACATCTACCCATGCCAGATTATCCGCCGTAATGGTTTCGCGCGCAGCGTTCAGCGTGCCGGGCGCACCGGCCCCAATAGCCGCAACGTGATACGGTTCCAACTGCGCCGCAATCAGCGCGGCGGCTTCGGCAGGTTCTTTGGGGGTGGGGCGGCTCCACTGCTGCAAAAGGTTCAGCTGTTCATCAAAAATGCCGAACTTAATGCTTGTACCGCCAATATCAATACCGGAAAGAAACATGGTTGAACCTCGATGGAGCGTTGTGGAGAATTAGAAATTAGTAATGAGAAATTTGAGGGTGAGCGGAGCGAAGAGAAAAAAGAATAAATAATAAAGAATAATGTTGGTGGACCGCGGCGCGCTGCGCCGCTCAGGAGATATCAGGTTCATTGTTTATTAAAACGTACATTGGCCCACAAAACGTTCTGAATTCGCGGGATAGATGTCACAACATCTTTATAACGTGGAATAGGGCACTGTCTCGGTGGGGTCGGGTACCCCCGCCCTACCGTAAGACAAAGCCTTGCACCATTCTGCAAATTGCGGTATAGCGTCCCCGTTAGCCGATGACGAATCTCATCCTTACAAGCAATTCCTAATTACTCATTGCTAATTTCTAATGATTTCATACCGTACCTTGCCGCGCCGCCAACTCCTAACTCCTCCCTCCTAACTATCTCGCCATACCCTCTCCACTTGCCATCCTTCGCTCCATCCCACCAGCACGGCGGGGTGGCCGGGGTGGATGGTGCGGGGCAGGCCGAGCAGGGCGGCGGGGGTGGTAGATGCCATCAGGCAGGCGTCCTGTGCGGGGATCCCAATGCTCTGCAAATTGCGCACTGCACCGTCCAGATAAACACCGCCACCGTCCAGGGTGCCGTTTGCGCAGCGGCTCACACCGTTTTGCACAATATAATCTTGCCCGGCCACGGTGTAGCGTCCATCGGGCAGACCATGGGTAGCCACACTGTCGGATACGGCAATCATCGCTTCAGGGCCTTTCATATGGTAGACAAGCTGCAAAGCGGCGGGGTGCAGGTGAACCAGATCGCAGATGCACTCGGTGGTCACGTCAGGATCCAGCAGAGCAGCGGCCACCACACCGGGATCGCGGTGGCGCAGGGGGCGGCAGGCGTTGAAGGTATGGCACAGACCTGTAAATCCAGCAGAAAAAGCACGCTGGGCGGTCTCGTAATCAGCATCGGTGTGCCCGGCCTGCACCCGGATACCTCGCGCCGCCAGAGCTGCGCCAAGTTCCAGCGCACCGGGAAGTTCTGGGGCAAGGGTCACCTGCCGGATGACGGATTCATACCCCTGTACCAGCGTCTGGTACGCGGCGAGGGTTGGCGGCAGCAGCGCGGCGGGTGGCATGGCACCGGGACGTTCGGGACTCAAAAAGGGTCCTTCCAGATGAACACCCAAAATATGCGCGCCGGGCAGTTTGCCTGCGGCCTGCTGCTGCATGGCGGTTTGTACCACCGCCAGCGCCCGGCGCATGGTGGGCAGCGGCTCCGCCCCAAGGGTGAGCAGCACATCCGTTACGCCGTGGCACAGCAGGATGGTCAGGAACTCGGGCAGGGGGCGTTCATTCAGCTCTGGGTCAAAGCCCTGGCCGCCATGGCAGTGCAGGTCAACCAGTCCGGGTGTTAAGGCCCAGACAGAAAAATCGGCCGGACCCCCGCCACCAATGGCAGTGATCTGGCCGTCTTCGACCGTCACGGTCTGATTGGCTAGGAATGTACGGCCCACCAGAAGTTTTTGAGCAAAAATTTTCATGGTAAGCACCAGTGTTAGTTAGGAGTTAGGAATTAGGAGGTAGGAGTTCATATGAATTAGAAATGAGCAATGAGAAATTAGGAATTTGTGGTGGAGTATAGGCGTATTACAATTTTTGATTGTCGTACCGTGAACGCTGGCGCGATGAGGGCATCGCGCCCTACAGGATGTTATATGGTTCATCACTCAGCTTCAAATAGCAGCAAACCTAATATTTCCTGAGCGGTGCAAGTGCGCCGCGGTCCACCAGCATTATTCTTTTTTAATGATTCATTCAATTCCTAATTGTTAATTCTGAATTATAGGTTGTTCAGCGCTTCCGCAATTCTCCCATGTGTTTTTTCCAGTCTTGCTTCCGCGGTGGGGGCGTCAATTTTACAGAGAATCATCAGGATAGCGGTTTTGGCGCTGTAACCGCACTGCTCCAGGGCGTTGCGGGCGGCAACACTGTCGGCACCGGTGGCGGTGCGCACAATGCGTACACAGCGCTCCACCAGCTTTTCGTTGCTGGCGCGCACATCAACCATCAGGTTGCCATACACTTTGCCCAGCTTGATCATGGTGGCGGTGGAAAGCATGTTCAGCACCATTTTTTGGGCAGTACCGCTTTTCAGGCGGGTGGAACCGGTAATAACTTCCGGCCCCGGCATGGGGGAAATGCCAATGTCAGCCCGGGTGTCTACCTCACTGCCGGGGCAGCAGGTTACACTGATGACCGCTGCGCCAAGGCTGTGGGCATACTCCATCGCACCCAGCACATAGGGGGTGCGGCCGCTGGCGGCAATACCGCACAGAACATCCTTCTGGCTGAAATTCAGCTTTTCCAAGTCCTCTTTGCCAAGGTCGCGGTTGTCCTCGGCGCCCTCCACCGGGATCAGCATGGCGCGCTGGCCGCCCGCAATAACGGCATTCACCATATCGCGCCCGGCGCTGAATGTAGGCAGGCATTCGGCTGCATCCAGCACGCCAAGACGGCCGGAAGTACCACATCCGCAATAAATCAGCCGTCCGCCTTTTTGCAGCGCGGCGTAAATCACATCCACAGCTGCAGCGATCTGCGGCAGAACCACTTCCACCGCTTCGGCTACTTTTTTGTCCTCCTGGTTCATCAGGCGGACGATCTCAAGCGTTGAAACCTCATCAATATGGCTGGTTGCCGGGTTCCGCTGCTCGGTTGAAATATGATCCAGTTTTACCATAAACAATTCCTCGCATTTGGCAGGTGTAGAGCCCTGCCTGCTGTGCGGCGGGCATTAACCCTTGACGCCGCCGACAGTAAGGCCCTTGACGAAGTATTTTTGCAGGAAGGGATACAGGATGATGATGGGCAGGGTGGAAACAATGATAACGGCAGACTTGATGGCAATACCCAGGGAGGATTTATCCGCAGAGCCTGCACCATCGCCAACCATGGCAGTGCCGTTGACAATGTTGCGCAGGAACAGCATAACGGGGTACTGCTCCTTATTGAGGTAGATCAAAGAATTGAACCAGTCGTTCCAGAAGAACACCGCATAATACAGGCCGACCGTTGCAATGGCAGCGGTGGAAAGCGGCACAATGATGCGGCGCAGAATGCCCCAATAGCCCAGGCCGTCAATAAGAGCAGCTTCCTCCAGCTCGTGCGGGAGAGATTTGAAAGAGTTGATCATGATGATCAGGTTGAACTGGCTGATGCAGAAGGGCAGCAGCATAGCCCAGCGGGTGCCGGTCAGGTGCAAAGAGGATACCAGCAGGTAGTTGGGGATCATGCCGCCGGCAAAAAACATCGAGATAACAACGATCTTCATGAAAAACTTGTGGCCCATCAGGTTGTCTTTGGACAGGGGATAGGCGAACATGATCGTCATCAACATAGCGATGGTAGTACCGCCGATGGTATAAATAAAGGTATTGCCATATGCCTGGAAAAAGTTGGGGTAGGTGAAGATCTGCTTGTAAGCATCCAGGTTAAAGCCGACTGGCCAGAACAGGACCTGGTTGTTGATGATGGCCTTGGAACTGGAGAAGGACAGCGCTGCCATATACACAAACGGCAAAAAGCAGACAAGCAGGGTAAAGATCATGACCAGGTTGACAATGGTGTCAAAAACGACGTTTTCTTTTGTTTTATAATACTTGCTCATCTTTTTGCCTCACTTAATACAGGCTTTCGTCCGTCAGCTTTTTGCTGATTGCGTTGGAGCCTGAAACCAGAATCAGACCAATGATGCCGCCAAACAGGCCAATGGCCGTTGCGTAAGAGTAGTTCTGGTTCTGCAGACCGGTGCGGTAAACCAGCGTATCAATGATATCGCTGACGCCGGAGTTAGACGGAGTGTACATCAACAGGACCTTTTCATAGCCAATGCTCAGCATACGGCCAACGTTCATGATCAGCATGACCATGATGGTAGGCATGATGGAGGGGATGGTCACGTGGAAGATCTGCTGCAGGCGGGTAGCGCCATCCATCTCAGCGGCTTCATACAGATCGCTGCTGATGCCGGTGATAGCGGCCAGATAGATGATGGCGGTCCAGCCGGTGTACTGCCAGGATTCCGACAGGATGTACAGCGGGCGGAACCAGCCTGGCTCGTTCATGAAGTAGATGGGGGTCATGCCGAAGACGTTGTGCAGAAGGTTGTTCAGCAGGCCGGAGCTGGGAGAAAGAATCTCGTTCATGATGGCGATAACGACCACCGTGGAGATAAAGCGCGGCATGTAGGAGATAGTCTGCACAACTTTTTTCAGGTGCTTATTGCGCACTTCGTTCAGCAGGATTGCGAAGATAATGGGCAGCGGGAAGTTGATAACCAGGTTTTCCAGCGAAACCACTAACGTGTTGCGGAATGCGCGCCAGAAAGCGGGGTCTTTCAGGAACCGCTCAAAGTAGCGCAGGGTCCATTCGGTGCCAAACATACCCTGGCCGGGGCGGTAGCGCCGGAATGCCAGAATGTTGCCGAACATGGGAACGTATTTGAAGATGATGAAATACAGCAGCGGCAGAATCATCATGGCATATAATGCGCTGTACTGCTTCAGGTGCTTGATGGTATGCGAACGCCGCTGGGCCTTTTCGGCCGGCGTAAGCTTTGCTTTTACCTTACCCATGGATTGCGCTCCTTTGGTTGGGGGCGGCGCGAACAGCGCCTGCCCTTAAAAATAAAAGCAGGGGGTATATCCTCCACGGATATGCCCCCTGCTGAGGATCAACTGGTCAATATTTTACTTATTGTTGTCGTTGTACATCTGCAGGTACTGGTCAATGCTCAGGTTCTTCATTTCAGCAACGTAAGCATCCCAATCGGTGTCGGTGCTCTTCTTGCCGGTGATGAAAGCATCTGCCCAAACTTCAAAGGTATCGCCCAGCGGGGTGCGCAGGCTGGCGGCATCCTCAGCGGTCAGGTCGTCAAACTGCGGGGTGGGAGGTACGGGCTGGATAGCATCATCCATTGCAGCAACTTCGGTGTTGATTTCGGCATAGTTCTCGTCGTATTTGGACATTTCACGCTCGTTGATCCAGACCATCTGGGTAACGTCGGAACCGCAGCCGTACTTGAGCTGCATGCTCTTATAAATGCCGTCAGCACTGTTCACAATGTCGTCAGAGTAAACGATCTTGTCGCCGTCCATGGTGTAGGTCACGCCTTCAACACCCAGGCACCACAGTTTTGCATTCTCCTCAGAGTAGAACATTTCATCGATGGTGCGGACAATGCGCTCGAAATCATCGCGTTCAGCAGTCTTTTTGGGGAACATGATGCCGGAACCGGTGCGGGACTTGGGCTGGTGGTGGGCACCTGCAGGGCCTTCCAGCGGTGCATACATCTGCAGTTTAAAGCCGTCGATCTCGCTGGCAGCTTCCACGCCGCCGATCTGGTCATAGTAAGCGTAGGTGGCCATGGAAGAACCGGTAGCCATCTTCTGGCTCCACTTATCACCATCAATGGGATCAGCCATTTCGGGGTCAAGCAGGCCTTCGGCGTAGAGCTTGTTCAGGAATGCGAAGTATTCTTTGCACTTATCATCAATTGCGCCAGCAAAGAAATCCTTGTTGTCGTAATCATAGCTCAGAACGTAAGAGCCATCGGCGCTGTTTTTGCCCACGCTGATGCCGAAGGAAGGCATCGTCATACGGAACAGAACGCGGGGACCAGCCAGAATGGTGAGCGGGTAAGAATCGGGATAATCAGCTTTGTAAGCCTTCAGGATCTCGTACAGGTCATCAAAGGTCTTGGGGGCTTCCAGACCCTTGGATTCCAGATAATCCTCACGCAGGATCAGGCCGCCGTCGTAGAACGGCTTATCGGTCAAAGACGGCATATAGTAGCGCTTGCCGTCCTGCAGGTTCAGCATATCCACATCGTCCTGCAAGCCCATTTCCTCAACGCGTGCGTTGAAGTTGGGGGTCCAGTCGCTGTAGTCGCTGATGGGAACCAGAGCGCCGTTCAGAGCCAAAGAAGCATTCTCACCGGTGGTGGACTGGTACAGGATGACATCGGGAACGTTCTCGCCGGTATTCAGTGCCAGAGAAACCTTGGTAGAGTAGTCCGCAATAGGAATGGCCTCAACGTCCAGGTTGACGTTGCAGCGCTTCTGCACTTCGGTAAAGGTGAGCCAGTCTTCTTTATAAGGAAGGGTAGCATTATCCGACAGATAAATTCGGATGTTGATGGGGTCCTCATTGGAGTAATCCGGGGTGCCGGATTCGGTGGAAGCGGCAGTGGAATCTGCGGTAGACTCAGCTGCGCTGGAAGCGACCGCGGAAGAACCGCTGCTTCCACAGGCGGCCAAAGTGCCTGCTGCCATGCAGGCGGCCAAAGCCATGGCCAAGGTACGGCTGACTGACTTTTTCATGGGGTATCCTCCTTAATATGGTTTCTCTTTTTATAATGCCGCTATCAGGGTTGCAAGCGAAAGCGGCGTGTTCCACAAAAATGGGTAAACCAAGGCCAATACTGCCTTGCGCCCCGGTTACCCGGCAACAAATACCCCGCGGCTGGCTGCCATACGAAGACGGTTTCGAACTATTGTTTCTCAAATTTCATGTTTGCCGGAATATTTGTTTCAATATCTGTATCATACGCCAAACCTGCCCCATCGTCAATACATTTGTGATAAATTCATGATTATTTACAAACAAGTGTGTGAAAGTTTGGAGAAAACGGAAAATAGCAAGTTTGACGAAAGAAAATTAGGCAGAGAGACCGTTAGGAGTTGGGCGCGAAAAAAAGAATAAGTAATAAAGAATAATGAATCATTATGGTGGACCGCGGCGCAGAAGCGCCGCTCAGTAAATATTGGGTTTGATGTTATTTGAAAAGCAGCTGCAAAGTATATCGATCGTGCGGCACGATGCGGGCATCGTCATGGGCGGGCTTTGCTGAATTGTTAGGGCAACACCGCACAATTCCCGCCTTGCGGCTTAAGCACCGCTCCGGCAGCTGCGGCACGGCATCTGCGTTGCCAAAATGCTCGATAATGTCGGGTTGCGGTACCCGCATCGTGCTTCGGGGGCAAAAGCCCCTCGCACTCTGCGACCGCTGCCCCTGCTTCGGTTCGCTGTTTCCGCCACTGGCGGCGCTCACCTTTGCAGCATCCAGTATTATCTGCGCTTTTGGCCTAGCAGCTGCCGCACCTCGCTCGCCGTATCGGCACTTAGAATTATGCGGTATTGCCTTAGC
>SAUS01000106.1 GCA_004000625.1 Candidatus Cibiobacter qucibialis | reverse complement strand
GTACGATGCGGGTACCGCAACCCGACATTATCGAGCATTTTGGCAACGCAGATGCCGTGCCGCAGCCGTCGGAGCGGTGCTTAAGCCGTAAGGCGGGAATTGTGCGGTGTTGCCCTAAATAGGCAATACTTTTTTTCAATGGTCCCGCATTGGGCAAACCGCCACGGGACGATGCTCGTCATCGTCCCCCTACAGATGATTTGCGGGTTTGCGTCAACTGCTTTACGTTTTTCTGCGGCGCGATGAGGGCATCGCGCCCTACAATTTTTTCATTGTTCGTCTCACATTTCAAAAGGCGCAATCGCCTAATATTTTTGAGCGGCATGTTTGTGCCGCGGTCCACCACAATGATTTACTATTCTTTTTTTAAGCGAAAAACGCCTCCCGGCCTGGACCAACGGTCCGCCGGGAGGCGTTTTGAAACATTAAATCAATCAGTTATTTTTGTAGTAGTTGATCAGGCAGCCATCGGCCAGGATCTGGCGCTCGGCATCGGTCAGGGCACCAAGCTTTACGGTGAACTCCTTCACACTGCCATCGGGCTTAACAGCCACGGCGGGCATGGTATCGGCAGCTTCCAGCAGAGCCTTGCGCACGCCGGGCAGGTAGATGCAGTCGCCCAGTTCAAACACGCTGGGGTCCTCCACCAGGAAGGGCAACATGCCCCAGTTGATGCAGTTGGAGCGGTAGCGCTTGGTTGCATACTCCTTGGCAAAGTTGGCCGCGCCGCCCAGCACGCGCTGGCAGGAAGCCGCCTGCTCACGTGCGGAGCCATCGCCGGGCTTATTGGCAAAGATGGCGGAGCCAATGTTGGTGGCTGCGGCGTTCGGCTTGTAACCGGCCTTTTCCAGCGCGGCATACACAGCCTGTACTTCTTCCGGCAGAGTGCCTGCGGTGCGGGCTTCGTCCAGAGCCTTGACTGCCTTGGCGCGGCCGACATAGGCCGGGTCCTTGCGGGACAGGGTGAACTCTGCCAAGCGCAGCGGGTTGGAGCGGAAGGAAGAAGTCTCACCGGAGGGGATCAGCTCATCGGTGGTGGTGACAGGGTCGGTGATGTAGCTGACAATCTTGACCAGCAGGTCATCCGTCAGTTCCGGCTGCTGCGGCCAATCCTTGATGTTGGGGCCAAAGCGCAGGGCGGTTTCCGGTTCGGGGCTGCCCCAGCCGTTATAGATACGCTTATCGTACACACCCCGGTCAAAGTGATACTTGGGTGCGGTGTAGTCGTGGTCACAAACCTCGCTGGCTGCGGTCAGAATGCCGCCGTTGGCTGCGGTAGCCGCAATGGAGCGGGCATCCATCAGCGCCACGCCGGAGATTTGACCCTCGCCGGGCTTGGAGCCTTCGCGGTTGGGGAAATTGCGGGTGGTGTGGCGGATGCTGAACTCGCCATTGGCCGGGGTATCACCTGCGCCGAAGCAGGGGCCGCAGAAGCATTCGCGGAAGATGCCGCCAGCGGAAACGATATCGGCCACCACGCCGTTCTTGACTAGCTCCAGGTAGGTGGGCATGCTGTCCGGGTAAGCGCTGAACTTGAACTCGCCATTGCCGCAGCTCTTGCCGCGCAGGATGTCAGCCACAGCGCACAGGTTCTCATAAGTGCCGCCGGAGCAGCCAGCCACAATGCCCTGATCCACATAAATGCTGCCGTCGGCGCGCACCTTGCTGACAAGATCCATCTTGACCTTGCCGCTCAGCTGCTCATTGGCGCGGGTTTCGATCTCATGCAGCAGATCCTTGGCGTTTGCCTTCAGTTCGCGGATGGGGTAAGCATAGCTGGGATGCATGGGCAGTGCGATCATGCACTCGATCTTGGAAAGATCCAGCTCGATGCAGCCATCGTAATAGGCAACATCGGCGGGCTTCAGCTCTTTATAAGCATCGGCACGGCCATGGCCTGCGAGGTATTCCTCGGTCACGCCATCGGTCTGCCAGATACTGGACCAGCAGGTGGTCTCGGTGGTCATACAGTCAATGCCGTTGCGGCAGTCTGCGGAAAGGCTGGCAACGCCGGGGCCAACAAATTCCATAACCTTATTCTTCACATAACCGTTGGCATAGGTTGCGCCAACCAGGGCCAGCGCCACGTCATGCGGGCCAACGCCGGGGTTCAGCCTGCCGGTCAGGTAAACGCAGATCACGCCGGGCATGGCCATATCATAGGTACGGCCCACCAGCTGTTTGGCCAGCTCGCCGCCGCCTTCGCCCACGGCCATAGTGCCCAGTGCGCCATAGCGGGTATGGGAGTCAGAGCCCAGGATCATGCGGCCGCAGCCTGCCATCATCTCGCGGTTATAGCTGTGGATAACAGCCATGTTGGGCGGAACATAAATGCCGCCGTATTTATGCGCAGCGGAAAGGGCAAACTGATGGTCGTCCTCGTTGATGGTGCCGCCCACCGCACACAGAGAGTTGTGGCAGTTGGTCAGCACATACGGCAGGGGGAACTTTTCCATGCCGGAGGCGCGCGCCGTCTGGATGATGCCCACATAAGTAATATCATGGGAAGTCATCGAATCAAACTTGATGCGCAGGTCTTTCATATCCGGCGCAGTGTTATGGGCTTTCAGAATGCCGTAAGCAATGGTGCCCTTGCGGGCCTCTGCTTCGGTCACATGGGCCGGTGCGGTATCGGTCAGCTGGCCGTTGACCAGGTACACGCCGTGGTCGTGCAGTTTCATTTTCATGCTCCTTCCTGCAAGACGGCTTTATTACAGCCGTGCCGCAACAGCGTCAGTAAATTCGGTGGTGGTGGCGGTACCGCCAATATCCGCGGTAACAGCCTTACCCTCGGCAACCTGTGCCAGAATGGCGGCGTTCAGCCTGGCGGCCTTATCCGTCATGCCCAGGTCGTTCAGCATCATGGCAAATGCCATCAGGATGGCGCTGGGGTTGGCCTTGTTCTGGCCTGCAATGTCGGGGGCGGAGCCGTGGACAGCCTCATAGATGCGGGTCTTGGCGCCAATGTTGGCAGAGGGGGCAAAGCCCAGGCCGCCCACCAGACCGGCGCACAGGTCGCTGATGATATCACCGTACAGGTTGGGGGCAACCAGAACATCAAACTGCTCCGGCTTCTGCACCAGCTTCATGCACAGGGCGTCAATAATGCAGTCGTCTGCTTCAATGGCGGGGTAATCCTTGGCGACCTCGCGGAAGGTGGACAGGAACATGCCGTCGGTCAGCTTCATGATGTTGGCCTTATGGACTGCAGTCACCTTTTTACGGCCGTTGGCGGCAGCGTAATCAAAGGCAAAACGGCAGATGCGCTCGCAGGCGGGCTTGGTGATGAGCTTTACGCCGTTGGCGATCTCATCGTTCAGCATGTACTCGATGCCTTTATACAGGTCCTCGGTGTTTTCGCGCACAATAACAAGGTCCACATTTTCAAAGCGGGTGGGCACACCGGGCAGGGTGCGCACGGGGCGCAGGTTGGCGTAGGTATTAAAGCGCTGGCGCAGCTGCACGTTGATGCTGCGGAACCCTTTGCCGATAGGGGTTGCGGTGGGGCCTTTCAGCGCCCAGCCGTATTCTTCAATGGCATCCAGTGCGCCGGGCTGCAAAAGCTCACCATGCTCTGCGGCGTACTCTGCGCCAGCGGCGTATTCTTCCCATTCAATACCGGTTGCCAAAACATCCGAAATTTTGCGCACGCTCTGCGCAATTTCGCGGCCAATGCCGTCACCAGGAATCAAAACTGCCTTCATATCGGTTTGCCCCTTTCTAAAAAAGCGGCAGGGGTGCGGCGTGCCGTGGCCGTTTGCCCCGCCCTGCCGGACTGCTTTTTGCCGGTGGGCCGCGCCTTAACGCAGGGCAAACCTGCCAAAAGCTGAACCACACCTGCAAAAAATTTGTTTTAATAGCATTACAGTTTGAGTATACCCATTTTGGTCAGCCTTGTCAACGTAATTCATTAAAGTTGCACCTGTATTTTGCGGATTCAAACTTTATTTTATAAAGTCATGTTTCGTTCGCGTTTACAATTCTTTAAGATTCATGCTTGACTACAGCGCTCAAATACTATAAAATTGTAACTGTTCAGCACTTTGAAGCGTTTTTGGCCCGCATGGCGGCGGGCAGGGCGCACTGCGGGCGCTGTGCCCGTTTTTTGCACGTGCTGGTAATAGAGTGCAGGCAAAAGCCCCAGCGGCGCTTTTGCAGGAAAGTAAGGAGGGCGCATCTGATGTATTACCCGGATGTTCCGGCGCTTGACCCGGAAGATATTGAACTTTTGTGCAATGAGTATATTGCACACAACAAGCATCTTGACCCCCACATTGCGGACCGCCTTGGCGTTAAGCGCGGCCTGCGCAACCCGGACGGCACCGGTGTTCTGGCGGGCATTACCAATGTTTCCAGCGTTATTGGTTACGAAAAGCTGCCCGAAGGCACCATCCGCCCCATTCCGGGCCGCCTGGTTTACCGCGGCATTGATATTGACACTCTGGCCGCCGAAGCCGACAAGAACGACCGCTTCATGTTTGAGGAAGTGGTGTGGCTGCTGCTGTTTGGCGCACTGCCCACCCAGGAACAGTATGCCCGGTTCTGCAAGCTGATTGATGAGCACCGCGAACTGCCCAAGGGCTTTGCGGACGACATGATCATGAACTCGCCCTCCCCCAACATTATGAATAAGATGGCGCGCAGCGTGCTTTCGATGTACAGCTATGACGAGCACGCCGATGATCTGAGCCTGCCCAACATCCTGACCCAGAGCATCAACCTGATTGCCGAGCTGCCCACCATGATGGTGAACGCCTACCAGCTCAAGCGCCGTGTGTATGACCACGAAAGCATGTACTTCCATTACCCCATCGCCGGGCAGAGCACTGCGGAGCACATTCTGAGCTCCTACCGTGCAGACCAGAAGTTCACCCACGAGGAAGCACGCCTGCTGGATCTGTGCCTGCTGGTTCACGCAGACCACGGCGGCGGCAACTGCTCCACCTTTACCACCCGTGTGCTGTCCTCCTCCGGCACCGATACATACGCAGCCATCTCTGCGGCCATCGGTGCCCTGAAAGGCCCCAAGCACGGCGGCGCCAACCTGAAAGTTATGCACCAGCTGGATTACATTCTGGCCAATGTGGAGCACCCGGAGGATGACGACGAAGTGCGCGAGATGCTGCGCAAGATCATCCGCAAGGAAGCCGGTGACGGCAGCGGCCTGATTTACGGCATGGGCCACGCGGTGTACACCCTGAGCGACCCGCGCGCCCAGATCCTGAAAAACCACGCCCGCAGCCTTGCCTACAAAAAAGGCTACGATGAAGAATATAACATGCTGTGCAGCATTGAGCGCCTGGCCCCGGAGATTTTTGCCGAAGAAAAGCACGGCCCCAAAAAGGTTTGCGCCAACGTGGACCTGTTCAGCGGCCTGATCTACCGCATGCTGGGCATCAGCGAAGATTTGTACACCCCGCTGTTTGCCATTGCCCGTGTACCCGGCTGGTGCGCCCACCGCGTAGAAGAAGTTGAGTACGCCAACCGCATCATTCGCCCCGCTTACAAATACCTGGGCGAGCCGCAGGAGTACCTGCCGCTGGAAGAGCGCTGATTTCTGCTTATATCATCATGAACTGGCACCCGGATTTTTCCGGGTGCTTTTTGTTTTGGGGTGGCGCAGGAGGCAGTTATCTGATATACTGGAAAAAAGCCCCTTATTCCATTGGAACATGACCAGAAAGTGAGAGAAACATGGAAAAATTCAAACAGCTGCTCTTCTCCGAAAACGGCATTAAAATTGTAAACATGCTGTTCTTCTTGGCGTTTCTGGCCCACAACCTTGTGTTTCTGGTTGTGGCATACCTGGTCTGGATCCTTTTTCTGGCGTTCTGCATCAAAAAAGCTGCGAGTCGAACCTCCAGGATTATTTACGGCTGCTTTATTGCTTTTGCTGTTGTTATGGTCGTGCTGAATGTTGTGCCGGTACTGCTGGGGCTATAACTCAGCGGGCGTCCGCCTGTTTGCCGCACAGACCGTTTGATTTTGTTGGGAGGTCGATGTTATGCCATGGTGGTACCCTTTCGGCTGTATTGCATTTATCGTTGGCGGCATCCTGATTTTCCTGAAACCGGAATGGCTCTGGGCGCTGACAGAGCAGTGGAAGTCCTATGCGGCAGACGGACCGTCGGACTTCTATATCCTGAACACCAAAATCGGCGGTGTGCTGTTTGCGGTATTTGGGGTCGTCGCACTGGTTCTTCCGCTTTTTCTTACTTGATGGTTCCGGCTTTGGGCAATACCGCATAATTCTAAGTGCCGATACGGCGAGCGAGGTGCGGCAGCTGCTAAGCCAAAAGCGCAGATAATACTGGATGCTGCAAAGGTGAGCGCCGCCAGTGGCGGAAACAGCGAACCGAAGCAGGGGCAGCGGTCGCAGAGTGCGAGGGGCTTTTGCCCCCGAAGCACGATGCGGGTACCGCAACCCGACATTATCGAGCATTTTGGCAACGCAGTTGCCGTGCCGCAGCCG
>SAUS01000105.1 GCA_004000625.1 Candidatus Cibiobacter qucibialis | reverse complement strand
TGCTAAGCCAAAAGCGCAGATAATACTTTGTGTATTATCGAGCATTTTGGCAACGCAGATGCCGTGCCGCAGCCGCCGGAGCGGTGCTTAAGCCGTCAGGCGGGAATTGTGCGGTGTTGCCTTTACTGTTCCACGGCACCGGTGGGCAGCTGGGGAACAGCGGTCAGGATGCGCATGAACTCTTCGCCGGTGATGGTTTCTTTCTCGTACAGGTACTTGGCGATCTCGTCCAGCTTGCCGCGGTTTTCAATCAGCATCTGTTTGGCTTTTTCATGCTGCTGCTTGACGACTTCCACGACCTTATCGTCCACTGTGGCGGCTGTGCGCTCACTGCAGGCCAGGCTGGCATCGCCGCCCAGGTAGGCGTTGTTCACGGTTTCCAGGGCAACCATGTCAAAGTCGTCGGTCATGCCGTAGCGGGTAATCATGGCGCGGGCCATCTTGGTGGCCTGCTCGATATCGTTGGATGCGCCGGTGGTGATGGAGTTGAACACAACTTCTTCGGCGGCACGGCCACCGGTCATGGTGGCAATTTTGGCCAGGATCTCTTCCTTGGTCATCAGGGTGTGGTCGCCGTCCTCTACCTGCATGGTGAAACCCAGCGCGCCGGAAGTGCGCGGCACAATGGTGATTTTCTGCACGGGGGCGGAATGGCTCTGCAGGGCGGCAACCATGGCATGGCCGACTTCGTGGTAGGCCACGATGCACTTTTCTTTGTCGCTCAGGATCTTATTCTTTTTCTGGGCACCGGCCAGGATGGTATCCACGGCTTCCTGCAGGTCGTACTGGGTAACGGCCATGCGGTGGTGGCGCACAGCGCCCAGGGCGGCTTCGTTGATGATATTGGCCAGCTCGGCACCGGAAGCACCGGGAGTCATGCGGGCAACCACGGCAAAGTCACAGTCGGGGCCGATTTTGACCTTTTGAGCGTGCAGGCGCAGGATGCTTTCGCGGCCTTTCAGGTCGGGCAGCTCCACGGGCACACGACGGTCAAAACGGCCGGGGCGGGTCAATGCGGGGTCAAGGGATTCAGGACGGTTGGTGGCGGCCAGAATGATAACACCCTTGGCGGCGTCAAACCCGTCCATTTCGGTCAGCAGCTGGTTCAGGGTCTGCTCGCGTTCATCGTTGCCGCCCATACCGGAAGCACCGTCACGCTTTTTGCCGATGGTATCGATCTCATCAATAAAGACAATGCAGGGGGCTTTTTCGTTGGCCTGTTTGAAGAGGTCACGCACCTTGGAAGCGCCCATGCCGACGAACATCTCGACAAATTCAGAACCCGCAATGGAGAAGAAGGGAACACCGGCTTCGCCGGCAACAGCGCGGGCCAGCAGGGTTTTACCGGTGCCCGGGGGGCCGACAAGCAGAACGCCCTTGGGCATTTTGGCACCGATATCCTCGTAACGCTTGGGGTTATGCAGGAAGTCAACGATTTCCTGCAGGCTCTCTTTGGCTTCGTCCTCACCGGCAACATCGGCAAATTTGATGGACTTGCCATCCTCAACGACATACTGTTTGGCACCGGATTTGCCGCCGCCAAAAATCATGCTGTTGGCGCCGCCGGTCATTTCACCGACCCGCTTGCGCATCATGCGGTTGAACCAGACGATCAGAATGATCATGGGCAGCAGCGAGATGACCCAGCCCAGCAGGGTATCCACCCAGGTGGTCTGGTTGTACACCTTGCCAAAGGAAACGCCGGCGCTTTCCAACCGGTTGACCAGCTGCAGGTCCTGCGCAATGGAGTTGGTGCAGTAGGTGGTATCGTTTTTGTCCACAAAATAGATTTGCTGATCCTGAATTTCAACGGTGCTCAGTTCGCCGCCTTCGAGCATGTTCAGGAAGGTGCCGTAATCGACCTGTTTGACCTGGCCTTTCATCATGGCGGGGAAGGCCCAGAAATTGAGCAGCAGCAACACCACAAGGATCACGGCATATACAATGCCGGTCGTCTTTTTGGGGTCGCGCGGCTGTTGGGTTTCGTGCATAACAATTCCTCCAGTTGGGGGCGGTAATAGGGGCCCCCGATAGATTCTATCATGAAGAATAAAAATGAACTGCGGATGAACAAGGCATGAAATAGCTGGAAATTCCGGTAAACTTTGCGTGAACAAGGGCAGTTTGTGGGCAAAAACAGGAATGCAGACCGCGTAACGACAGGGAAAAGTGAAAAGAATCTGAACGGTTTTCCACAAACAGAGGGGCTTCTTGTGGAAAACAAAAACGCGCGGCGGGGAGATAGGATGTTGATGACAGTATCCCATGGTTGCAGCTCAGTATGCGGGACGATGCAGGCATCGTCCTCTACAGATCGTTTACAGGTTTGCGGTGGATGGATTTACGTTTCTCCGCGGCGCGATGAGGGCATCGCGCCCTACAAATCTTTAGGCAATACCGCACAATTCCCGCCTAACGGCTCAAGCACCGCTCCGGCGGCTGCGGCACGGCATCTGCGTTGCCAAAATGCTCGATAATACACAAAGTATTATCTGCGCTTTTGGCTTAGCATCTGCCGCACCTCGCTCGCCGTATCGGCACTTAGAATTATGCGGTATTGCCTTTATAACAAAAGCGAGGCGCTGCCAATCAGCAGTGCCCCGCTTAATTTTGTGTTATGCAGTTTTATCGCCCCAGGCGCACCGGCTCCGGAGGCTCCTGGCCGGGGCGCAGGTCCATCCACCAATAGGCAAGGTCCAACCATTGGCCGAACTTGTACCCAGTGCGGGGTTCCACGCCGATTTTTTTGAAGCCGAGCGCTTTATGGAACGCGCAGCTCTCTTTGTTCTGGCCGGTCACAAGGGCAACGGCGTTGCAGTAGCCGCGCTGGCGCACGCCGTCCAGCAGGGCTTTGTACAGCCGCCCGCCAACCCCCTGGCCCACACAGTCGTGGGCGCAGTAAACGGTTAGCTCCACATCCCACGCATACGCTGTGCGGCTGTGCCAGGGGTGGGCGCAGGCAAAGCCGCACAGCTTGCCCGCTGCATTGACGGCAACCAGGAACGGCGCGCGCTGCTGCACATGGGCGATATTTTCGCGCTGGAATTCCTCGGTACACAGGTCATACTGGAAAGTGGCCGTGGAGTGGGTGACATACCAGTTGTACAGCTCCGCCACGGCAGCGGCGTCCTCCGGCGCGGCATCCCGCAGGGTGATGGTGTTTTCAGCGGTCCACTGGGCGGCAAGGGCTTCCTTTTCGGGTTTTGGCAGCTTTTTCAGGGAGGCTTCCCGCTTCAGGGCGGCACTTTTATCGGTGCAGCGCTCGGCATAGGTCAGCTTAACGGCACCTTTGGCGTGGGTATACTTGGCACCGGCCTTGCCGCCCTTGTGGGCGCGCAGGCGACGGGCAAGGTCATTGGTCCAGCCGGAATACAGGCTGCCATCCGCGCAGCGCACCATGTAGACCCAGGCGGAAGCCGGGTCTGGCTGGCAGTCTGCCGCGGTGCTGGGGCGGGGACCAAACTGCTCTAGAGTTTCGGCGCTCACTGTGCGCTCACCGGCCTTCCGGCGGCGCGCAGGGCACGGCGGCATGCCTCAATGGCATCCTCTTTGGTTTCCGCGGTGACAAGGAAACGGCTGGGGTGGCAGAACTTGAGAGCCAGGCCGCTCTTTTCGCGCAGGATCTCCTCCGGCTGGCCGCCCCATGCGGGCGGGAACGGCACCTTGCTGCGGCGGGTCTTGTAATCGGTCACGCACTGGGCGCTGTAGCCGCCGCGCTGGCTGGGGTAGACAACAAACAGGGCATCGGTTTTGTACAGGCCGTTTTTCCAGGGCATGTAGTCCGGCAGGACCACAATGCCGTCCTTGGAGTTCTTGTAGGCGTTCTGGACGGTCTCGTCCGCGCGGTTCACGGCGTTGGCTGCGGCAATCTCGTTTTCAAGCACCTGCTTGGCAAAGGGCACGGCGCGCCAGAAGCAGGCATCGGAATCTTCGCCGGAATCCCACACGGGGTTAAAGCTGCCGATGGCATCGGCCAGGGAGTTCTGTTCGCCGGTGTTATCGTTCAAGTCCAGGGGCTGAACAAAATTTTCATCCAGCAGGCGGGCCTGGTGGGCACCCACCAGCTGGGCACCCAACACGCGCCACAGCAGGCCAAAGGCCGCATAGGGCACGCCGTTGGGGCGGCTTTCGCGCGGTTCCTGGTGGTGGTCAAACATACCGCAGCCCACATCGTACACAATGCCGTCAAAACCATCCGGCACAACAAAACCGCGGGTTACTTTGATATCCGGCCGCACAATCATCAGCAGCGCTGTGGCAAACACATCGTCTGCATGGAACTTGCCGCCGTGAGTAAAACCTTTTGCAGGAATTTTCATAGAATAGCCTCCGTCTATGGGGTAAAATGATGATTAATTAATATTATAACATGAAAGCGTAGGTTGGTAAATGCAAAATCTGCGCGGGCGGGCCAGATTTGGAACAAGTGGCAGCATTTGGCCGAAAAACGGTGATTCACAACCGGCATAAAATGTGATATACTAACCTAATATGCCCTTTTGCGGGCATACCGGACATTCGGCGTGTTGACGCGGAATGTTGACCGCAACTTAATGAACAAACAAAGCGAAGGAACAGGATACCCATGCAAAACATCAAAAAAACATTAAAAAGCAAGCGCTTCTGGCTTGGCACGGTGCTGCCATTTGCGCTGGCTGTGGCAGCGGCCTTTGTGGCGCGCTACCAGTTAGAAATTTCTGACGGCGTAACTGCCAACTACATGGCGGGGCAGTGGCCGGTATACGCACCGCTCAATGCGCTGACGGCGTTCTGCCTGACGCTGGTGGTGTTTGCCCTGTGCGGCAGCTGGGGCATTGCAACCGGCGTTTCCGGCCTGATTTTTACCGTGCTGGCGCTGGTCAACTATTACACGCGGGACCTGCATGGTTCCGCCCTGATGCCGCAGGACATCCTGAACCTGGGCACCGCGGCAGAGGTGATGGGCAGTTATACCCTGCACATTACCCAGACAGTTATTACCATTGCGCTGCTGTACATCCCGGTGCTGGTGGCTGCCGTTGTGCAGGTCAAACTGGCCGGCAAGCATAAGCGCAGCTGGAAACAGCGCGGCGCTCATGCGCTGGCCTGCGCCTGCGGCATTTTTGCGGTGCTGTATCTGGGGTATTTCAGCCCCAACCCCATCAAGCCCGCCGCCACTTACGGCTGGGCCTGGCAGGAAACCTATTATAAGTACGGCTACCTGGCGGGTAGCCTTGAAGCCGCCAGCCTGATGGTGGACCCCATCCTGCAGCCGGACGGCTACAGCGAGGACGCCGCCACCGAGGCCGCTGCAATGGCGCAGGACTATCAGGCCAGCCCCGAAACGGCAAACGAGCAGGACTACCCCGATGTGTTCCTGATCCTGTCCGAAAGCTTTTATGACTTTGACCTGGTAACGGACCTGCAGGCCGACCAGGAGATCATGCAGGTGACCAAAAACCTGCCCAACTCCATTTATGGCCACACCATCAGCCCGCATGTGGGCGGCGGCACCAACTCCAGCGAGTACGAGATGCTTTCCTCCAACTCGCTGATGCTGATGCCCTCCATCACACCGTTCAACTGGTTGAACCTGCACAAGGCAAACAGCCTGGTCAGCAACCTGAAAGATCTGGGGTATGCCACGCTGGCAGCCCACCCCTATACCAACTCCAACTACCGCCGCGATTCTGCCTGGCTGACGCTGGGCTTTGACGAGACCCACTTCCAGGATGATTTTCCGACCAAGGAAACCTATGGCAGCCGCCCCTACCAGACCGACAGCGCCACCTACCGCGACCTGGAAGGTTTGTATGAAGCAATGCCGGAGGACCAGCCGCGGTTTGTGTTCCTGGTTTCCATCCAGAGCCACGGCGATTACGATATGAACCCCCCGGAGGAGGATATCGTGCATGCCGCAACCGATTACGGCGAGTATGATTCCATCATGGATGAATACCTGAGCAACATCTATATGACCGACCGTGCCTTTGGCGAACTGACCGAATACCTGACCGAGCAGTACGAAAAGACCGGCCGCAAGGTGATTGTTGCCATGGCAGGCGACCACGCCCCCAGCTTTGTGGATCATGTGGCCGACCATACCTTTACCGATGAGAACAATTTGCAGATTTTGGAGCGCAGCACGCCCTACCTGATCTGGGCAAACTACCCGCTGGAAAACGCAGGCCAGACCAGCGCCACCGACGAGTACAACCGCATGGATATGTGCATGCTGGCTCCCACCCTGGTGGAAAATGCCGGGCTGCCGCTGACCCCGTATTACCAGTACCTGCTGGCACTCAAGCAGGTGGCCCCGGTGGTGACAGCCGCCAATGACTATATGGACGCGGACGGCGTGACCCACACCTACGGCGAGAATGCAGAGCTGGATGCCTGGGTGCATGGGTACTTCAATTTGGAGTATAACAACATCGGTGCCAAAGCAACCCGTCAGCAGAATTTGTTCCAGGTGGAAAAGTAAGAAGCTGATAAGCAGACGTCAGCCAGGATTCCTCTGATTTATAGCAGTTTGCGTTTTTAATGCACAAGCAACATCCGCAAACTGCATATCGCAAATATGCCG
>SAUS01000104.1 GCA_004000625.1 Candidatus Cibiobacter qucibialis | reverse complement strand
CCGCAGCTGCCGGAGCGGTGCTTAAGCCGCAAGGCGGGAATTGTGCGGTGTTGCCTAAAGTGTCCGATTTGCCGAACGACTCTGAAACCGTTTCCATTGGCGGAGATCTGCCGACGATGGGGGTTCTTAAAGGAAGGTAGGAGCATGGCGCAGCCACAGTGCGGCAAATCCCTCTCTTGAGGAAGGGATTATTTAACGTACAGGGCAAAATTTTATTGACAAACGCGGCGTTAAACGGTAAAATAAGAACAATCGCATTTATCCAGGGAGGAAAGTAGCCATGCCGCAGCAGATGGATGACGAGCTGCTGCAGCAGGCACAGGCTGGGGAGGAAAGCGCTATTGCCGCGCTGATCACCGCCATGATGCCTGCCATACGCAAAGGCGCCGCTGCCGCTGCAGCACCCGGCCTTGACTTTGACGATGCGGTGCAGGAAGGGCTGATTGGCCTGTTCCATGCCGTGCGCAGCTACCGGACGGATAAAAAAGTCCCCTTTACCGCGTATGCCGCAGCCTGTATTGCCAACGCACAGCAGGATGCCCGCCGCAGTGCCACCCGCAAAAAGCATGCTCCGCTGAACAACAGTGTGCCCCTGCCGGAAAATTCTGCCGCGCCGGGGCCGGAAGAGCTTGCCATTGCCAACGAGCGCTGCGCCGCCGTGCTGGAACGCATCAACACGCAGCTTTCGCCCCTGGAACGCGGCAGTCTGCTTGCCAGTTTGGAGGGGCACACCGCCGCCCAGACAGCCCAACTGCTGCACTGCACCCCCAAAGCGGTGGAAAACGCCCTGATGCGCGCCCGCAAAAAGCTGCGCAGTGATGAAGTGCGAGAATGAATTTGGATTCAGGCGTTTTGGCCTGGACATATAAACAATGCCCCCAGTAGCTTAGCAATCAGTTCATTGGTGACCCCAAGCGTTGGTTGAAATTCTTCCGCGGGCAAGTAAACAAAGAGGAGATACCCACTATGTACGAAGACAAGACTTTGGTATGCAAAGATTGCGGCAAAGAGTTCGTTTGGACCGCCGGTGAGCAGGAGTTCTACGCAAGCCGTGGTTTCGAGAACCAGCCCCAGCGCTGCAAGGCATGCCGCGATGCCCGCAAGAACGCTACCCGTGGTGAGCGCCAGATGTTCGACGCCGTTTGCGCAAGCTGCGGCAAGACCTGCAAGGTGCCCTTCCAGCCGCGCGAAGACCGTCCGGTCTACTGCAGCGAGTGCTTCGCTAAGATGAAGCAGAACTGATTGTAACTGATTTGTTCTAAAAAGCAGCCTTTCCCGCAAGGGAGGGGCTGCTTTTTTGCTGCCGTAAAAGCTGTGGAGTAGAAAAAGCATGGGGATAAATAGGATTGACAACTGTTACTTAAAAATGATACGATAATGATAACAAAGCAGGCTCGGCAGCTGGAAATATGTAATAGGGCAACACCGCACAATTCCCGCCTTGCGGCTTAAGCACCGCTCCGGCAGCTGCGGCACGGCATCTGCGTTGCCAAAATGCTCGATAAGACATCCAGTATTATCTGCGCTTTTGGCTTAGCATCTGCCGCACCTCGCTTGCCGTATCGGCACTTAGAATTATGCGGTATTGCCATAGATAAAAAGGAGGGCGCTGAAACGATGAAAAAACAAGTGATAGGCCTTTGCGCAGTTGCTTTGATTGCAGTGACGGCAGCTTTGGGGGCAAGCGGGGCACTGAATGCCCGCCAGAATGACACGCAGCCGGTACAGACGGAAGCACCGGTGCAAACAGTAGAACCGGCACAGAACACACCGGAAGCAGTGCAGTCAGAACCAGCGCGGCCAGGGAAAAAGGTCAACATGGATGATACAAAGTGGGCTGACGCAATAGAAGAACTGAACGATTATATCGACCAGCAGATTGGCGGAGATAAAAAGTAATACGATATGCTGCGCAGAATGAAGAGATTGCTCCGCGAAGATGAAAGAGAACGCATGACAACGGATTGTCTGAAGCGGCGGCCTTTCCTACAAGGGAGGGACCGCTGTTTTGCTTTGATAAAATAAAGGCAAAGCGGCTATGGCAGCAGCAAAAATAGAAGGTCTGCAGGATATGTTCCGCTGGGAGAAAAGAGGCTTGCACGCTGTTTTGACATATTGCCCAAAAGTTGACACAAAAATACAAAAAATCCCTCTTGGTGCAACATTTCGTGTTGTGTTGACACCATTGTCCCGGCATGGTACAATAATTAAAATCATATGTGAAAGGGTGAACTGTGCCATGATATCCATCCGCGAAGGCTTGTCCTGCTGCGATAAAACCCACGGTGCAGTGTTTCTTCCCCACGCTGTATCAGGTGCTTCTTTTTGACTTTTCCTCTTTTGGGGAAAAGTTATTTTTTTGCCTGCGCGGCTATCGCCGCGCAATCGCGCGAAGCGCGGTGCAAAAAACAGCCGGAGCGCAGAGCGCTGCGCCCGCAGGCGCGTTTCGGAGCGCAACCGCCGCAGGCGGCACTTGGCGCGGAGATAGGATGTTCCTCTGTTCACCCGCCGCCGAACAGGCGGCGAATGGGTGGAGGAGACAACCTGGCCCTACTGCTGGGGGGAGCAGCAAACCCTGCACCACCGCCAACAAGCTATCGCCACGCCGCGCAAAGTTGGCACTTAACGTGAGGATAGGCTGTTCCTGCCGCGCCCACAACCACCACAAATTCTCACACAGAATCTTGCAACCCCACACCAAAAGGAGGGCCAGCCATGCTGATTAAAAATGCACGGGACTACGAGGGCCGCATCTGCGATTATCTGATCGCGGACGGCAAAATTAGAGCAATCGGAACCGACCTGCCGGAAGCAGGCGAGGTGATCAATGCAAAAGGGCTGACCATTCTGCCCGCGTTTATTGATACCCACTGCCATTGGCGTACCCCCGGCTTTGAATATAAAGAGGATATTGCCACCGGCTCTGCGGCTGCAGCGGCAGGCGGATATACTTTCGTCAACCTGATGCCCAACACCAAGCCGGTCTGCTCTTCGGCAGAGATCGTGCATGAGGTGGAGGAGAAAGCGCGCGAGATTGGCCTGTGTGATGCCAACCAGACCGTTTCCATTACCAAAAACTTTGACGGCCACACCATTGACCATCTGCTGGACCTGCCGGATGATATCAAGTTTATCACCGAGGACGGCAACGGCGTGATGAATAACGCCACGATGGCTCGCGTGTTTGCTGTGGCAGCCGAGCGTGGTCTGACCGTGATGTCCCACGCAGAGGACCGCGAGATCAGCCCGTGGGATTACCGCCTGGCCGAAAACATTGAGACGGTGCGCAACTGCCACCTGGCCGAATATTACGGCACCCGCCTGCATATGTGCCATGTTTCCACCAAAGAATCTGTGGATATGGTGCGCCAGAGCCGCCGCCGCGGTGCAATGGTCAGCTGCGAAGTGACCCCGCATCACCTGTGGTTCGATGATTCCCGCCTGCAGTATAAGGTCAACCCACCCATCCGCAAGGCGGACGATGTGGCCGCCCTGGTGACGGCAATTAAGGATGGCACAGTCAGCTGCATCGGCACCGACCATGCCCCCCACAGCGCCGAGGATAAGGCCAAGGGCGCTGCCGGTATGGTTGGGCTGGAAACCGCCTTTGCCGTGTGCTACACCAAATTGTGCCGCATGGAGGGCTTGCCGCTGGAAATGCTGAGCTTTTTGATGAGCTCCGGCCCCGCTCAGGTGCTTGGCCTGGATGAGCATAAGGGCCGCCTGGTGCCCGGCTTTGATGCCGATATTGTTCTGGTGGATACCGACCACATGTTTACCGTACATGCGGACGAGCTGCACAGTAAGAGCAAAAACTGCCCCTATGACGGCGAAAGCTTCTATGGCCAGGTCATGATGACCATCAAGGGCGGTAAAGTGACCTACCAGAAAGATAAACAGTAACCCGCAGAAAAGTTTGAACGAGCTTTTTTGATACAGAAAACGGAGGAACAGCAATGACCAACATGGATAAACTGTATGCCAGCGTGGCAGCCAACGGCCCGGTGTGTGTGGGTCTGGATACCGAGTTCAGCTACCTGCCCGCAGATGTGGTGGACTACACCAAGACTGCCGGTGAAAATGTGGTGGAATTCAACCGCCGCATTATTGAAGCCACCAAGGCTTCCGCAGGCTGCTACAAGGTTCAGATCGCTTATTATGAATCCCTTGGTCTGGATGGCATGCGCGCTTACGCCGAAACCCTGAAGATGGTGCGCGCCACCGGCCTGCCGGTCATTGCCGATATCAAGCGCGGCGATATTGCCAAAACCGCCGAGATGTACGCCAAGGCACACTTTACCGGCGACTTTGAGGCTGATATCATCACGCTGGCCCCCTATATGGGCCTGGATTCCATCAGCCCCTACCTGCCGTACTGCAAGGAACAGGGCAAGGGCCTGTTTGTACTGTGCCGCACCTCCAACCCCGGCGCAAAAGATTTTGAATATAAAAAGCTGGAGGACGGCCGCCATGTGTACGACCTGGTGGGCGACAGCCTGAGCGAGCTGGGCAGGGATTACATCGGCGAATCTGGTTATTCCAGCATCGGTCTGGTCATCGGCGGCACCCATACCGAGGAAGCAACCGCCATCCGCGCTGCTTACCCCCAGACCTTCTTCCTGATCCCCGGCTACGGCGCACAGGGCGGCAAAGCTGCCGATATTGCCCAGTATATGAACAACAGCAACGGCGGTGTGGTCAACTCCAGCCGCGGCATCCTGCTGGCTTACAAAAAGCAGCCCGGCGTTGCCTTTGATGAAGCTGCTTATAATGAATGCGTGCGAATGAAGGAGGATATCCAGGGTGAATGCAACAAGCTGTAAGGTAACGGTCCTGCGCCAGAATACCGTTGCAGCGGATATCCGCTGCCTGACGGTGCAGTGGCCGGATGCCAGCCGCCCGGCCAAGGCGGGGCAGTTCTTTATGCTGCGCGCCTGGGCTGCCAACGAAACGCCCATCCTGTCCCGCCCCATCAGCGTGCATGATTTTGACGCCGCGACCGGCGCACTGACTTTCCTGTATCAGGTCAAGGGTGAGGGAACCCAGAAGCTGGCCGCCCTGAAAGAGGGCGACACCCTGACGGTGACCGGCCCATGCGGCAACGGATTTGATGTGGCCGCGATCGCCCGGGCGGCAGGCGGCAAAAACGGCAAGATCGCTGTTGTGGGCGGCGGTATTGGCACCGCGCCGCTGCTGCAGCTCTGCAAGGAGCTGGCTGCGGCGGGCTGCAAGCCGGAACTGTACTGCGGCTTCCGTGATGAGCCCTATGGGCTGGAAGCTTTCCTGCCTTACTGCGCCGCCATCAGCATTGCAACGGATTCCGGCGCGGTGGGTTACCACGGCCTGGTAACCGGCATCCTGCACCCGGAACAGTTCGCCATGGTGCTGACCTGCGGCCCCATGGTGATGATGCGCGGCGTATACCAGCTGTGCGCCCAGAGCGGCACGCCCTGCGTGGCCAGCCTGGAACGCAAGATGGCCTGCGGCCTTGGCGCCTGCCTGGGCTGCACCTGCCGCACCAAGGTGGGGGCCAAGACCGTATGTAAAGACGGCCCCGTGTTCAAAGCTGAGGAGGTGTTTGATTGATGGCAGACCTTCGCGTAAATCTGTTTGGCAAGCAGCTGGCCGGCCCGGTCATTGCCGCTTCCGGCACCTTTGGTTTCGGCCCGGAATATGCAGGCATTGAGGACCTGCGCGTGCTGGGCGGCATTTCTGGCAAAGGCCTGACGTTGAACGGTCAGCCCGGCAACGACGGCGAGCGCCTGCTGGAAACTCCCTCCGGCCTGATGAACTCCATCGGCCTGCAGAACCCCGGCGTGCAGCACTTTATTGAAAACGAGCTGCCCGCCATGAAAACCTGCGGCACCTCCGTCTGGGTCAACCTGGGCGGCCATACCATTGAGGAAAACGTGGAGGGTGTGCAGAAGCTGTGCGCCGCAGGCATTGATGTGCTGGAACTGAACATCAGCTGCCCCAACGTCAAGCAGGGTGGCCTGGCGTTCGGCATCCGCGCCAAGGACGCCGAAGAGGTGGTTTCCGCTGTGCGCAAAGTGTGCACTGTGCCGCTGGTGGTCAAGCTCAGCCCCCAGGCAGAGAGCATCCCCGATATGTGCAAGGCCGTGGAAGCTGCCGGTGCCGATGGCATCAGCCTGTGCAATACCTTCCAGGCCTGCGCCATTGATCTGGAAAAGCGCCGCCCGGTGTTCAACAACACCTTTGCCGGGCTTTCCGGCCCGGCCATCCGCCCCATTGCACTGCGCATGGTGTGGCAGGCTGTGGGAGCCGTCAATATCCCTGTCATCGGGCTGGGCGGTATCCTGACCGGCCGCGATGCGCTGGAGTTCATCATGGCCGGTGCAGCCGCCGTTCAGGTGGGCACTGCAAACTTCCTGGACCCGAAAGCCTGCACTCGCATTACTGCCGAGATTGGGGAATGGATGGATGCCCACGGCGTGAAAACGCTGGATGAGATCCGCGGGTGCGCGAGAGGATAAGCGGGTTAAAGAACAGAGGGCAATACCGCATAATTCTAAGTGCCGATACGGCGAGCGAGGTGCGGCAGATGCC